>NZ_JBIBWD010000019.1:0-159471 GCF_043080985.1 Streptomyces sp. NPDC014894
ACCAGCGTGGGCAAGTTCGACAAGAAGGTGATCCGCAAGCTGTACGCCGACGGGGAGCTGGACGTCACCCGCCTCTGAGAGCCGCGGCCCGTCCCCGGGACCGGGCCCGTACCGCGTCGAGGCGGTACGGGCCCGTCCCGGTGGGCGCGACTAGTTCGTACCGATCTTCGCCAGCAGGTCCACGATGCGCGACTGCACCTCACCGCTGGTGGAACGCTCGGCGAGGAAGAGGACGGTCTCGCCCGAGGAGAGCCGGGGCAGCTCGGCCCGGTTGAGCCCGGCGGAGGTGTACACCACCAGCGGCGTACGGTTCAGCCGTCCGTTCGCCCGCAGCCAGTCGATGATCCCGGCCCGGCGGCGGCGTACCTGCATCAGGTCCATCACCACCAGATTCGGCCGGGTCTGCGCGGCGAGCGCCACCGCGTCGGTGTCCGCTCCCGCCCGCGCGACCTGCATCCCGCGCCGCTCCAGGGTCGTGGTGAGCGCGAGCGCGATCTCCTCGTGCTCCTCGATCAGCAGCACCCGGGGCGGATGCTGCTCGCTGTCGCGCGGGGCCAGCGCCTTGAGCAGGATCGCCGGGTCCGCGCCGTACGCGGCCTCCCGGGTGGCCTGCCCCAGACCGGCCGTGACCAGCACCGGGACCTCGGCCGCGACCGCGGCCTGCCGGAGCGACTGGAGCGCGGTACGGGTGATCGGCCCGGTCAGCGGATCGACGAAGAGCGCCGCGGGGAACGCGGCGATCTGGGCGTCGACCTCCTCGCGGGAGTGCACGACGACGGGACGGTAGCCCCGGTCGCTCAGCGCCTGCTGGGTGGAGACGTCGGGCGCGGGCCAGACCAGCAGCCGGCGCGGATTGTCCAGCGGCTCCGGGGGGAGTTCGTCGTCGACCGGCTGCGGCTGCGGCTGGTTGGCCACCTCCACCGCGCCGCCGGGTCCGTCGAGCGGCTCGGGCCCCTCGGCGCCCTCGTCGGGCGCGCCTATCGCGTACGACCGGCCCTCGGCCCGGTCGCCCAGTTCCCCGCGCTCGACGGGGAGCCGGGGGCCGGGGGCGCCCGGCTGCCCCTGCGGGTGCGGCCGGGCGGACTGCTCGGGGCGCTCGCCGTCGGGGCGCTCGACGTCCGGGGGGGTGGACAGCTTCCGCCGGCGGCCGGAGCCGAGCGACGTCTGACCGCCCTGCGAGCCCTGGGCCTGTCCTTGGCCCTGGGCCTGCTGAGGCTGGCCCGGCTGGCCCGGCTGGCCCGGCTGGTCCTGTTGGTCGGCCACCTGCTGGGCGAAGGGCACGCCCTGCCCGAGCGTCCGCACGCTGAACGCCCGGCCGTGTGAGGCATCGGCCGGAAGCGGAGCCTCCGCAGGCAGGGGCTGAGCGATGGTGTGCGACCCGGTGGAGCCGGGCGCGGGCGGCTCAAGGGGCGGCAGCGGCAGCGAAACGGAACCGGTGCTCGGCCCCTGGCCGGTGCCCCGGACGGTCGGCTGCGCCCCGGCGGCCGCCTCGTCGGCGATCCGGACGCCCGGGGGCTCCTCGCCGAGGGCCCGGCGGCGGCCGGTCGGCTCGGGGTGGTGCTGCGGCGGGGTGTGGTGATCGTCGCCCGGTTCGGTCCGTACGGCGTCGTGCTGCCCCGGCACGGAGGCGTCGACGGCTCCCGGGGTCCGCGGCGAACGGTCGGCCTCGGCGGGCGGCAGCGCGAACACCCCGCGTCCGGCCTCGGCCTCCTCGGCGGGCGCGGGCGCGGGAGCGAGCGCGCGCCGTGCGCGCCGCCCGGCCGTGTTCGCGGCCTCGGACGGCTGCCCGGCGGACAGCTCGGGCAGCCCCGTGCGCGCCGGACGCTGTCCGCCCGCCTCCGCGCCGAGACCGTGCGGCGGTACGGCCTGCTGCTGCGGGATGCCCTGCGGCGGTACGGCCTGCTGACCCATGCCGGGCTGGCCGATTCCGGGCTGTCCCATGCCGGGCTGGCCCATCCCGTGCGGGGGCACGGCCTGCTGCTGGCCCACGCCATGCTGCTGGCCCATGCCCTGCTGGCCCATGCCCTGCGGGGGAACTCCCTGCGGCGGCACGGCCTGGCCGAGCGCCGGACGACCGGTCGCGCCCTCGGCCGCCGTGACCACGGAACCCTCGGCCGGTACGCCCGGCCCCGCCGCCCCGGCGGACTCCTCGGCCGGACTCGGCCGCCCGCGCCGCCGTCCGGTCCCGCCACCGCCGCCCTGCGTACCGCCGGAGTCCTGCGCTGCGCCCGGCTCGTCGTTCTGCTGCTCGTCCTGGGGGGCCGAGGCCCTGCGCCGCCCGGTCGGGGTCGGAGCCGGCTGCCCGGACTCCTCGGCGGCGCGCTGCCCCGAGAGGGGGCTCTCCAGGAAGGCGTCGGTGGAGCCGCGCCGGGCCCGCCGCCGGCCGCTGCCGGCCGCCTCGGACTCCGCCGCCTGCTCCGTGCCGGACCCCACGCCGGATTCCGCGCCGGCCGGGGCGACGCCCTGCTCGGGCGACGTCTGCTCATGGCTCGGTTCGGGGGCAGGTCCGGGGACCGGCCCGGGAGCCGAGTCCGCCGCCCCGGGGGAGACCCGCTGCTCCGGCAGGACCACCGCACCGGTGACCTGGTCGTCGCCCCCGGCCGCCGGAGCGGCCGTGACCGGCGGCGGCTGCGCGGGAGAGGCGGCCTGCGGCGCGGGCGCCTGGGGTACGGGCGCCTGCGGTGCGGCGGCGGGCGGTACGACGGGCGGTACGAGGGGTGGGGCCACGGGCCCGGGCCCGACGGGAGGCAGCGCCGGAGCGCCGGGGTGCGCGGCGGGCCGGTGCACGCCGGGGCGTGCGCCGGGAGCCTGGCGCGCGCCGGGCGCGGCCGGGGCGATCGCGCTCCCCCGGCCGGGTGCGGCGGCCGGGAGCTGCACCGCGCCCGCCCCCTCGCCGAGCGGCACCTCCAGTACGTACGCGCTGCCGCTCGTCCCCGGTACATCGTGGGTCTGGAGTACTCCGCCGTGCGCCTGGACGATCCCGCGCACGATGGGCTCGTGCACCGGGTCCCCTCCGGCGAAGGGGCCCCGGACCTCGATCCGTACGACCTCGCCGCGCTGTGCGGCGGCGACCACGACCGTCGAGTCCCCGCGGCCGCCGTCGGGCAGCAGCCTGGCCTTACCGGTCGAGTCCACCCCGGCCACGTCGGCGGCGAGATGCGCGAGGGCGGTCGCCAGCCGGGCCGCGTCCACCTCCGCCTCGATCGACGGCGCGTGCACGGCGAACTGGGCCCGCCCGGGCCCGATCAGCTCGACCGCGCCCTCGATCCCGGCCGCGACGACCCCGTCGAGGAGGACCTTCGACTTGGTGAGCCGCTCCCGGCCGGTGTCGAGCCGCTGGAAGCCGAGGACATTGTCGATCAGCGTCGTCATCCGGGAGTACCCGGCGGCCAGGTAGTGCAGCACCTGGTTGGCCTCGGGCCACAGCTGACCCGCGGGGTCGGCGACGAGGGTGCCCAGTTCCGTACGGAGTTCCTCCAGCGGCCCGCGCAGCGACTCGCCGAGCACGGCGGTCAGCTGGTCATGACGGGCCGACAGCTCCTGATGGCGCTCGTCGCGCTCCTCGATCTCGACGGAGTACCGCTCGGACTTGTCCGCCAGCTCGGCGGTGAAGCGTTCCGTGGTCTCCGCCAGCTCCGCGGTGAAGCGCTCGGTGACCTCGGCGAGTTCGGCGGCGTGCCGGGCGGCCAGCTCCTCGCCGGGCCGCCGGTCGGTGAAGGTCATCACCGCGCCGACGAGCTGGTCCCCGTCCCGTACCGGGGCGGTGGTCAGATCGACCGGCACCCGCTTCCCGTTCTTCGCCCACAGCACCTGCCCGCGCACCCGGTGCTTGCGGCCGGACCGCAGGGTGTCGGCGAGCGGCGACTCGGCGTACGGGAAGGGCTTGCCGTCCTCGCGCGAGTGCAGGATCAGCGGGTGCAGCTCCTGGCCGCCGAGGTCGCTGGCGCGGAATCCGAGGATCTGCGCGGCGGCCGGGTTGACCAGGACGACCCGCCCCTCGGTGTCCGTGCCCACGACGCCTTCGGCGGCGGCCCGCAGGATCATCTCGGTCTGCCGCCGCGAACGCGCCAGTTCCGCTTCGGTGTCCATCGTCCCGGAGAGATCGCGGACCACGAGCATCAGCAACTCGTCGCCGGTGTAGCCGCCGGAGGAGGCGTAGGCCTCGCGTCCGTCCTCAAGACTGGCGCTGGTCACCTCGGCCGGGAACTCGCTGCCGTCCGTGCGCCGGGCCATCATCCGCGTCGGCTTGGTGCGGATCCGCTCCATGGCCGGGTCCGGGCTGCGCATGGAGCCCGGGATGAGCCGCGAGTCGAACGCGGGCAGCAGATCGAGCAGCCCGCGCCCGACGAGGGCGGTGCCCGGGGTCTCGAAGAGCCCGAGGGCGATGGTGTTGGCGTTGACGACCGTGCCGTTGCAGTTGACGAGCACCAGGCCGTCGGGGAGAGCGTCGAGTATGGCTGCGAGGCGAGCAGCGCCTCGGGATGGCCTGCTGCTCACAACGACGGTTCCTCCCTGACCTACTGCGTGTGCGGACGGCCGGCCCCATCGTGCCCCTCGGGCCCCGGCCTGTCTCTGAAGTGAGTCTAAGCGCACGGGGTGCGCGACGGGCGGCGGATGAGGGGGACCTCATACCGAGGTTCTGTGTATATGCGGTGACCGCGGGCCCATGGCGGGGGCTCGGACGGGCTTTTGGGCGGGGCCTCGCCGGATCCGGACGGACTCAGGAATCCGGATACGGGAGCCGGAGACCGGAAGCGGACTCAGGAACCGGTGCTGGGGAGCACCGGCTCCATGGTCTGCCAGCGGTGGATCTCGCAGCCGTTCCTCCGGTTGAAGGCGGCGTTCACCCGCTGCCCGTGCCAGGTCCCGGTCACCCGGGCGGTGGCGGGCCCGCCCGACTGCTGGGTGCACATCTGTCCCCGGGGGACGGGGGTGAAGGGGTTCTCGCTCTCCCGGGCCAGCTGATCGAGCCGGGCACAGGCGTCCTCGGCGGCGGGGTGCGTCCCGCCGGCCGGCGCGCACGTCAGCTCGTACCGTCCGTCGGTGCGGGCGTTGCCCGTCTCGGACACGACCACCGTCAGCCGGTCCCGCTGCGGCTCGGGCGCGGAGAGCAGCGAGGCCAGCGGAAGGGGCAGGGCGGCCGCCCCGGCGACGGGCACGGCGGCGGCGAGCGCCGCGGCGGAGGCGGTCGCGGTGAGGAGGATGCGGCGCAGCATGAGGGCTCCCGGTGGTCGCGGTCTCGGGGCGCGCGATCTCGCGCCCCACCGCTTCTAACGCGCCGCCCGCCCGAGCGTTGCGCACCCGCGCCTGCGCGCCCCCCGCTCGCCGGAGCCTGATGGTGCTTTGCCCTGCGGGCCGCGCGCCTAGTACCGTGTACCGCGATTGGTGGCACCGCGTTCGGTTGTGTCATCATCGGCACACACAACGCGCCCGCGCGGAGTGTGCTGGAGGCGTCGCCTAGTCCGGTCTATGGCGCCGCACTGCTAATGCGGTTTGGGTTTTAAAGCCCATCGAGGGTTCAAATCCCTCCGCCTCCGCCAGTTCGATCACCGAAGCCCCGGCCACCTGGCCGGGGCTTCGGCGCATCCGCCCCCGACCCGCCCGGGAAGCACCGTCTTCCCTGCTGTTTTCGCAGGTCAGGCCGGGTGCGCGGAATGGATTTCGCCTCACGGCGCAGGTCATGTAATGTTGTTCCCGCAACGCCGACCAGGCAGAAAAGCCAGGGAAGCCAAGCACTCGTAGCTTAACGGATAGAGCATCTGACTACGGATCAGAAGGTTGCAGGTTCGAATCCTGCCGAGTGCACAGCAAAGAAAGGCCCCCGGAGATCATCCGGGGGCCTTTCGCGTTCCCGGAGAAGGCCCGGGCCACGGGGGCCGGCGGCCCTGGCCCGGGGGTGCTCCTTCGGTCCGGTTCAGTTCGCCGACAGCCGGTAATCGAGGATGTACGCGTCGGCCGCCATCACGGTGTCGCACACCTCCACCGCGCGTCCTTTGGTGTCGAACGCGGTGCGGATCAAGTGGATGACCGGCACGCCCGAGGCGAGCTGAAGGGTCCTGGCCTCCGGCGGCGAGGGCATCCGGGCGCGGATCTCCTCCTCGAAGCGGTCGAGGGTGTGACCGAGTTCTTCGAGGCGGGCGTAGATGCCGCCCGGGCCGGGGTTGGGCTCGGAGATCGGAGTGTCCCGGGCGATGTCGAGCGGCAGGTACGAGGTGGCGAACTCCACCGGCCGGCCGTCGAGGAGATAGCGGCGACGCCGGGCCAGTACCCGCCGTGGCGCACCGAGCCGGGAGGAGACGTCGGTGCTCGGCCGTTCCTCCTTGATCTCCAGCTGGTCGACCTCCGGGCGGCCGCCGGCCGCGTCCGCCTCCACGAGGAAGGCCGACTTCCCCTGTTCCCGGTGGTGCCGGGCGAACCGGTCCGAGGCCAGCCTGCGCACCGGAGGGCGCGGGCGGACGAAGACGCCTCTCCCGTGTTCCGCCGAGACGAGTCCCTCGCTCTGCAGGATCGAGAGCGCGTTGCGGACGGTCATACGGGACACCCCGAAGTGCTCGACCAGCTCCGACTCCGAGGGGAGCTTGGCGCCCTCCGCGAAGCGTCCCTTGCCGATGGCTTCCCGCAGGTGATCGGCGATCTGCCGGAAGACCGCCCGGTCGCTGGAGGGATCCAGCGAGCCGAGGAGGCCGGAGGGAAGGGAGCCCATCTGTACTCCTTTAGATATCTAGACAAGAGGCTGAGTGCTGTTGCTACGGTGATCAGCCTAGTGAGCCGAGCAGGACGAGGAACACGGAACGTGACTACCGCCGAACGGCCCCACTCCGTCAGCGTCGCCGGGGTGATCGTGGACGACCGAGGCCGCGCCCTGCTCATACAGCGCCGCGACAACGGCCATTGGGAGCCCCCGGGCGGGGTCCTCGAACGCGAGGAGACCATCCCCGAAGCCCTTCGGCGCGAAGTCCTCGAAGAGACCGGCATCAAGATCGCACTTCCCGCGACCCTCACCGGCGTCTACAAGAACATGACCGGGCTGATCGTCTCCCTGGTCTTCCGGTGCGAGGCCGCAGACGGCACCCCGACCACCGGAAGCGAGACCCGCGCACTGCGCTGGGCCACCCGCGACGAAGTCACCGAACTCGCCGCCGAGGCATACGCGATCCGCGTCCTGGACGCACTCGACGCCGCGAACCCGCCGGCCGTCCGCGCCCACGACGGCGTGAAACTCGTCTAGCCCGAACCTGCCGCACCTCGCGGCCTGCCAGCATGAAGGAACTTGTATGCACGAGTATACGAGCATGATTCAGGGGCGGGACCTCGCTTGCCCACGGCCTCCTGAAGAGTCCGGGCGTACCCGCCACCGGGCCCTCGGCCCACCGCCGGCCGAGGGCGCCGCCCGGAGCGCTGCCGGGCCGATGGGGCGGGTCGTGCCGACGCTCACCGGGGAGCGCGTCGGATGAGCCGGCTGATGCCTCTGGCGGGCGTTGTTCCCTACATCACGCGGTGGACCGGAGAGTCCCCCTCGAAGGTGCGCGTCGTGGTGCGAGGCGGACGCCTGGCCTACGCCGACGAGCGCACCTACGACCGGGACCCTCGGGGTGTCCTGTGGCGGCGTATCCCCTCCACCCCGGGCAAGGGGCAGCCCGACTTCGGCGCGGTGCACGCCCTGCGCCAACGCCTGGCCATGGCCAACTCCCTCTGCCAGGTCTGCGGCAGTCCCGCCGACCGCGACGAGCGGGGAATCCTCCGGCTCCTGGGCGAGGCGTCCGACGCCCCGGGCTCCTGGCCCCAAGGACTGGAGACCACTCACCCACCGGTCTGCCGCCCCTGCGCGACCCTGGCCACCAGGGCGTGTCCCCACCTGAGGCAGCGCCACGTCGCCCTGCGCGTCCAGTCCTGGACCCCGGCAGGAGTCCACGGCGCTCTCCACCGGCCCGGCCCCCGTCCCGTCGCCGTCGACGCCGCCGGCGTCCCGTTCGACAGCCCGGCCATCCGATGGGTGATCGCCGGCCAACTCATCGCCCGCCTGGACCGCTTCACTCTCATCGATCCTGCCGGGGTCGGCCGACGGGGCCTTTGAGCGATCGCTCGTAGTCTGGCGGGGTGACGCGATTGATCGTGGCGGCCGGCGGGGGAGGCGATGCGGTCGCCGCCTCGGTGGTGGGGAGTGCGCTGTACGGCGGTGGGGAGCCGGTCGTGATCCTCACGTACGCGTGGGATCGGCTTCTGGTCGACCCGGTGCCCGGGCCCCGGGGGCCGGGCGACTTCAGGGGACTGAGTCCGCTGGCGCCCGGGGTCTTCGCGGTCACCGGCGGGGCCGAGCCCGTCGCGCCGGCCGGGTCCACGCTGCCGAGGCTGGCGGAGGAGCTGCCCCAGACGCTGGCGCTGATCGACCCGCGCCATGGAGCCCGGGGCATCGGACGACAGCTGGACGAGCTGATCCGCCGGCTGGATCCCGAATCCGTCGACCTCCTCGACGTCGGCGGCGACATCCTCGCCCGGGGCGACGAGCCGACTCTCCGGAGCCCGCTCGCCGACGCGCTCACCCTGGCGGCCTGCTGTCAGGCCGAGGCGCCCGTACGGCTACTGGTCGCCGGTCCCGGTCTGGACGGCGAGCTGACCGCCGGGGAGCTGCGCGGTCTCCTCGGCCGGAAGGTGCTCACTCTGAGCGGTGAGCACGTGGAGCCGGTCGCCCGGGTCCTGGACTGGCACCCCTCCGAGGCCACCGCGCTGCTCGCGGCCACCGCCCGGGGCATCCGCGGCCTCTGCGAGATCCGCGACGCGGGCCTCCCCGTACCGCTCACGGACGAGGGCCCCACCGTCCACGAGGTCGACCTCGGTGCCGCCCTGGAGCGCAATCGGCCGGCCCGTGCCGTCGCCCTCACCACGACACTGGAGGAGGCCGAGCGTCTCAGCCGGAGGATCTGCGGCTTCTCCGAGATCGACCAGGAGCGGAGCAAAGCCGCGCGGATCGAGGCCCGGCCCGTGCGGGAACCCGGCCCGGACGCCGTGCTCGCCCAGGTCGCCGACTTCGAAAGCGGAGCCCGGAGCCGGGGCGTCAGCCACACCACCTTCCGCCGTCTCACCGAGGCCCTCGGCCTCGACGGCAGCCGTCGGGAGAGCCTCCGTACGCTGCTGATCGCCGACAGTCCGAAGCAGTACACGGCACCCCTCTGGCACCTGGCGGACCCGGACCGGATCCCGCGGGATCAGTAGACGAGGATTCTCCAGCGCTCGACCCAGACCAGGAATTCACCGCCCGAGCCGCGTACCAGGACGCGGTCGTCCTCGACCTGCCAGGCGGTGCCGTAGAGGGTGCGGTCGGGGAGGTCGGCGCGGACGGTGTCGTGGACGTCGATGTCGGTCTCGACGGGGCGGAGCCAGGTGTGGGCGCAGGTGCGGCAGACGTGGCGGACGGCGTCGCGACCCGCGGCGGACACGGGGGCGCCGTGGCGGACCTCTTCGGTGAAGCACCGGGGGCATGGGTCGGCGGTGTACGGGCCGATCAGTCGGGACATCGAGCGATCGTGGCGCACCGGGCGCGCGGCGGCAAGTGATGACGGGGGCGGCCGGGGCCGTGAGGGGCGGGCCATACGCTCCCGGTGGGGAGGGATGGCGATGGAGACGGCGGGAACGGCACTGGCCGTGCTGGTCTGGGGCGGGTTCTTCGGGACGCTGCTCGTGGGGGTGGCGGCGACGGTGCTGACGGTGCGATGGCGGCGGAGGAGCATCGCCGCCATGGAGCGGGCCGAGCGGGCTCAGTGCCCCGAACGAACCGGGCGGCCGCCGCAAGGCCCGGCGCGGCAGGGTCTGCCGGGTGCGCCCGAGGGGCGGAGGGGAGCGGGCGGGGCCGGGTGAGGGCCGTGCGCGGGAGCCGGTGTTCGCCGGGGGCGGGCGGGGCCCGGATCCTCGGGGTGAGGGAGGTCTCGTTC
Source organism: Streptomyces sp. NPDC014894 (assembly GCF_043080985.1). Lineage (NCBI taxonomy): Bacteria > Bacillati > Actinomycetota > Actinomycetes > Kitasatosporales > Streptomycetaceae > Streptomyces > Streptomyces sp. NPDC014894. Next base: position 9,927 of record NZ_JBIBWD010000019.1, read on the forward strand.
GGGTGGATCGTGTACGGGGGCGCGGAAGGGGCCGGGCGGTCGGCGGGAACGGGCCGTTTCCGGGCGGCCGGGCGAACGGGCGCGTGATCGCCGGAGCCCGGGGTGCGCCGACGGCCCGGCGATCCCGGCCGCCCGCGCGGACGGTCTCGCGGCGTCGGCCTCCGCCCGCCGCCGCGCCGGCGGCCCGGCGGATCGCCGCGTACGAGCGCCGGCTGTGCCGGGAGGCTCTTGCGCGCCGCGCCACGGGGAAGAAGAGAGGGGAGAGGGCGGGCGCGGGCAGCACGGTCGGCGTGGGGCGTGCGTATAGATCAGGACACCGCTCCCACCAGCGGATCTACTGTCTGGCGTGCGATGCGACGGCCGTCATGGAGCCGTCCGCGCGGCCGGAACCCGCCGTAGCGGACCTGGCTGTGACGGTGGGCTCGGGTACTCTCCCCGTTTTCGGTCACAACTGTGCGCCCGGAGGTGCGTATGGCATGGCGGTGCTCCGGGATCGGATGGCCACCGGGAACACGGATGGCCGTACTGCGATGGGAGGGCGGGCGGGTCAGTCCGCTGGTCAGCGGGAAGAGCCTCGGGTTCCGGGCCGAGGGCGAGCGGATGTGCGTCGGGGCCCGGGGCAATCCGTGCCCCCTGCGGGCGGTGGTGCCCGCGCGGCTGACGCGGGCGCGGTGCGGTGAGTGCGCGCGGCTGGACCGGGCGCACTCGGTGGCCGCGGACAATTTCGCCGACGATCCGCGTACCTACCGGGTCTATCTCGCCTGGTTCGGGCCCGGCATGGTCAAGGCGGGGATCACCGCCGAGGAGCGCGGCCCGGCCCGGCTGCTGGAGCAGGGGGCCGTGGTCTTCAGCTGGCTGGGGCGCGGCCCGCTGATGGCGGCCCGGCGCACCGAGGAGCTGTTGCGCGGCGCGCTGGGCGTGCCGGACCGGATTCCGTACGCCGACAAGCGGGCCGTACGGGCCCGGCTGCCGGCGACGGCCCGGGAGCGGGCCGCCGAGATCGAGGCGCTGCACCGCGCGGCGCTGGCGCTCGACGGCTGGGCGGAGTCGCTGGAGCCGCTCGGGTTCGAGCCGGTCGATCACACCGGGGCGTTCGGGCTCGCCGGGGCGGAGCCCGCCACCTCGGTGGTGCGGGAGCTGGTCCCCGGCGGCGCGGTCGCCGGGACCCTGCTCTCCGTCGCCGGGCCCGATCTGCATCTGCGGACGGCGGGCGGCGAGGTCGTCGTCCTCGACACCCGGCTGATGTCCGGATGGTCCCTGATCGGGGCCGCTGCCGGCGAGGGGGTGTCGGTGCCGACCGCCGCCCTCACGGTGGAGGCCGGCGGCGGGGTCCAGGACGGGCTGTTCTGACCCCGCAGCCCGCAGCCCGCAGCCCGAACCCCGCACGAACCGAACCCCGGACGAACCGAACCCCGCACCCCCCCGGGCCGCCCGGCACCCGCCCCCACCGGGTGATCGGCCCCGCCCCGCGCCGATCACCCGGCCGAAAACGTGGACAGCGCACCCGCCCCCGTCGGAGGCTGGTGCGATGAGCGCCGAGGACGCACACACCGCCCGGACCGCCGAGGACGCGTACGCCTCCCGGACCACCGAGGACGCGTACGCCCCCCGGCCCCCCGGGGACCCGTACACCTCCCGGACCTCCGAGATCCGATCCGTACGGCGCTTCTGGGAGCGGCTGGAACTCCCCGGCCTCATCGACGTCCACACCCACTTCATGCCCCGGCGGGTCCTCGACAAGGTCTGGGCCTACTTCGACGCCGCCGGTCCGCTCATCGGCCGGGAGTGGCCCATCGTCTACCGCCAGGAGGAGGTCGAGCGCCTCGCGCTGCTGCGCGCCTTCGGGGTGCGGGCCTTCACCTCGATGATCTATCCGCACAAGCCGGGCATGGCGGCCTGGCTCAACGGCTGGGCCGCCGATTTCGCCGCCCGTGTCCCCGACTGTCTGCACACCGCGACGCTCTTCCCGGAGGACGGGGCGGCGGACTACGTACGGGACGCCGTCGAAGGCGGCGCCCGGGTGGTCAAGGCGCATCTCCAGGTCGGCGGGTACGACCCGGGCGACAGCCGGCTCGACCCCGTGTGGGGGCTGCTCGGCGACGCGCGCGTGCCCGTCGTCATGCACTGCGGCTCCGGCCCGGTGCCCGGCGCCCACACCGGCCCCGGGCCCGTCGCCCGGCTGCTCGCCCGGCACCCCCGGCTGCGGCTCGTGGTCGCGCATCTGGGAATGCCCGAGTACGCGGACTTCCTCGGCCTCGCCGAGCGGTACGAGGAGGTCCGGCTCGACACCACCATGGCCTTCACCGGCTTCAGCGAGCGGCTGGCCCCCTTCCCCGGGCGGGAGCTGCCCCGGCTCGCCGCGCTCGGCGACCGGATCCTGCTCGGCTCGGACTTCCCCAACCTCCCCTATCCGTACCTCCATCAGCTCCAGTCGCTGGAAGGTCTCGGCCTGGGCGACGACTGGCTGCGCGCGGTCTGTCACGACAACGCCGCCCGGCTGTTCGGGCGTTAGCCCCTTTCTCAGGGAATTCACAGGCTGGCACAAGGACGTTCTCACGGCGGGGACGGAGGCTGGCGGCCATGACCGCGACCTCGCCCCAGGGGCGTACCGAGATGCTCAGAACGGACGGCAAGCCCGTCCGCGTGCTCATCGTGGACGACGAGGCCGCGCTGAGCGATCTGCTGTCGATGGCGCTGCGCTACGAGGGCTGGGAGGTGCGCGGCGCCGGGGACGGGGCCGGGGCGGTGCGCGCCGTGCGGGAGTTCCGGCCCGATGTGGTGGTCCTGGACGTGGTGCTGCCCGACATGGACGGGATCGCGGTGCTGCGGCGGCTGCGGCGCGAGGATCCGGACGTGCCGGTGCTCTTCCTCACCGCCCGGGACGCCGTCGAGGACCGGATCGCCGGTCTGACGGCGGGCGGCGACGACTATGTCACCAAGCCGTTCTCGCTGGAGGAGGTCGTCGCCCGGCTGCGCGGGCTGATCCGGCGCTCGCGGGCGGCGGCCGTCCGGACCGAGTCCCTGCTCTCGGTGGGCGATCTGACCCTGGACGAGGACAGCCACGAGGTCAGCCGCGGCGGTCTGTCCATCCATCTGACGGCGACCGAGTTCGAGCTGCTGCGCTATCTGATGCGCAATCCGCGCCGGGTGCTCAGCAAGGCGCAGATCCTGGACCGCGTGTGGTCGTACGACTTCGGGGGCCAGGCCAATGTGGTCGAGCTGTACGTCTCCTATCTGCGCAAGAAGATCGACGCCGGCCGGTCGCCCATGATCCACACCCGGCGGGGAGCGGGGTATCTGATCAAGCCGGGCGAGTAGCGCCCGAGAGGCTCCCCCCGATAACAGCTATACAGCGTAAAGGCTTCGTTGTACGGTGTACGTCATCACCTCGTACACCGTATAAGGAGCTGCCGTGACGGCGACGCCCGAAACGCTCGAAACGGCCCCCGTGGGCCGCCATCCGCAGCGCTGGCTGATCCTGGGCGTCATCTGTCTCGCCCAGCTGGTCGTGCTGCTCGACAACACCGTCCTCAGCGTCGCCATCCCCTCCCTCAACCGGGAGCTGGGCGCGTCCGCCACCGACGTCCAGTGGATGATCAACGCCTACTCGCTGGTCCAGTCCGGTCTGCTGCTCGCCGCGGGCAACGCCGCCGACCGCTACGGCCGCAAGAAGCTGCTGATCACCGGGCTCGCCCTCTTCGGCCTCGGCTCGCTCGCGGCCGGGCTCGCCCAGACCTCGGCCCAGCTGATCGCCGCCCGCGCGGGCATGGGCGTCGGCGGCGCGCTGCTGATGACCACGATCCTCGCGGTCGTCGTCCAGGTCTTCGACGACAGCGAGCGGGTGAAGGCCATCGCCCTCTGGTCCACCGTCAGCTCGCTCGGCTTCGCCGCCGGACCGCTGGTCGGCGGAGTCATGCTCGACCACTTCTGGTGGGGCGCGATCTTCCTGATCAACATCCCGGTCGCCGTGATCGGGCTGGTCGCGGTGGCCGTGCTCGTACCGGAGTCCAAGAACCCGCGGGGCGAGCGCCCGGACCTGCTCGGCGCGGTGCTCTCCACGATCGGTATGACCGCGGTGGTGTACGCGATCATCTCCGGGCCCGAGCACGGCTGGACCTCCACCCAGGTGCTGGTGTCGGCCGCCGTGGGCGCCGTCGTGCTCACCGCCTTCGCGCGGTGGGAGCTGAGCATCCCGTACCCGATGCTGGACATGCACTTCTTCCGGAACCGGCGGTTCATCGGCGCGGTCGCGGGCTCGATCCTGGTCGCCTTCGGCATGGGCGGCTCGCTCTTCCTGCTCACCCAGCACCTTCAGTTCGTGCTCGGATACGGGCCGCTGGACGCCGGGCTGCGGACCGCGCCGCTGGCCCTGACCATCGTCGCCCTCAATATGACCGGAGTCGGGCCCCGGCTGCTGACGCGGCTCGGCACCCCGGTGACGATCGCGGTCGGCATGGCCCTGGTCTCCACCGGACTCGCCGCGATCGCCCTGCTCGGCGCGGAGAGCTACGGCGGGATGTTCACCGGGCTGGTCGTGATGGGCGCGGGCATCGCGCTCTCGATGCCCGCGATGGCCAACGCGATCATGAGCGCGATCCCGCGCGAGAAGGCGGGCGTCGGGGCCGGCGTGAACGGCACCCTCGCGGAGTTCGGCAACGGGCTCGGCGTCGCCGTGCTGGGCGCGGTGCTCAACTCCCGGTTCGCCGCGCTCGTGTCCGGCGCGGTGGGGGCGGCCTCGCTGCCCGCGGCCCTGGCGGCGGCGGACGGAGCCGGGGAGCGGGCGCGGATCTCGGACGCCTTCGCCTCCGGTCTGGCGACGAGCCAGCTGGTCGGGGCGGTGGCGGTGCTCGCCGGCGGTCTGCTGGCGGCCGCGCTGCTGTGGCGGGCGGAGGCCGCGGAGAGTGCGGAGGCCGCGGGGAGTACGGACCCGGACCGGCGGGCGGCATAGCATCGAACAGGGGCGGACCTGCCGGTCCGGCCCCGTTCGGCCCCGGGCGTCCTCGCCCGGTGCGCGAATCTGGACGGGTCACCACCGAGGAGGGTGGAACGATGGCGAGTGCGGCCGACCGCGCGAAGGGTCCCGCGAGGACCAGTGTCTGGCTGGCGGGCGGGGCGGACCGGACCCGCAGGGCGGCCCAGCCCGCCGGCCTCGACCGGGACAAGATCATTGAGGCGACGGTACGGCTGCTGGACGCCGAGGGCACGGCCAAGTTCTCGATGCGGCGGCTGGCGGCCGAGCTGGACGTCACCGCGATGTCGGTCTACTGGTACGTGGACACCAAGGACGAGCTTCTGGAGCTGGCGCTCGACGCGGCCTTCGCCTCCCTCGCGCCGCCGGACGTGAGCGTGGCGGAGCAGTGGCGCGAGCAGCTGCGCGCGCTGGCCGTGGCGTACCGGGAGATGCTGGTGCGCCACCCCTGGGTGTCCGCCATGGCCGGTGCGTATCTCAATGTCGGACCCAACTCGCTGGCGTTCTCGACGGCCGTGCAGCAAGTGATGCGGAACACCGGACTCCCCACGCGCGGCCAGATGGGCGGGCTGTCGGCGGTCTTCCAGTTCGTCTACGGGTTCGGCACCATCGAGGGCCACTTCATCGCCCGCTGCGCCGCGGCCGGGCTGACCCAGGACGAGTACCTCCGCGACGCGCTCGGCACGATGACCGGGGATCCGAGTCTGGAGCACTTCATCAGCGACTCCACGGACTTCATGGAGGAGCAGAGCCGGGAGACGGTCGAGGAGAACCGGCAGCGGGACTTCGACTACGCGCTGGAGCTGCTGGTGGCGGGGATCGAGGCGATGGTGGCCCGAGGCTGACGGGCGGAGCGCAGGGCTGGCTTGTGCTCCGGCCGCCTTGTGCTCCGGCCGCCGTCCCGCTCCGCCGGCCGCCCGTTCGTTCGTCCGTTCAGGACTCCGCGGCCGAGCCGTCCCGTACGGTGTGGCTCTTCAGCGCGACCTCCTTGATGAACAGCGTCACCAGGAAGGCCGCCAGCGCGAACGGGGCCGAGTACAGGAAGACGTCCGCGACCCCGTGGCCGTACGCGCTCTCCACCACCGCGCGCACCGGCTCCGGGAGGGACGAGGGGTCGGGGAGGCCGTCGCCGGCCGGCGCGCCGCCGCCCGCGGCCCGCGGACCCAGCTCGGCCATGCCGTCCTCGACGTAGTGCGTCACCCGGGTGCCGAGGACCGCGCCCAGCGCCGAGACGCCGATCGCGCCGCCCAGGGAACGGAAGAAGACCACCACGGACGAGGCCGCGCCCAAGTCCTCGGGCGACACCTGGTTCTGGGTGCACAGCACCAGGTTCTGCATCATCATGCCCAGTCCGAGGCCCAGCACCGCCATGGAGAGCCCGAGGTACCAGTTGCCGGTGTCGTGGCGGATCACGCCCAGCAGCCCGAGGCCCGCCGTGGTGAACGCGCCGCCGACGACCAGCCACCCCTTCCAGCGGCCCGTCCGGGTGATGACGAGTCCGGAGACCGTGGAGGAGAGGAAGAGGCCCGCGATCATCGGGATGGTCATCACCCCGGACATCGTCGGCGACAGCCCCCGCGCGAGCTGGAAGTACTGGCTGAAGAAGACCGTGCCCGCGAACATCGCGACACCGACGAAGAGCGACGCCACCGAGGCCAGCGTGATGGTCCGATTGCGGAACAGCCGCAGCGGAATGATCGGTTCGCTCGCTCGGGACTCGATGAACAGGAACCCCGCGCCGAGCGCCGCCGCCCCGCCGACCATGACCGCGCTCTGCCAGGACGCCCAGGCGTAGTCGTTCCCCGCGAAGGTCACCCAGACCAGCAGCAGCGACACCGCCGCGCTGATCAGGAACGCGCCCGTCCAGTCGACCTTGACCCGTCGGCGGGTCACCGGGAGCTTCAGGGTCTTCTGCAGGACGACCAGCGCGATCAGCGCGAACGGCACCCCGACGTAGAAGCACCAGCGCCAGCCGAGCCAGTCGGTGTCGGTGATCACCCCGCCCAGCAGCGGCCCGCCGACCGTCGCGACCGCGAAGACCGCGCCCAGATAGCCGCTGTACCGGCCGCGCTGCCGGGGCGAGATCATCGCGGCCATGATGACCTGCGAGAGCGCGGTCAGACCGCCGACCCCGATGCCCTGGACCACCCGGCAGGCGATCAGCATCCCGGTGCTCTGCGAGAGTCCGGCGACCACCGATCCGGCCACATAGATCAGCAGGGCTATCTGCACCAGCAGCTTCTTGCTGAACTGGTCCGCGAGCTTGCCCCACAGCGGGGTGGTCGCGGTCATCGCCAGCAGCGCCGCCGTCACCACCCAGGTGTACGCGCTCTGCCCGCCGCCGAGGTCGCCGATGATCTGGGGCAGGGCGTTGGAGACGATCGTGGACGACAGGATCGCGACGAACATGCCGAGCAGCAGCCCGGACAGCGCCTCCATGATCTGCCGATGGGTCATCGGCGCGTCCTCGCCGGGGCGGGCGTCCCGCTCGGCCCGGCCGTCGCCGCCCCGCACACCGGACGGTGTGGTCGTCGCCATGGGCATGACTCCTTCTCTCAGTTGTCGTCGTGGGGGAGCGCGCGGCAGTCCCCGAAGGAGTCGCGCAGACGGTCGAGGAGGGCGATCAGCTGCCCGACCTCGTCCTCGGACCAGTCGTGGAGGGTGCGGGCGAAGAGCCCGGCCGTCCGCCGGTGCAGCTCGGTGAGCATCTCCGCGCCGGCCGGGGTGAGCCGCAGGATGCGGGAGCGCCGGTCCTCGGGGTCCGGGGCTCGTTCGACCCAGCCCTGTCCGACGGTGTGGGCCACATGCCGGCTGGTCACCGACAGATCCACGGCGAGCAGCTCGGCGAGCCGGCTCATCCGCATCTCTCCGTGCCGGGAGAGGAGGGCGAGCACGGCGGCGGCGCCGGAGGGGCACTCGAACGGCAGCAGCCGGGTCAGACTCCGCCGCAGCGCGCTGACGCCGCTGAGCTGCCGGGCCAGTTCCGCGTACTGAGCCTCTGCGGCCATGGCCCGAGTCCCCTCCTATGGTCGTTGCTTAGGGCAACCATAGGTTTGTTGGTTGCTGAAGGCAAATGAAGAGGGCCTGCGGTGCGCGGGGAGGCGGGGGGCTCAGATGTACGGGCGTACGGCGCGGGCTTCGGCGGCGGGCGAGGGGCGCGGGGCGGGCGCTCGCGCTCGCGGGCGGGTCCGGCGGCGGGAGCACCGGCGCGGGCGCGGGCGCGCTGCTGGGGCCGCACCGGGCCGCCGGCGGGGGCGGGACCTGCGTACGGCCTTACGGGGGCGGCGTTCTCGCGTACCGGATCCGCGTACGGGCGGGGTACGGACGGGGGTACGGGATCGGCGTGGCCGGGTACGGGAACCGCGGGGCGGCCGACGGTCGGTTCAGCGCCTGGTCCGGCGGCGGAATCGGCGGCGGCGGGCGCGGGCGGGCGCGGGGTGGGCGGACTCGGAGGGGACTGCCCGGGGTTGGGCCCGGCGACCGGGTTCGCTAGGGTCGTGCCCCATGGCACACAACCCCCATGCTCCCCAGGGTCAGAACCCCCAGGGCGGCCAAGACCCTTCCGGCAGCACCCAGATGTTCCGCGCGTTCGTCGACGAGGGCGAGCCCCAGGGCCGCCGTCAGACCGTCGCCGCGCAGTCCGGCCCGAAGCCGGCCGTGATCGTCGCGGTCGTCGCGGTGGTCGCGATCCTCGGCGCGGTGGCCTGGCTGGCGTTCGCCTGACCCGCTCTCTCGCCGCTGTGGGGCCCGGGTCCCGCTGACGGGGTCGCCGAGGCCCGGTCCGGCGGGGCCGACCCACGGGCGCGGGCGGCGCGCGGACGGGCGCGGCGCGCGGACGGGCGACGGGCGCGGCTCGCGAACGGCGTGGGTGACACGCCGTCAACAGAGGCTTCGCGGGAGCCGGTCGGCCGGGGACCGGCCGGTCGGCGTTCCGTCGGGGATCAGTCCGAGATCAGACCGTCCCGCAGCTGGGCGAGGGTGCGCGTCAGCAGCCGGGAGACGTGCATCTGCGAGATGCCGACCTCCTCGCCGATCTGCGACTGGGTCATGTTCGCGAAGAAGCGCAGCATGATGATCTGCCGCTCCCTGGGCGGGAGTTTGGCCAGCAGCGGCTTCAGCGACTCGCGGTACTCCACGCCCTCCAGCGCCGAGTCCTCGTACCCCAGGCGGTCGGCGAGCGAGCCCTCGCCGCCGTCGTCCTCGGGGGACGGGGAGTCCAGCGAGGAGGCGGTGTACGCGTTGCCGACGGCGAGGCCGTCCACGACCTCCTCCTCCGAAACGCCCAGCACGGCGGCGAGTTCGGGGACGGTCGGGGAGCGGTCCAGGCGCTGGGCCAGCTCGTCGCTCGCCTTGGTCAGCGCGAGACGCAGCTCCTGAAGCCGGCGCGGCACCCGCACCGACCAGGAGGTGTCGCGGAAGAAGCGCTTGATCTCGCCCACGACGGTGGGCATCGCGAACGTGGGGAATTCCACGCCCCGTTCGCAGTCGAAGCGGTCGATCGCCTTGATCAGGCCGATCGTGCCGACCTGGACGATGTCTTCCATCGGCTCGTTGCGGCTGCGGAAGCGGGCCGCCGCATACCGCACCAGTGGCAGATTCAGCTCGATCAGAGTGTCGCGCACATAGGTGCGCTCCGGGCTGTCGACGATCCCTTCGCCCTCCGCCGCGTTCGCCGTGTCCAGCGCGCGCAGCCGCAGGAACAGCGAACGGGAGAGAGTGCGGGTGTCGATGGCCTCCGAGCTGTCAGGCGTGACGGGTGCGGGTGCGCTCTGCACGGGCGTGAGCGTGAGCACCTTCGAGCTGCCCTGTTCTGCGGACATGCCACCCCCTTGAGGTCGCGTACGGTCGCGGTGGCCGCGACCAACGGAGGAACGCAGCCTGCACCTGAAATACCGGCCACAAGGCTGCGGCAAACGCGTCTCCGGCAGAATGTCACATGTCGGCAACACGTCGAAGAGATTTGTCGACACTGCTTCAGGGGATCACCGCAGGAAGCAAGGGGTGCACGGGTGTTGGACCCGCCGAAAAACGTTCAGGTGCGATCTACCCGTTGTGGCTACGCTTCGATCCTGTTTGCGGATCGCAATCGGGCGAAGCTGCGGGCAAGGAGCCTTGACACGTGCATCTGTGAGACGCCCAGCTCCTGGCTGATCTGGGACTGCGTCAGATTGCTGTAGTAGCGGAGCATCAGAATCCGCTGCTCACGCTCGGGCAGTTGCACCAGCAGATGCCGGACGAGGTCCCGGTGCTCGACGCCGGCCAGCGCCGGGTCCTCGTAACCGAGCCGGTCGAGCAGGCCGGGCAGCCCGTCGCCCTCCTGGGCCGCCTCCAGGGAGGTCGCGTGGTACGAGCGCCCGGCCTCGATACAGGCGAGCACCTCGTCCTCGCCGATTTTGAGCCGTTCGGCGATCTCGGCGGTCGTCGGGATGCGGCCGTGGGCGGTGGTCAGATCCTCGGTCGCGCCGTTCACCTGGACCCACAGCTCATGGAGCCGCCGGGGGACGTGGACGGTCCGGACATTGTCCCGGAAGTACCGTTTGATCTCGCCGACGACCGTCGGCATCGCGAAGGTGGGGAACTGCACCCCCCGGTCCGGGTCGAAGCGGTCGATGGCGTTGATCAGACCGATGGTGCCGACCTGGACGACGTCCTCCATCGGCTCGTTGCGGCTGCGGAAGCGGGCGGCCGCGTACCGGACCAGCGGGAGGTTCGCCTCGATCAGCGCCCCGCGCACCCGGCCGTGCTCCGGGGTGCCGGGCTCCAGCTGCTTCAGCTCGCCGAAGAGGACCTGGGTCAGGGCCCGGGTGTCCGCGCCCCTGCCGCCGGGGCGGGCGGCGCCCGCCGCCAGGGGCTCGGTGATGTCCGGGGCCCCGGTGTCGGTCAGCTCGGGAACGTCCGGCCCGGCGGTCGGGGGCCCGGCGGTCGGGGGCCCGGCGGTCGGGGGCCCGGTCGAGGGACCGGGGCCGGGGCCGGGGCCCGGGGCGGGAGCCGTGGCGGCGGCGGTGACCGGTGCGGCGGCCGGGAGAGCGGCGGGGGCGGCCGGGGCGGCGGCCGGGAGAGCGGCGGGGGCGGCCGGGGGGTCGGTCGCGCGCTCGTTCTGGGGCAGCGCTTCAGGCGCGGTACTGGCCGGCACGTACGCCACCCCTTTGCGGTCATCTACGGTCAACTCATCAATCAAAAGCGGTCATAGCATCACAAGACATGTCCACTGTGTGCAAGCACCAGATAACACCGTGTTGAAGGCATGGCGGGGTTTAAACCTCAAGAAGCCCCTTGCCGAAGAGGCAAGGGGCTGTGGACGTGCCGTACGGGGGCCGGGGAGGCGGGCTGGGGTCCGGGCTCAGAACTCGTAGTCGGCGATCACCCAGGTGGCGAACTCTCGCCACTGTCCGGCGGCGGCCTGATGGGCCGGATGCTCGATGTACCGCTTCAAAGCGTCACGGTCGGCCACGGCGGAGTTGATCGCGAAGTCATGGGCGATGGGGCGGTCGCTGATGTTCCAGCCGCACTCCCAGAACTCCAGACCGGGCACCAGCCCGTCCAGCTCCTGGAAGGCCTTGGCTCCGGCGATCACTCGGGGCTCGTCCCGCTCGACGCCCTCGTGGAGCTTGAAGAGAACCAGATGACGGATCAAGGAAGACTCCTCGGCAGGGGCGCGGCGGGGCCCGCCGGGCCTAATTGACCAGCGCGGTCATGAATTCGCCGACGCTCTTGGCGGCGCTGGATATGCCCTCGAAGCCTATCTGGACCAGCGCGGCGGCCCTGTCCGGGGATGCGATGATCGTGTACAGCACGAAGACGACGATGATGTAGAGGGCGATCTTCTTCGCTTGCGCCATGCCTCTTCCTCCCCGGTGATCCCCGGTGATCTCTGGTGACTCCCCCTGCGGCCCCGGCTCTCCGATCCCCTCGGTTCTCCTCAGTCTCTTCAGTGATCGTGGAGAGTCGCGGAAGTCTAACCGAGCCTTTAAGGACCAAGGGCCCGGAGATCGGGGCCGTTTGCCGACCGTGCGCGGACCCGCGAGGGAGCACGATGGAACCGGGCCCACAGGGACACGGCAGGAATCCCGCGGGCCCCGGGACCGGCCCCACGTGCGGGGCCCCGCCGCGCCGCATGTTCCCCCGACTGCGGCCAGGGGCCCGTGGACCGGTCTCCCTCCCCGGGGGAGGCGGTCACCCCCGTCTCCGCTTCCCCCGATCCGGCGCGAAGAAGCCCAGGCCACCCTCACCGGCCTGGGCTTCTTCACGTCCACGCCCAGCCCCGTGCGATCGCGCCCGGCCGGCGGCCATGAGCCGCGGCCCCGGGCCGGGGGTGAACGCACAACCGCCCCCGACCTGTCATGCAGGTCGGGGGCGGTTCAAGAGCGGTAGCGGAGGGATTTGAACCCTCGGTGAGTTTCCCCACACTCGCTTTCGAGGCGAGCTCCTTCGGCCGCTCGGACACGCTACCGGGAGAGAGCTTAGCCCACAGTGGGCCGTGTGCTGAAATCGGTTCCCCGGGCAGCGCTCGGCGGGCCGTTCACCGGGACCCGGCGGGGCGTTCACCGGGCCGAGCGGGCCGTTCACCGGGCCGGGCGGGGTCAGCGGTCGCGGAAGAAGTCGGTGAGGAGCTGGGCGCACTCCCGCTCCAGGACTCCGTGGACGACCTCGGGGCGGTGGTTGAGCCGGCGGTCGCGTACGACGTCCCAGAGGGAGCCCGTCGCGCCGGCCTTCTCGTCCCGGGCGCCGTAGATCACCCGGTCCACGCGTGACTGGGTGATCGCGCCGGCGCACATCGTGCAGGGCTCCAGCGTCACCACCAGGGTGCAGCCGGACAGCCGCCAGCCGCCGATCCGCTCGGCGGCCCGGCGGATCGCCAGCACCTCGGCGTGCGCGGTGGGGTCGCCCGTCAGCTCGCGCTCATTGTGCCCGGCGGAGAGCGGGACGCCGTCCCGGTCGAGCACGACGGCGCCGACCGGCACATCGCCGGAGAGCGCCGCGCGTTCCGCCTCGGCGAGGGCGAGACGCATCGGCGTCTCCCAGGGATCCCGTACGGGATCCACGGGATCGCCCGCACCTGTCGCCGTCTCCGTCACTAGCGGACGGTCTCCAGCATCTCGGCGGCGCCCAGGGCGTCCGCGATCTCCGTCAGCGCGTCCGTGTTCAGTGTCAGCAGCTCCTTCTCCGAGAGGCCGAGATCCGCGAGGATGCCGCGATCGCCGAGCGGCGCGGCCGGCACCGCCTCGGCGGCGGGGTCCGTACCGTCGTCATTCTCGTCGTTCCCGGCCGGCTCTCCGTCCTCGGTGCCGTCGAGGTCCAGCGCGTCCAGTTCGTCGGCGGGGTCGCCCGCGTCCCGGCCGAGCAGTTCGTCGGTGAGGATCTCCCCGTACGAGGAGCGCGCGGCCGCTGCCGCGTCGGAGACGAAGATACGAGGGTCCTCCTCGCCCTCGACCCTGACGAGCCCGAACCAGGAGTCCTCCTGCTCGACGAAGAGGAGCACCGTGTCCTCGTCCAGCGAGGCCGCTCGGGCCAGATCGGCCAGATCCGACAGGTTCTCCACATTGTCGAGCTCTGTGTCGCTCGCTTGCCACCCGTCTTGAGTGCGCGCGAGCAGTGCGGCGAAGTACACCGTGACTCTCCCACTGATCAGAGGTGTGACGACCGGGCGGCGCTGATGCGTGCCCCGCCCACTCGGAATCGTGGCAGAAACCAGCGCCTCGCGAGAGGTCTTCCGTCGTTGCGTCGGCCATCAGTTCTCATCCGGGGGGCCTCCCGGGGGACGGCGCGCGGCGCGCCGGGGCCGGACGGGCTACCAGCGGAAGGTGCGCATACGCATCTGCTGGCGCATCCGGGCGGCCCGGGCCCGGCGGGGCTGCACCCGGTCCCGCAGGGCCTTCGCCTCGTTCAGCTCTCGGAGGAACTGGGCGCGCCGCCTTCTGCGCTCGACGTCGATCGCGGGGTCGGCGTCGGTCTCGGACTCGGGGGCTCTCCCGGCGCGCTCCACGGCGCGTTGCCCGTGCTCGTGCTCTTGTTCGGGATGCCCGGGTTCCGGCATCGGCCACACCACCCCACGGCTCGACGTATGGCTCCACCTTCCCTCCGGAGGCTTCCTTGATGCGAGCCGGGCTACTGTTGACGGCATGCGGATCCATGTCGTCGACCACCCGCTGGTGGCGCACAAACTCACCACACTGCGCGATCGGCGCACCGACTCCCCGACCTTCCGGCGGCTCGCCGACGAGCTGGTCACCCTGCTCGCGTACGAGGCGACCCGGGACGTGCGCACCGAGCAGGTCGACATCGAGACCCCGGTGGTCACGACGACCGGCGTGAAGCTGTCGCACCCGCGCCCGCTGGTGGTGCCGATCCTCCGGGCCGGGCTCGGGATGCTCGACGGGATGGTGCGGCTGCTGCCGACCGCCGAGGTCGGGTTCCTCGGGATGATCCGCAATGAGGAGACGCTGGAGGCGTCGACCTACGCGACGCGGATGCCGGAGGACCTCTCCGGGCGTCAGGTGTACGTCCTCGACCCGATGCTGGCGACCGGCGGGACGCTGGTCGCGGCGATCCACGAGCTGATCAAGCGCGGGGCGGACGATGTGACGGCCGTGGTGCTGCTGGCGGCGCCGGAGGGCGTCGAGGTGATGGAGAGGGAGCTGGCGGGGGCGCCGGTGACGGTGGTGACGGCGGCGGTGGACGAGAGGTTGAACGAGCAGGGGTACATCGTGCCCGGGCTCGGGGACGCGGGGGATCGGATGTACGGCACCGCGGAGTAGTTCTCTTCTGCTGGACCGGCCGAAGTTTTCGGTGGGTGAGCCCCGGGTCCCCCTGGTGGGGGGCCTGGGGCTTCTTGGTGTGCGGGGAGTTGTCGGGGGCGCTGCCCCCGAGCCCCCGCGCCTCAATCGCCGGCGGGGCTTGAAGTTGCTCGGGTCCTTGCGCCTCAATCGCCGGCGGGGCTGGGGATTCCGGTCGGCGGTGGGGCTTGAAGTTGCTCGGGTCCCCGCGCCGGAAACGCCGGCGGGCTGGAGGATTCCGGTCGGCGGTGGGGCTTGAAGTTGCTCGGGTCCCCGCGCCTGAAACGCCGGCGGGGCTGGGGATCCCGGTCGGCGGTGGGGTCAGTCGTCGGTGGGGGATGCGGCGCGGGTTTGGGTGCAGGGGTTGGTGGTGGGGCGGGGTGGGGTGGTGAGGGCGGTGAGGGCGCGGTCGGCGGTGGGTTTGGGGGAGAGGGTGGTGAAGGCGGTGCCGAGGATGAGGTCGACGTCCTTGGTCTTGCGGGTGTCGGTCTTGGCGGTGGTGCCCTTGACCTGGGTGCCGAGAAGGAGGAAGGGGCCCTTGACGGCGGTGCTGGAGCCCAGCAGCACGCCCGTGTTCTTGACCTTCTTGTCGTACGCCGCCGTGGCGTTGCCGACCTTGCCGATGGTGAAGCCGCGCTTCTTCAGCTCGTCGGCGGCGGCCTTGGCGAGACCGCCGCGCGGGGTGGCGTTGTAGACGTTCACGGTGACCTGGCCGGGCCTGAGCTTCAGGGGCGGCGCGGCGGCTGTGCGCGGGGCCGGTTTGCAGTCCGCGCCGCGGGCCGTGGCGGTCTTCTCGCCGTCGTCGGTGAAGACATCGATGAGCTGCACCGTTCCCCAGCCGGCCAGGCCGAGGGCGACCGCTCCGGCGATCAGCGCCGTGACGATCCTGCGGCGCTTGCGGGGGCGTCGCATCCGCGGGTACGTGTCGCCCGTGACGCGGTACTTTCCACCCATGCCGGGAGGAGTCAGCATGCTCATGGGCGCAGCGTAATGCGGCCCGGAGGCCATGCCTACAAGATGATCGACTGACTGGGGCCGTACGGTCGTGGAATGGGCCCGAAAGGGTCAGTCGGCGGACCCGCTCAGTCCAGTTCGAGAACGCGCGCGTGCAGGACCTGGCGCTGCTGGAGCGCGGCGCGCACCGCGCGGTGCAGACCGTCCTCCAGATAGAGATCGCCCTGCCACTTCACGACGTGGGCGAAGAGGTCCCCGTAGAAGGTGGAGTCCTCGGCGAGCAGCGTTTCGAGATCGAGCTGGCCCTTGGTGGTCACCAGCTGATCGAGGCGGACCGGGCGCGGCGCGACGTCCGCCCACTGCCGGGTGCTTTCCCGGCCATGGTCGGGGTAAGGCCGTCCGTTTCCGATGCGCTTGAAGATCACACGGAAAGCCTACCGGGCAAGCGCCTCCGGGCGCAGCCATGGCGGCCGAGTGCGATCCTGGGCAAAACTCCTCAGATACGGAGAATCAGGGGGCCTTATGGCCGAGAGCATGCCGCAGGCCGCGCGGGAAATCGCCTCGGGGTACGACCTCACCGGGGCCGCTCTCGATCTTGGTGCGCTGCTCTGGGACGGCCGGTGTCTGCCGGAGGCCCCGATCAGGATCCCGCTGTCGATGCTCAATCGGCACGGGCTGGTCGCCGGGGCCACCGGCACGGGCAAGACGAAGACGCTCCAGCTGATCGCCGAGCAGCTCTCGGCGCAGGGGGTGCCGGTCTTCCTCGCCGACGTCAAGGGCGATGTCTCCGGGATCTCGGCGCCGGGCCGGCCGGGGGAGCGGATCGAGGAGCGGGCCGGGCAGGTCGGGCAGGAGTGGGAGGCGCGGGGGTTCCCCGTGGAGTTCTACGGTCTCGGCGGCATCGGCCCGGGGATTCCGGTGCGGGCGACGGTGACCGATTTCGGCCCCGTACTCCTCTCCAAGGTGCTTCAGCTCAATCCGACGCAGGAGCAGTCGCTCGGGCTGATCTTCCACTACGCCGATTCCAAGGGTCTGGAGCTGGTGGATCTGAAGGATCTGCGGGCGGTGGTGGCGTTTTTGACGTCGGACGAGGGCCGGGCGGAGCTGAAGGGGATCGGCGGGCTGTCGACGGCCACGGCGGGGGTGATCCTGCGGTCGGTGACCGCGTTCGAGCAGCAGGGCGCGGGGAGTTTCTTCGGGGAGCCGGAGTTCGACACGGCAGAGCTGCTGCGGATCGCGCCGGACGGGCGCGGGCTGGTCTCCGTGCTGGAGCTGGCGGCGGTGGGCGACAAGCCGCAGCTGTTCTCGACGTTCCTGATGTGGCTGCTGGCGGATCTCTTCCACGATCTGCCGGAGGCGGGGGATCTGGAGCGGCCGAAGCTGGTGTTCTTCCTGGACGAGGCGCATCTGCTGTTCACGGGCGCGAGCAAGGCGTTTCTGGAGTCGATCACCCAGACCGTGCGGCTGATTCGCTCGAAAGGGGTCGGGGTGTTCTTCGTGACCCAGACGCCCAAGGACGTTCCCGCCGATGTGCTGGCCCAGCTCGGCAATCGGGTGCAGCACGCGCTGCGGGCGTTCACCCCGGAGGACGCCAAGGCGCTCAGGGCGACGGTGCGGACCTTCCCGAATTCGGCGTACGACCTGGAGGAGGTGCTCACCGGGCTCGGCACCGGCGAGGCGGTGATCACCGTACTGAGCGAGTCGGGCGCGCCCACGCCGGTCGCGGCGACGCGGCTGCGGGCCCCGCAGTCGCTGATGGGTCCGGTCGAGGCGGCGGCGCTGGACGCGGCGGTGCGGTCCTCGCCGCTGTACGAGCGCTATGCGCGAGCGGTGGACCGGGAGTCGGCCTTCGAGAAGCTGTCGGCGGCGAAGGCCGAGCCGCCGCCGCGGGCCCCCGATGAGCAGGGGAGCCCGGAGGGGCAGACGAGCCGGGAGGGACCGGAGGGACAGGGGAGCCGGGAGTCCGCCGGGGATCGGGACGGTTCGCTGGTGCGGCAGGTGGTGGGGAGCGGGGTGTTCCGTTCGCTGGCCCGCTCGGTCGGCACCCAGATCGGGCGGGAGATCACCCGGTCCCTGTTCGGCACCGCCCGCCGGCGGAGATAGCCGGGAGCCGACCCGGTCCCTCAGCGTCCCGCGCGGACCCGCCCGGCCGTTTCCCGTACAAACCGCCTGACCGCCTGACCGCCTGACCGCCTGACCGCCCGGCCGCCCGGTCCCGTGGGGCGGGGACCGGGCGGCCGGGCGCCGTTCTTACTCGATCACGTCCTCGTGGCCCTCGTGCAGACCGCCGCCGCTGCCCGTGCCGGGCTCGGTCGGCACCGAGTTCACCGGCGTCCGCAGGGAGCTGATGTCATGCGCGTAGGTCCCCGTCGCGTTGGCGATGATCCCGATGTTCACCTTGAACGCGGTCAGGTTGACGTTCTTGATGTCGTCGCCCTTGGCGTGGTAGTTCGGGTCGTACGCCTGGCCCGCCGTACCGCCGAACTTCTCCGCCTGCGCGGCGGACTTGATGCCCTCCGCGCCGGTGAAGGTGCCGCCGGAGGGGATGCCGATGCCGATGAACGGACCGTAGTCCGAGCGGCCGGAGAAGTCCGTGCCCTCGTGCGGGGTGTCCTTCTCGTCGAGGAACTCGTTGATGTCGCGCTCCAGCTGGGCCGAGCCCTCGGGGCCGGGGCCCGCGCCGACGCCGTCGGAGTCGTCGCCGTCGTAGACGAAGAGTCCGTAGTTCGGCGAGGCGATCATGTCGAAGTTCAGATAGAGCTTGATCTCCTTCTTGCCGAGATCGCTGAGGCCGGCGACATACGCCTTCGAGCCGAGCAGCCCGTTCTCCTCGGCGCCCCACCAGGCGAAGCGGACCTTGTTGGCCGGGCGCTTCTCGGCCTTGGCCAGCTCCTGGGCGACTTCGAGCAGACCGGCGGAGCCGGAGCCGTTGTCATTGATGCCCGGGCCCTCCAGTACGGAGTCCAGGTGCGAGCCCAGCATCACGGTGTTGGCCGCGTTCCCGTGCTTGGTCTCGGCGATCACGTTGTTGGTGACGCGCTTCTGCTGGAGCTGGCGGATCTCGAAGGAGACGTTCACCGGTCCGGCGGCCAGCTCGGTGACGAGCTTCTCGCCCTCCGCCTGGGTGATGCCGCCGGTGGGTATCTTCCCGGAGGCCACATCGCCGAGGGTGCCGCCCATGGAGCCCGCGGTGTTGTTGTAGACGATCGCGCCGATGGCGCCGGCGGTCGCCGCGGCCGCCTGCTTCTCGGCGAAGGTGCAGCCGCCGCGCTTGATCAGCGCGATCTTCCCGGTGAAGGCGCCGGAGGCGTAGTCGGCGGCCTCGCAGCCGGTGGTCGCGTCCGCCGGGACCGCCGCCAGATCGGCCTTGACGCCGCCGACCGGGGTGGACTTGGTGTACGTCATCGCGTTGATCACGATGTCGCGGGTGTTCGGCGAGACCACGGAGAGCTTCTGCGCGAGCGTCTCGGTGTACTGGAACTCGAAGGGCTCGTACCGCACGTCGTAGCCGTACTTCTTCAGCTGCTGGTAGACGTACGCGGCCGAGGCGTCGTACCCGAGGGTTCCGGCGGCGCGGTTGCCGTTCGCCGTGTCGGCTATCTGCTGGAACTTCTTCAGATGCTTGTGGGCGTCCTTCACGGACGCCTTCGAGACCAGCTTCTTCGCCAGCTTCGCCGCCTGCCGGCCCGCGTCGTCGCGATGGGCGGCGGAGGGGGAGGCGGATGCCAGCAGGAGCGGGGTCGCGAGTGCGGCGGCGGCCAGAGTGGCCACGGCTCTGCGACGGGTTGCCTTCACAGAGTTCCTTCCCGGTGTGGACAAGTTGAAGGGAAGTTAGCGAGAGCACGATGGTTATGGGAACGCTTGTGCCTCAACTCACCCTGTAGTTCATGTGATCGACACTGCCGGAGCCGTGATCGCCTCTTCAAACAGCCGTATTTCAGCCGTCGTTGGCCGCTTTCGCCGCCCTTTTCATCTCTTGTTTATGAGCGCGCACTTTGGCGAGCGACTCGGGGCCGGTGATGTCGGCCGCCGAGCGGTACGCGCCCGCCTCCCCGTACGGGCCGGCCGCCTCGCGCCAGCCCCTGGGCCGTACGCCGTACCGCTTGCCCAGCAGGGCCAGGAAGATCCGGGCCTTCTGCTCCCCGAAGCCGGGCAGCGCCTTCAGCCGGGTCAGCAGCTCGGCGCCGTCGGAGGCGTCCCGCCAGATCGCCTCCGGGTCCCCGCCGTACTCGTCCACCAGATGCCGGCAGAGCGTCTGCACCCGTTTGGCCATGCTCCCCGGATAGCGGTGGACCGCGGGCTTCTCCTTGAGCAGCTCGGCGAAGGCGTCCGGGTCGTACGCGGCGATCTCGCCCGCGTCGAGATCGTCGCGGCCCATCCGGTGGGCGATGGTGTACGGCCCGGAGAAGGCCCATTCCATGGGGACCTGCTGGTCGAGCAGCATGCCCACGACAGCGGCGAGCGGGCTGCGGCCGAGCAGTTCATCGGCCTCGGGCTGCTGGGCGAGGTGCATCTCGGGACTCATAGTCCGATGATCACCCGGGTGCGGGCGGCCCGCCAGCGAGGCGCTTCCGGGCACGGCGAAGGCCCCCTCCCGCCGAGCGGCGCGAGGGGGCCTGCCGGAACGCCCGCCGGGGTGTCCGCCGGGGTCGCCGGGGCGTCCTTCGGGACGTCCGCCGGGCCTAGTCCTGGACGGAGGTCTCGCCGAAGATGGCCGCGTGCTCCAGCACATCCTCCAGCGGGTCGTCGATCTGGCCGATCGAGATCAGCGTGACGCCGTTGTGCGAGTCCGTATGGGTCTCGTCCGCGACCGCGCTGGTGGCGGGGAGCACGGCGGCCAGCAGCGCGGCACCGAGGATCGTCAGGGCGATTGTGGGCTTCATGTCGCTTTCGTCCACCTGTTCGTCGGGTACCTGGTGACCGGTGTATCTATCGGACCGGCTGGAAGGTCACGGCCTCAAACCCCATACGGAGCGCATTCACCCGTTCGGCCCAATGCTGAGCGGGGTCAGGGCACCCGGTTCACGAGGACTACCGTGGTTTCGCAGGAATTGTCCGCGAAGAGCTTCAGCACCTCCATCTCCTCCTTGTCGGCGGTCAGACCCCAGCGCAGCTTGGTCCCGACCCAGTCGCCGATGTACCGGCAGATCGCCGAGGACTCCGGCGGCAGCCACTCCTTGACGTCCCGCCCGGCCTTCTCCTCCTGGGCGCGGACCGTCACCGCCGCCAGGGTGGCCGGCGAGCCCTGGTCGTTGGCGTAGGCCTCACGGCGCTCGGCGCTCCAGGCCGAGCCGCCCGAGCCGTAGGCCTCGGCGAGCGGGACGACATGGTCGACGGCGATGCTGGACTGCTTGGTCACCGTCTGGTTGTCGTAGTAGGAGACCCACTTGCCGCGCGACAGCCGGCACCCGGCCGTGACATCGGGCTCCTCGACCGCCTCGGCGAGCAGCACCTCCTCGCGGGTGGAGCAGCCGTCGGCGGCCTTCTTGCCCTCGTTCCAGTGCGGGAAGGCGGCTTCCGTGTAGCCCGCGCGGAACTCCTCGGCCTCCACGAGGACCGAGATGGCGTCCTCCAACTGGAGGACCTCCACCGGGCTCGCCGCCGCCGTGGGGGCGGCGGGGAGCAGCGGGAGCAGCGCGAGGGAGAGCGCCGCTAAGGCGCTGGTGCATTTCTTGTTCATGACGCCAGTTACTAGCGGTGGTCGGGGGGCCGGACGCGGGGGTGACGCGCTCGATCCACTCGTACGGGCGGAATATTCGCCGGTGGCGGTCGCCGGGTTTACGCGCCCGGCGACCGCCGATGGTGATCCGGGGCCTGTGGGCAGGCCCTACGGGAGGCCGGTGTGGAGCGCGTTCATCAGGGCGCCGTTCGGGGTGTCCCCGGACAGTTCCCAGATCATGGCTCCGAGCAGGCCCTTGGACTTGATCCAGGCGGACTTCTTCCCGATCGACCAGGCGTCGTCGAAGCTCCACCACTGTCCGTTCTCACCGGTGTAGCCGTAGGTGGAGACGGACTGTTCGTCGTGGTGGACGGTCATGTTCGGATAGCTGCTGATCATGTTCTGATAGCCGCGGATCCCCGCCTCCTCCGGGAACTGCCCGGTCGCCGCGCCGTTCGCGGTCTGCCACTCGCCGTTGACGCCCGCGCCGCCGCTCGCGACCTCCTTCCAGCCGCGTCCGTAGAAGGGGAAGCCGACGGTCAGCTTGCGCGGGTTCACCCCCGCGTCGAGGTAGGTCTGGACGGCCTTCTCGACGCTGAAGTCGAAGGGGTACGGGTCCTGGGCGTCCCGGTGCAGATTGGCCTGGTGCCCGGTGCGCCGGGGCTCCCAGGAGTTGTCGCTGCCCGAGCCGTGGAAGTCGTACCCCTGGACGTTGGCGAAGTCGAGATAGTCGAAGATCTTCGTCAGGTCCCAGCCGGCCTGGATCTTCGCCGGGTCGGCGGGGGTGAAGGCGGTCAGCAGCCGGTGCTCGCCGCCGAGCGCGTCGAGCTGCTTGCGGAACTCGGCGAGCAGCGCGGTCAGATTGTCCTTGTCGGCGGCCTTCCAGTGATTGCCCGGGTGGCCCTCGGCGCCCGGCCACTCCCAGTCGATGTCGATGCCGTCGAAGACCCCGGCGCCGGTGCCGGGGCCGCCCGCGCCGTTGTAGACGGGCAGATTGCCCTTGATCCAGATGTCGACGCAGGACCGCACGAACTTCTCCCGCGAGGCGGGGGTGGCCGCGGCGTCCGAGAAGAACTTGGAGAAGGTCCAGCCGCCGAGCGAGACCACGAACTTGAGGTGCGGGTGCTTGGCCTTCAGCTTCTTGATCTGGTTGAAGTTGCCGCGGAGCTTGCCCCAGCCGTCGTCGGCGACCCCGTCGACGGACTGGGCGGCCGAGATGGGCCGGGCGTAGTCCGCGTCGGCGTCGCCCGCGCCGGTGCCCTCGTCCGGGTCCTGGGGATTGCCGGACACGCCCTTGGTGACGCCCGCCTGGCAGGTGAGATTGACCGAGTCGATGTTCTCGAAGGCGTAGTTGACGACGTCCAGCTTGGCGGCCGAGCCGGAGGTGTCGATGTTCTTCACGAAGTACTGGCGTCCGTAGAGGCCCCACTGGATGAAGTAGCCGACCTTGTGGTGGTTGCCGGGTCCGGCGACGTCGTCGGTGGTGACGGCGAGGGCGTTGGAGGACGGGGAGGAGTTGTCGGCGGTGTCCCGGGCCTTCACGGTGAAGGTGTACGCGGTGGCCGGGGAGAGCCCGTCGACGACGGCGGCGGTCGTGGCGACCGTCTTGACGAGGACGCCGGACCGGTAGACGTCGTACGCGGCCACGGCGACGTTGTCGGTGGAGGCGTTCCAGGCCAGGGCGACGGTGGTGGCCGTTCTGGCGGTGGAGCGCAGACCGCCCGGGGCCGTCGGCGGTACGGGGTCGGTCGCCGGGTCCACGGTCCGCACGGTGAACGGCGGGCTCGCCGGCCCCGGGTTGCCCCGGGTGTCCTTGGCGCGGACGGTGAAGGTGTACTCGGTCGCGGGATTCAGCCCGGTCACCGTGGTGTTGGCGGTGGCGGTGCTGGTCAGCACGGCGCCGCCGCTGAGCACGTCGTAGGAGGCGACGGGGTGGTCGCCGGCCGCGGCCGCGTCCCAGGCGAGTGCGACCGTACGGGCCGTGACGGCGGTGGAGCGCGGGGTTCCGGGCGGGCCGGGCGGCTTGTCCGGGGTGCCGTCGCACTTGTCGCCGTTGACCGTGCAGCGGGTGGGCGGGGCGATCGGGCCGGAGGCCGTGAACCAGTAGCTCCAGGGCTCGGTGGAGCCGCCCGCGGGGACGGTCGCGTTGTAGTAGGCGTTCTTGACCGTCACCCGGCTGCCGTTGACGCTCGCCTCGCCGTGGTAGTGGCCGCTGAGGGTGACCCCGGCGGGGAGGTCGAACTCCAGGGTCCAGCCGTTGACGGGCGCGGTGCCGCTGTTGCGGATGGTGTAGGTGCCCTTCCACCAGGAGCCGTTGTCCTGGCTGGTGAAGGCGGCGGTGAGGGTGCCCGCCGCCTGGGCCGGGGAGGCCGCGAGCGCGGTGAGGCCCGCGAGCGGCAGCATCAGGACGGCGAGGAGGGCGGCGATCCGGTGGCGTCGGGGGAGTCGTGAGGGGTGTCTGTGTCGTCGGTTGAACATGGCGCTCCCTGAGGGGGTAGGGGCGGTGGCCGTGCTCAGTCCGTGCTCGGTCGTGCGTGGTGGTTCTGTGCCCGGGGCCGTGCTGCGGTCCCGTGGGCCCTGTCGGTGAGGGGTCATGTTTTTGCGTACATGACAACCTTTGAAGCTACTTGGTCTGGACCAGTGCGCAAGGGGGTGCGGGGCGTTTTCGCGGGCCGGGGTCCGCGGCCTCGCGGGGCCGGGGACCCCCGGCCCCGCGAGGCCCCGCGCTCAGCCGGCGGTGGCGTACCGGCCCAGGAACATGTCGACGCCGCCGATGAGCAGCCGCTCGGTCAGATCGTCGTCGATGGCCGCGCCGTAGTGGCCGAAGACCATGTGCGGGTGGACCAGCAGCGCGTACAGCTGGAGGGTCGCGACCTCCAGGTCCGGGATGTCCAGCAGGCCCCGCTCGGCCAGGGCGCGCAGCGCTCCCGCGACGGCGGGGTGGTGGCCGGTGGGGCTGTCGTCCTGCCAGGCCCGCCCCAGCTCGGGGAAGCGGTGCAGCTCGGCGGCGACCAGGGTGCGCAGGGCCGCGACCTCGCGGTCGTCGCGCACGGCGTGGACCCAGGCGCGGGCCGCGTCGAGGAAGGCGGCGCGCAGATCCTCGGCCTCGGCGAGCCGGGCCAGGGCCGCCGAGGGGCCGTCGCTCCCGCCGCCCTGGTGCGCCGGATCGTCCAGCGCGCCCGTGATCACGGCGGTGAACAGGGCTTCCTTGCTGCCGAAGTGGTTGTAGACGGTCACCTTCGAGACGCCCGCCGCGGCGGCGATCGCGTCCATCCCCACCCCGAAGCCCTCCCGCAGGAAGAGCGTGCGGGCGGCCGTGACGATGGCCCGCCGCTTGCGCTCGGCGCGCGGGCCGCTGGGTCCGGTGGGGATGCTGGGGTCGCTGGAGCTGCTGGGTCCGCTCGGGCTGTTCGGGCCGCCGGGCCGGTCGGCCGCGTGCGGTGCGGTGTCCGGGGTCATGGGACGAGCCTAACCGAGAACTGAACTGTACGGTTGAGTTCAACTGAACTGAACTGTACGGTTCAGATGAGACGGTCGCCCGACCGCGTCAGGAGGAATCGCCATGCCCTGCGCCCACGCCGGACACCACCCCGCCGAGGACCACGACCCCGGCCCGCCGGACCACGAGCCGCCCGGTCACTCCGCTCACCCCGACCGGTCGGCGGCGGCGGAGGCGGGCCACGGCGGGACGGCCTCCGCCGCCACCGACCCGCGCCGCTGGACCGCGCTCGCGCTCATCTGCGCGGCGCAGTTCATGCTGGTCCTCGATGTCACGGTGGTGAATGTCGCGCTGCCCGACATGGCCGCCGATCTCTCCCTCGGCCGGGCCGCGCTGACCTGGGTGGTCACCGCGTACGCCCTCGTCTTCGGCGGGCTGATGCTCCTCGGCGGCCGGCTCGCCGACGCGCTCGGGGCCCGCCGGACCCTGCTCGCCGGACTGGTGGTCTTCACCGCCGCCTCGCTGCTCACCGGACTCGCCCAGAACGCCCCCGCGCTGATCGCCGGCCGGGTCGCGCAGGGCGTCGGCGCGGCGCTGCTCTCGCCCGCCGCCCTCGCCATCGTCACCACGGCCTTCCACGGCGCGGAGCGCACCAAGGCGCTCGGCGTCTGGGCCGCGATCGGCGGCACCGGGTCGGCCGCCGGAGTGCTGCTGGGCGGCGCGCTCACCGCGGGCCCCGGCTGGCAGTGGGTCTTCTACATCAATGTGCCCGTCGGCCTCGCCCTGCTCGCCGCGATCCCCGCACTGGTCCCCGCCCGGGCCGCCGCGCCCGCGGTCCGGCTCGACGTGCCGGGCGCGCTGCTGGTCACGGCCGGCACCGGCGCGCTGATCTACGGCCTGGTCCGGGCCGGGGACAGCGGCTGGTCCGATCCGGCGACACTGCTCGCGCTGGGCGGGTCCGCCGCGCTGTACGGAGTGTTCGCGCTGGTGGAGAGGGCCTCCCGGGCCCCGCTGATGGATCTGCGGATGTTCACCCGCCGCCCGGTGCTCGCGGGGTCGTTCCTGATGCTGATCGCCACCGCCCTGCTGATCGCGCTCTTCTTCCTCGGCTCGGTCGATCTCCAGCACGCGCGCGGCCACGGCCCCATGGCGACCGGTCTGGTCTTCCTCCCGGTCGCGGTGGCGGTCGGCCTCGGCGCGCATCTCGGCTCACGGCTGCTCGGCCGGCTCGGCGGCCGGGCGGTCGCCTCGGCCGGACTCGCCGTCGCCGCCGCGGGCGGCGCGCCTCTCACGCTCCTCCCGGCCGGCTCACCGGTGTACGCCACGCTGCTGCCGGGGCTCTCCCTCACCGCCTTCGGCGTCGGCGCGGTCTTCGTCGCCGCGACCTCGACGGCGCTGGCGACGGTCGACCACCGGGAGGCCGGGCTCGCCTCCGGAGTCGTCAACACCTTCCACGAGGTGGGCGGTTCGGTCGGGGTGGCGGTGGTCTCCTCGGTGGCCGCCGCGGGCATCACCGTGGGCGAGGCGTCCGGATTCACCGCGGCGTACACCGTCCTCGCGGTCACCGCCGCGGTGGCCGCCGCCCTCTCCCTCGCCGTCGTCCCGGCCGGCCGGCCGCCGTCGACCGGCGGTCCGTATGTCCACTGAGCTGCTGATACGAGAGTTGTACGTGGCCGTCCTCGACGGCGTCGCGTCGAGCGGCCGGGTACGGGAACGGCTCCAGGTGACCGGTCTCGGACGGCACTTCGCGGTGGAGCCCGCCGACGCGTTCCGGCTCGCGGGGGCCGGGGCGGCGGCGGTGGAGGCGTACGCCGACGACGCCGAGGAGACCTGGGAGGAGCGCTGGGCCGTCGACACCGACAAGGCGTGGGACGCCCTGCACCGCGCGCTCGCCCCGGGCTCCGCCGCGCTCTCCCGCGCCGTCCTCGGCGGCCTCCCGCTCCCCGCCGGCCCCCGTCTCCTGGCCCGTCTGCTGCTCCCCGCCCAGGTCCCCGCCGTCGCCGCCGCCCTCGCCTCCCTCACCCCGACCCGGCTCCACCACGGCCTCCGCGCCCTCGACCGCCCCCTGGACCTCCCCTACGCCTGGGAACGCCTCTCGGCCCTCCGCGACTTCTACCTCCGCGCGTCGGGGGCGGGGCGCGGGGTGCTGTTCACGGTGGACGGATGAGGAGTCGACGCGTCCGCCGCCGCGCGGGGGTGCGCGTCCGGGCCCGCGGGCTCGGTACGCGGTCGGCGCGGCGGGTCGCCCCCGGGGGGCGGGGACCGTGTGCGGGTGCTCGCGACGCGCGTCGTACGGGGCGGGCCCGGGCGCTCTCGGTGGTCGGCGCCCGGGGCGGGGCGGTCAGGCCAGGGAGAGGAAGAGCTTCTCCAGGCGGGCGCGCATGCGTTCGGGGTCCTCGCCGGTGGTGTTGCGGCCGGTCTCGATGTCGGTCAGGCACTGCTGGAGGCCGGTGGCGATGATCGCGAAACCGGCCCGGTCCAGCGCGCGGGACGCGGCGGCCAGCTGGGTGATGACCTCCTCGCAGTCCCGGCCCTCCTCCAGCATCCGGATCACTCCGGAGATCTGGCCCTGCGCCCGGCGCAGCCGGTTCAGCACGGCCTTCAGCTCGGCGGCTGCGAGATCCAGCTCCACAACAGACTCCTTCGAACGTCCCCCGGGACCACACCGGACTCCCAAGGATGGCACCCGGCCGCCGCACCGCCGCCCCCTCGGCGGTCTCCCGGGCTCAGCCCGCCGGGACCGAGAGCGCGTGGCGGAAGACCCCGAGCGGGTCCCAGCGGGCCTTCGCCGCGCGCAGCCGGGCGGCGCCGTCCTTGAAGTACAGCTCCTCCCACCCCGTACCCGAGGTGTTCCAGACGGGGTCCCGCAGATCGGTGTCCGCGTAGTTGACGAAGGCCCCGTCGTCGGTCTCGCCGGGCGCCGGCACCCCGCCCGTCCCCGCGTACAGCTCCCGGTAGAACTCCCGGATCCAGGCGAGGTGCGCGGCCTCCGGACCGGTCCCGCGCCAGAGGGCGAGCGTGGTGAGCTTCATGACCGAGTCGCGCTGGGCGACCGCCGTCGCGCCCGGGGCCACCGCGTTGACCCGACCGCCGTAGGTGGTGAGGGAGAGACTCCCCGACACCCCGTCCTCCGTGCCGACGAGCCGGCGGTACGCGGTCTCGATCCGGTCCTCGCCGAGCCGCCGCCGGAGATAGCCCGACTTGATCTTCACCCGCCGGTCGCCCACCCCCTCGCCGGGCCCCCGCAGCGCCGCCGTCAGCCACGGCAGGGTGAGGCCGGTGACGTACGAGGGCCGGGGCGCGCCCTCGCACACCGCGTCCAGATGCTCCCGCAGCAGCCGCCCGGCGGGCCCCGGCGCGGCGGTGACCTGGCCGAGCATGGAGAACTCCGACGCGGCCCTGGGCCCGAGCACCAGCTCGTTGTAGAGCGCGGACTCCTCGGCGCCCGGCCCGGAGCGCCGTTCGCACCAGCGGCCGAAGTTGTCCACCAGCCGCCCGAAGGACCTCCGGTCCAGCTCCCGCCAGTCCCAGCCGGCCCGGAACGCGAGCGCCGTCGCCGGGGGCACGGGCAGCAGCTCCTCCGGCGGGGTGGCGGCCGTCGTCCCCGGCGAGCGGAACCAGTAGCGGGTGACCGCGCCGAAGGTCCCGCCCCCGCCGCCGGTGTGCGCCCACCACAGCTCCCGCGCCGGGTCGCCGGGCTCCCGGGTCGCGATCACGCTCCGGGCCCGGCCGGAGCCGTCCACCACCACGGTCTCCACCGCGTACAGATGGTCCGAGACCAGCCCGAAGAGCCTGCACAGCGGCCCGTGGCCGCCGCCCGGCACATGCCCGCCCGCGCCGACGTCGGGGCAGTAGCCGCCGGGCACGGTCACCCCCCACCCCAGATACAGCCGCCGGTACACCTCCCCGAGGGTGGCCCCGGCCTCCACCGCGAAGGCGTGGCGGACCGGGTCGTACGACACCTCCCGCATCCCGGACATGTCGATGACCGTCCGCACCTCGGGACGGTCCACGAAGTCCTCGAAGCAGTGCCCGCCGCTCCGCACCGCGAGCCGCCGCCCGGCGCGCACGGCCTCCTGGACGCAGCGCACCGTCTGCTCGGTCGACTCCACCAGCCGCACCTCGTCGGGCGTGCCGCGGAACCGGTTGGGCCCGCGTGCGACGAGATGCCCGTATCGCGGATCGTCCGGGGTGATCCGGGGCGGCTCCCGGCGCCGCGCGTCCGGCGGGAAGGGCGCGCCCATGTGCGGTCTCCTCACGTCGCGCTGCTCGGACCGACGGTAGGGGCCGGGCGGGCCGGGGCGGGGTCCAACACCCCGTACGAGAGCGCTTCTTCCGGTATCAGGGTGATTCGCGGATGTCTTCCGGGCGGATTCCGGCGGAGCCTCCGAACAGCCTCCGAACCGTCCGGGGGCGGCCGATGATGGAACGAGTGTCGCGCGCGTCGAAGGGGGAGCCCATGAGCCGGAGCGACGGGACCGAGGGCGGGGCCGAGGGCGGGATGGCGGACGGGACCGGGGGCGGGACCGGAGCCGGAGCCGGGACCGGGTCCGGTGTCGGTGTCGGGGCCGAGGAGGTGCGTGCCCGGGTCGGGGCGGCCGTGGTCGAGGCCGGGGCCTGGATCAGCCACGCCAAGCTCTTCGGCCGGGCGGCCTCGGGACTGGGCGTGACGCCCCCCGGCGAGGGTGACCGCGAGGGCGACCGCGAGCCGGGCACCGGGGCGGGCGCGGGGGCGGGCGTCGGCGCGGGCGTGTCCACGGGGATCGGCGTCGGACCGCCCGACCCGGCCGCCCGAGACCGGCTGATCGGCGAACTCCACGCCCTGGAGCGCGAGCTGGCCCCCCTCGCCGCCGACGACGACCCCGGGCTCGCCACGCTCCGGTCCCGGCTCGGCGGGCTCTACTCCCTGCGCTATGTCGCGGCCCCCACCGACGCCGACCGCGCCGAGGGCCTCCGGGCGCTGCGGGCCGCCCGGGGCTCCGGAGGGCTCGACCAGCGGGAGGAGATCTCCGCCGCCGTCCACACCATCGGACTGCTGACCCCGCCCGCGATGGTCGCCGGGCTGGACGGCACCCTGCCCCGGCTCCGCGAGCTGATCGACCTGGGCCGGCGGACGGACGAGGGCGACCCGGAACTCGACGCGGATCTGACGGAGCTGCGCGATCTGGTGGCCGGCTTCATCCCGAAGCTGCCCGAAGGCGCCTCCGGACAGCTCGCCCAGCTCGTCGAATGGCTCGACCTGCGGCCCCGCGCGGGACAGACCGTGGACCCGGAGCGATTCGCCCGGGCGGCCAAGGAGGTGATGTCCGGACTCCGGCCGGGCTCCGCGTACGAACGCCTCCTGGACGCCTGTCTGATGCTCGGCGGGTTCACCGGCGACTTCCGGCCGCCCGCCGAAGCCGAAGCGGGCGCGCGTGCGGGCGGGGCAGAGGGAGCGGACGCCGGGGAGCCCGACAGCGCGGAGGAGATCGAGGCCCGGATCACCCGTACCGTCCTCAATCTGGAGGTCTTCGCCCCCGGCACCATCCGCGCGGAGGACATGGCCGGCCTCATGGCCGAGTTCCGCGACCGCGCCGGGGACGACGAGGGCGACGCGGTCACGGCGGCCCTGGTCATGATGGCCCAGGGGCTGCGCACCGGTGAGCCCGGCGCTCTGGAGGACGCCGCCCGGCTGATCGGCGACGCCACCCGCGCCCCCCGGACCAAGGACTCCCCGTGGCTGGAGCGGATGGCCGGACTCGTCTCCCCGGGACTGCTCTCGGCCGCCGCCGTGACGGGCGGCAGCCTCACCGACCGCGACCAGCTGCGGGCCCGTCTCGACGCGCTCGTCGGCTCCGGCGCGAGCGGGATCGACTCCCTCCTCGCCGGGGTGAAGGCCCCGAGGGAACTCCTCAGCGTCAATCAGTGCCTGCACCTCCAGCTCCGCTGCGACCAGGCGTACCGCGAGGGCGAGGCCGGGCAGCTGGAAGAGCTGCTCGACGAACTCCTCGACCTCCAGGAGGAGATGGGGCCGGAGGCCGAGTGGCAGTTCCTCGTCTCCTTCCAGCTCGGGATGGTCCATCTCTATCTGACCCTGCTGGAGGGCGGCACCGGCGCGCTGCGCACCGCCTCCGCCTACTTCCGGCAGGCGCTGGAGCACCCCGCGATCCCGGCGCCGCTGCGGCCCGTGCTGGAGGCCGCCTGGGTGCCCACGGTGCTGCTCTCCTCCCTCTTCGAGCCCGACGCCGAGCGTCTGCTCGAAGCGGTGGCGCGGGCCCGGGCGAGCCTGGACGCCCCGGCGCTGATGATCGACCAGAAGGTCCGTACGCGCATGATCATCGCGGTCGCGCTCCAGAGCGTGCACCAGGCGACGGGCGACCGGGCCCACGAGAACGAGGCCGTCGCCGAACTGGAGCGCGCCCGGCGCGGCCTGACCGAGCACCACAGCCCCGAGGTCACCCACGAGCTGCTGTGGTCGCTGGCCCAGGCGTACGCCCGGCGCGGCGACCGGGCCCGGGACGACCAGCGGGCCTCCGTCGCGGCGGCGCAGGACTCCCTCCGGTTCCTCGCCGAGGAGGTGCTGCTCCAGCTCGGGGCCGAACACGGCCTGGAGGTGGCCAGGGCCGGCGCGAGCCGGGCGCTGCTCGCCGCCGACTGGGCCGCCCGCGACCGGCGCGCGGACAAGGCCGTCGAGGTGCTGGAGACCGGGCGGGCGCTGGTGCTGCGGGCCGCCGCCGTCTCGGCCGGGGTGTCGGAGCAGCTGGCGGCCCGGGGGGAGACGGAACTCGCAAAGGAGTGGGGCGGCGCGCTGCGCGAGCTGCCGTCGGCCGCCGCCGCGCCGAGGGTGGCCCCGGCGGCCGGTCTCGACGAGGTCCGCACCCTCGCCGACCAGCTGCTGCCGACCGGCGCCGACGGCACGTTCACGATCCCCAGCACCCTGCGCCGCCGCGCGCTCGGCGTGCTGCGGCGGCCCGAGGGCGGCCGGGACTCGCTGCGCGATCTGCTGGACGCGCCCGGCATCGCCGAACTGCGGGAAGGAGTACGCGCCTCGGGCGCGGACGCGCTGGTCCACCTCATGCCGGGACAGGGGGAGGCCGACGGGCTCGCGGTCCTGGTGCGGCCCGAGGGGGAGCCGGAGGTGCACTGGCTGCCGGGCCTCGGCGCGCTCGGGCGGAAGCCGCTGGAACGCTATCTGGACGCCGGCGCCCGCCGCTCGGACGTCCGCCGGGGGGACCGCGACGTCCGCGCCGAGGCGGACCGGGCCTGGGAATCGGCCCTGGAAGACCTCTGCGCGTGGGCGGGCCGCGCCGTCATGGGCCCGCTCCTCACCGCCCTGCGCGCGCCCGGAGCCGACCCGTACCCGCCCGGGGCCGACCCACGCGCCCTCGGAGCCCCTCCGCGCCCGCCCGGAGCCGCCCCTTCCGTCCCGTCGGGCGAGGCCGCGGGCCCCGGCGAACCGGGCGAGGCCACCGCCCCCGGCGCGGCCACGACCGCCGCCCCCGTACGGCTGGTCGTCGTCGCCTGCGGGAATCTGGGGGCCGTGCCGTGGCACGCCGCGCGGCTCGCCGAGCCGCCGCCGGGCGGGACCCGGACGTACAGCCACGCGTGCGAGCACGCCGTCGTCTCCTACGCCGCCTCGGGCGGCGAGTTCCTGCGCTCGGCCCGGCGCGGCCGGATGCCGGCGGGGCTGCGGCCCGTGCTGGTGGCCGACCCCACCGGGGAGCTGGACTGGGCCCAGGAGGAGGTCAGCGGGGTGCGCGACGCCTACTACCCGGGCGCGGCCGTCCACGGCTGGCACCCCGACGCCGCCGAGGACGCCCCGGGCACCCCCGACGACATCCTCGCCCGGCTCCCCGGCGGCAGCCCCACGGTGCCGCCCGCGTCCCTGCTCCACCTGGTCGTGCACGGTGTCGCCGGGCTGCGGCCCACCGACTCCGTCCTCCAGCTCGCGGACCCCGGCGGCGGGTTCGACGCCTCGGCCGAGGGGGCCACGCTCACCGTCACCCGGCTGATGGACGCCCCGGGCGCCCACCAGCCCGCCGAGGGACCGCTGATCGTGCTCAGCGCCTGCGAGACCGACCTCAGCAGCCGCGACCACGACGAGGCCCTCACCCCCACCACGGCGCTGCTCGCGCGGGGCGCCGCCGATGTCGTCGGATCGCGCTGGGAGGTCTCCGACAGCGCCTCCGCCGCCCTGATGGTCGTCTTCCACCACCATCTCGCCGTCCTGGGAACGGCCCCGCCGGACGCCCTGCGCGCCGCCCAGCTGTGGATGACCGACCCCGACCGCCGCCCGGTCCCCGGACTCCGCGGCGACCTGCTGACCGAGACCGACCGCAATCCGCGCGCCCTGGCCGCGCTCTCCTCCTGGGCCGGCTTCATCCACCAGGGCAACCCCGCACCCGTGTCCGCACCCGTACCCCGCCCCGGCGCCGAAGGAACGACCGTATGAGCACGAGCACCGACGAACTACTCGACCTGCTCCGCGACCACCAGCCCGTCATCCACGCCTCGCTGACCGCCGCTCAGTTCGCCCGCTACCGGGAGGCGCTCGGCGGACTGGGCGCCGCGGGCCACGACATCAGGGCGGTGCGCACCGCCCTGCGGGAGATCCGGCTCGTCCTGCGGGCCCTGCCCCCCGAGACCGAGCTGAGCGCGCGGCTGCGCCAGGTCCGCTCCCCGGGCCCGGCGGCCGTACTGCCCGACGCGGACCGGCTGGACTCGCTGATACGGCTCCTGGAGTCGGTCGACTGGCCCGCCCTGGACCCCGAGAGCGCCGAGATCGCCCGGGGCGTACGGGAACAGCTGCTCGCCGCCCCCGCGCGGGGCGGCGACCGGCTCACCCCGGAGGCGGCCGGCGATCCCTCGGGCGCGGGTCTGATCCGGCTGACCGACCGCGAAGGCCGCGACCGCTATCCGGAGTTCCAGTTCGACCCGGACACCGGGGAGCCCGTCCCCGTCGTCCAGCGGATCAACCGGCTCCTCCTCAGCGACCAGGACCCCTGGGGCGCGGCGGACTGGTGGCTCGGCGGCAACGAGTGGCTGAGCGGCGTCCCCGCCGCCCTGGTGGGGCGGGTGCCGGACGAGACGCTCACTCTCGCCGCCCGCGCGCTCATGGAGGAGGGCGCATGGTAGGCCAGCCCCCTCCCGAGCAGGCCAGGATGGCCCCCCGGCTCACGGTGCTGCCCGCGGGCGGCGAGCTGTGGAGATGCCACGGATCGGACTATCCGCCCGCCGAGTTCAACCCCTCGCTCGCCCCGTCCCACTTCGACGGCAGCCGCTTCGACGGCACCTTCGAGGACCCGTACCCGTTTCTGTACGCCTCCCCCGACCCGGCCACCACGCTCGCCGAGGTGCTGCTGCGGTCGGTGCGCTTCAGCGGGCCCTCGGGGCTGCGCCAGGTGCCGTGGGCGGTGGCCGCCGCCCGCACGCTGACCAGGCTGCGGGTGACGGAGGACCTCACGCTCGTACGGCTGGTGTCGGGGGAGGACCTCGCCGCCGTGTTCCAGGACTCCTGGCTGCTGGAGGGCGGCGAGAGCCGCTATCCGATGACCCGGTTCTGGGCGCACGAGATCCGGCGGCAGTGCCCGGAGGCGCAGGGGCTCCGCTGGCAGTCGCGGCGGAATCCCTCCCACCACGCGGTGGTGCTCTTCGGGGACCGCTGCGGGGCCGAGCCGCTGAAGGCGGTCCCCGGGCAGAGCCGCCCGCTGGGCACCTTCGAGGGCGCGGCCGAGGCCAACCGGCTGCTGGCGCCGCTGCGGGCGGTCGTCGTCCCGCCCGGCGTCCGGCTCTGAGCGCGGACCGGGCCGTACAGGGGGCGGCCCGGTCCGTTCGGTTCGCGGAAGCGAGCTGTTCGGGAAAGCGGGCGGTACGCGGGCGGAGCTGTACGGGTCCGTTCAGCGCGGCCCGTACAGCCGTACCGAGAAGGCGACGACCCGCAGACCGAGGCGGAGTTCGTCGCCGTCCCGCAGCGGGGTGCGGACTCCCGGCACGACCTGCGCGCCGTTGACGAAGGTGTGGTTGCGGCTGCCCGGTACGGCCTCCTCGACCCAGGCCCCGCCGTCCGGCTCGACGGTGACCGTGGCGTGCCGGCGGGAGAGCTTCGGCAGACCGCTGAAGGCGGCGGCGGTGCAGGGCGCCCAATCGGGGTCCCGGCCCAGGTTCAGCGGGCGGCCGGGGCCCCGGGCCAGCTCCAGGGCGGGTTCGGCGCAGACCAGGACGACATGGGCGCGCCCGCTGCCGCAGGAGGGGCAGAGCGGCTCCCCGGCGGGCACCGGCTCACGGCAGCTCCAGCAGCTCGCCGCGCCCTCCGCCGGTGCCTCCGCCTCCGGCGCGGGCGCGGGCGGGGGCCCGGCCTCGGGCGGGTCGTTCAGCGGCACCCAGCCGGCCGGCCGCGCCCGCTCCCGGTCCTCCCCGCGGGCCGGCCGCGCCCGCTCCCGGTCCTCCCCGCCGGCCGGCCGCGCCCGCTCCTCCCCGCCGCCGCCGGTCCCGGCCGGCGCTCCGCCGGAGCCGCTGGAGATGGAGCTGTCGCTGTCGTCGGCCTCCCGCCACCACCCCCCGCTCACGGACGGACGCCCTCCGCGCCGGACGCCGACGACAGCCGCAGCTCCAGCGCGGCCGTCCCGTCCTCGTCCAGCCGTACGCCCGTCACCGTCACCGCCGTCCCCTCCAGCGCCCCCCGGTCGAACAGCTCCCGCGCCAGCGGATTGATCAGATGCGTCTCCAGCAGCATCCCGATGCCCCGGCCGCCGTTGTCGGAGTCGGCCGTGCAGTGCGCGGAGAGCGTCCGGTGCGCCTCCTCGGAGAGCCGCAGGAAGACCCCCTGCTCCTCCCTCAGCACCCGCTGGATGTTGCCCACCTGCGAATCGAAGATCTCCGCGGCCACCTCGGCCGAGATGTAGTCGAACACCACCACATTGCCGCCCAGCCGGTTCATCAGCTCCGGCCGGCCGATCTCCTCCACGAAGTGCTGCTTCACATTGGCCAGGATGATCTCCTCCAGCTCGTGGTAGGGCATCCCCGGCACCGCGATCCGGCCGCCGCCGTCGCCGCCCCGCGCGCCGCCGCGGTCCGCCCGGTTCCGCACCCCCAGATTGGAGGTGAAGATCAGCACGCACTCGCTGAAGTACGTGGTGACGCCCTGTCCGTCGGTGAGCCGGCCGTCCTCCAGGACCTGGAGGAACTTGTCCAGCACCCCCTTGTCGGCCTTGTCGATCTCGTCGAACAGCACCACCCGGAACGGGTCGTTGCGCACCGCCGTGGTCAGCTCGCCGCCCGCCTCGTACCCCACGTATCCGGGCGGCGCGCCCACCAGCCGGTCCACCGAGTGGGCCGCCGAGAACTCGCTCATGTCGAAGCGCAGACAGGCGTCCTCGGTGCCGAACAGCACCGTGGCCACGGACTTCGCCAGCTCCGTCTTGCCCGTGCCGGTCGGTCCGGCGAAGAAGAGCACTCCGCGCGGGCGGCTGCCCGGGTGGGAGGCCTGCGCGCCCGAGAGCCCGAGGGCCGCGCGCTTGAGGATGTCGAGCGTCTTGCCGACCGCCTTCTCCTGGCCCTTCACCCGGCCCCGGATGTAGGACTCCCCCTTACGGATCTGGTCGCGCACGTAGGAGCGCTGCCAGGGGTTGTCCTCCACGCCGAGCTGATAGACGCGCACCGCGTCGCGCATGGCGGAGAACGGCAGCCCCCGGTCGAGGGCCATGTGCGTGCTCTCGCGCATGGCGCGCAGCGTCAGCCCGGCGGTGGCCCGGGCGAAGGTGTCGATGTCGTGCTCGGGGTCCGAGGCGGGGGCGGGGGCGGCCGCGGGGGCCGGTTCCGGGGCCCGTTTCGTGAGCCGGTCGGGTCGGGCGGGCGTCTCGGGCCCGTCCGGCGCGTCGGGCCCGGCGGGCTTGTCGAGCCGTACGGTCCCCTCGTCCCGGCGGGACTTCTCGGCGTGCTCCCCGGCGAGCAGCCGCGCCATCCGCCGCCGGCCGCCGAGGTCGGGCAGCGGCAGCCCGATGGTCCGGACCCGTTCGCTCCCGGCCACCAGCCAGGTCGGCAGCTCGCGCTCCCCGTCGGCCAGCCAGATCACCGGGTTGAACAGCTTGCGTCCGCTGCGCGGGTCGGGCAGCGGACGGGCGTCCTCGGCGAGTTTGAGACAGCTGAGGAAGAAGTCCCGCTCCGGCTCGCTGAGCCGGGACACATCGGTGGGGATCCGGGCGGCGTAGTCGATCAGCAGCACCGCGCGGATGGGGTCCTGGCGCTCCGGGCGCTGCCCGGGGCGCGGGCCGGCGAGCGGTCCGGACGGCGGGAAGCCCCCGGCGATCGCGCGCAGGACGCGCTCGGTGTCGGGCAGCGGGCCGGGGCCGCCCGCCGGGCGGGCGGCGGCGCCCGGGTGCCGCGCGGGGCGGCCCCCGCCGCCGTCGCGGCCGTGCAGCAGCTCGCGGACCTCGTCCTTCGCCGGTCCGGTGACCACGGTGAACCCGTCCACGATGTCGTAGCGGACGAGGACCTCGTACCCCTCCTGCCAGAGGGCGTTCCACAGCACCTCGGTGAGGGTGTGGTGGGCGTCGTACGGCCGGTCCGCGCCGCCGTCGTCGGGGGCGGAGTCGTGGCGGACGAGGTGGATGTCGCGGATGTTGCCGTGCAGGACGTACTGGGAGTGGACGCTGAGGGTGCCGGTCAGCTCCTCGGCGAAGGCGGGCAGTCCGCGTTCGCGGCCGGGGGTGACCTCGGGCGCGGGCGGCCGGGTGTCGCTCATCGGCGGGGCTCCTGATCGTGGTGGCGGGCCTTGGGGCCGTCGCCCCGGTCGTGGGCGCGGCGGTCGGCGGGCCCGGCCCGGTCGCGCGGGGCGGGGCGCTCGGGGAGCGGGTCGAAGGCGAAGCGCAGCGGCAGCCCGGCCCGTTCGGTCAGCCGTTCCAGCGTGCGCAGCTGCTCGGGGGCCTCGGCGCAGCGCAGCCAGTCGAGTTCGCGGTCGGCGTCGGTCTCCTCGGCGGCGGGCCGGTCGCGGTGCATGGTGACGACGCGGGCGGCCCCGCCGCCGTCCACCAGCAGGCGCAGCCAGTGCTCCTCGCCCCAGCCGGGCGGGGTCCAGTCGACGACCGCCGGGGGCTCCGCGCCCGGCGTTCCGCGGTCGCTCCGGGCGCCGTCGTCGGAGCCGGCGGTCCCCGCCTCGCGCACGGCCGCGCGGATCACCTCCGTGGTGTAGAGCCGCTGGAACACCTCGGTCCGTTCGCCGACGCGGGCGGAGATCCGCAGGATCTCGGACTCGCCGAGGCTCTCGCCCCGGTGCAGGACCCGTTCCAGGTCCGCGATCTCGGCGGCGGCGTCCGGCAGCGGCACGGCGCCGCCGGCCGGGTCGTGCCGGAGGAACGCGAGCTTCTGGGCGGCCCACTCCTCGTCCGCCCGCCGCCGTTCGGCGGTGCGGGTCAGCCGCTCGGCGAACCGGGTGGCCTCGCGCAGATGCCGCCGGGCGGCGGCCGGCCGGGTCCCGGCGGCGGTCACCGCCGAGGCGGCCATCTCCTCCACCAGCCGGTAGTCCGCCATCGGCAGCTCCCGGGGGAGTCCGGCGAGCAGCTCTCCGCCCAGGCGCAGCGCGTCCTCCTCGGAGAGGGCGGCGGCCGTCGGGCGGACGGGGAGCGGAGCCGTCGCCGTCTCCCCGGCCCCGGTCCGCTCGTACTCCGCGAGCGCCTCCCGCCGCCGGGCGCGCAGCCGGGTGTGCCAGCCGCTGTCGCCGCCGGTGAACTCTGCCCCGCCGGCGGCCTCCATCGCGGCCCGCGCGCAGGCGGCCTCGGCGTGGCGCAGCCGCTGTTCGGTGTCGGCGAGCCGCCGCCACGTCTCCGCCAGGCTCAGCCCGGCGGGGGACAGCGGCGGAGGCAGCTCGGGGCCGGGTCCGGCGGCGGCGCCCGCCCGGCGGATCCGGGCCCGCAGCGCCTCCAGCCGGGCGTTGGTCCGGGCGGCGGCGAAGGCGGCCTCGCGCCAGCAGGCGGCGGACTGGGCGGCGGTGAACCGGGCCTGGCGCAGGGCGGCCTGGGACTCGGCGGCCCGGACGGCGGCGGCGGCGAGCGCCTGCGCGCCCGCCATGGCCGCGCGTCCGGCGAGCAGGGCGCCGCTGAGCGAGCCCAGGCCGATCAGGGCGGGCAGGAGCAGGTCCTGGAGCTGGTCGGCGGCCGCGTCCGCCATCCGCTCCCCGACGCCGGCGACGTCGGGGACCGCGAAGTCCGGGAGGACGTCCGAGGCGGTGAGATCGGGGACGGTGAGGTCCGGCACGGTGAGATCGGGGACGCCGAGGTTCTGGGCCGTGGCGGGGAACGCGTCCGTCGCCGACCCGACGGCGCCCGACTGCTCCGCCGCCCGCGCGAGGGCGTCGGCGACGGCCGTCCCCGAGCCCTCCCGCGCGAGCGCGTCGGCGACGGCCTGGGAGCCGCCCTGGGCGAACAGGTCGGCCATCTCGCCGGTGGGGAAGTCGACCTGTGTCGCGATCGACTCGATGCTGGGCAGGGCCAGTCCCGCGCTCATACGAACTCTCCTCCGTGGTCGGTGCTTCCGTCGCCGGGCCGCTGTCCGGGGGGCGGGCCGCCGCCTCCGGGGTCCCGGCGCTGTCCGGGGACGGGGCCGGGCGGACGGTCCTGCCGTTCTCCGGGGCCGTCGGCCGGGCCGTCCCCCCTGCCCGGCGCGCTTCCCGCCGCGTTTCCCGGGCCGTCCCCCGTACCCGGCGCGTTTCCCGGGCCGTTCCCCGTACCCGGCGCGTTTCCCGGGCCGTCCCCCGTACCCGGTCCGTCTCCTGAGCCGCTCCCCGGGCCGGCGTCTCCGGCGCGGCGGGTGCGCGGGCGGGGTCGCCGACGCGGGCGGGGGCGGGCCGGGCCCGGGTCGCCGCGCGCTCCGCTGCGGAGGTCGACGAGATGCAGATGCCAGCGGTGCAGCCGGCGGACGGTCCACCAGGCGAGTACGGCGACGGTGCCGGCGGGCCAGGCCCACGCCGCGTGGGCCAGGGTGAGGAAGAGCAGCCCGAACGGCAGGAGCAGCAGCACCAGACCGCGGACGGGGAAACGGGCCCCCGGCTGCCGGGCGAAACGGGCGAAGGGCAGCGCGCGGTCGATCACCAGCCCGGCCAGTGAACGGTCGGGGTGGTAGCCGGGGCTGCCGATGCGGTACGCGGTCCACAGTTCGAGGGCGAGTACGGCGGCGGCCCCGGGGACCGCCAGCAGCCACGCGGTGAGCACGGTGGCCTGGTCCGCCCACCCGAGCACATCGCAGACCCCGATGACCAGGATCCAGGGGAGGATCAGCGCGGCCGCCCCGCCGACGGCCCAGCCGAGCGTGGGAGCCATGTCCTGGCGGCGCAGCCAGATCGCGGCGGCGTCCAGGTCCCGCTGCTGGCGCAGCACGGCCCGGTCCGCCTCGATCCGGGCCCGGGCCTCCCACGACTCCCGCTCCGCCAGGAAGGCGAGCCGCTCGGCGAGATGCATCCGTACGAGATCGTCGTGGTCCCGCACCAGCCTGCGGTACCAGGCGACCGGCTGGGGCAGCGCGTCGAGGCGCTCCGCCGCGCGCCGCGCGAGCCGGGCCCGGCTCGCCTCCGGGTCGGCGGCCAGCGCCAGCAGCGCCGCCCGCCGGGCCCCGTCCAGCCGGGCGGCGGCGCGGGCCTCCTCCCGGGACTGCCTCGGCCAGGCGGTCTCCGCGATCAGCTCCTCGGCGGTCTGCTCCCAGCGGGAGAGGGCGGTGATCCACCGCTGGTGCACCGCCTGGAGCCCCTCGCCGCCGGGGCGGTGCTCCAGCAGCGGCAGGATGGTGTGCGCGCCGAGGTCCGCCACCACCGAGCGGGCGAAGTCGTCGCCGCGGCCGGCCTCCCGGAGCAGGTCCCGCAGCCCGGCGCGGTCGAGCGGCACGCCCCGGTAGGAGGCGTCGAGGGTGGGGCCGAGCCAGGAGATCAGCCGGACCAGCGTCGCGGGCCTGACCTCGTTCGCCAACAGCCCGACCAGGGCGTTCAGTTCGGCGGGGTCGCGGCCGGGCGAGCCCTCGAACTGCCGCAGCCAGCGGACGAAGTCCTCCCGGCCGCGCCGCCCGCCCAGCGTGGTGCGGGCCTGCCGCCAGTTCTCGCCGAAGGCCCGGGCCAGCTGTCCCGGCCGGGTGTACTCCTCGCCGAGGAAGGGGTACGGATCGACGCCCGGGCTCCCGGCCGGGTCGGACGCGCCGGGCGCGCTGCCGGCCTCCCAGGGCGCGACCTGCGGCGAGCCGCCCGCCAGCCACTGGGCCACCTCCTCGCTCCCCCAGCGGTGGTCGGGGTCCCGGGTGAGCAGCCCGGTGCAGAGCAGCAGCAGTCTGCGGTCGGTGACCAGCGAGAGGTCCGGGGCGCGGGAGCTGATCTCCTCCCGTACGAAGTCGTTGTCGGTGTACGGGACGGGGTGCCGTCCTCCGGCCATCTCGGCGACGATCATGCCCAGCGACCACCAGTCGCCGGGCGGATGGATCAGCTGATTGCGCAGCGACGCCTGCGGCGACATGTAGAGGGCCGTGCCCGCCCAGCGCTCGGCCCGGGAGTAGCGCTCCTCGGGGGCGTGGGCGGAGACGCCGAAGTCGACCAGGACCAGCTCCGGGTCCGCGGGGTCCAGACTGCCGAGCACGACATTGGCCGGGCTGAGGTCCCGGTGCACGATCCCCAGCTCGTGGAGATTGGTCAGGGCGGCGTGCAGCTGGCGTACGACACTGGCCAGCAGGGCCGGTTCGACGGGTCCGGGGCGGTCCCGCAGGCGGGTCGCGAGGTCGGTCTCGCCGTAGGAGGGGGCCAGGTCGTAGGGGTGGCCGTCGGCCCCGGTGCGGTCGGCCTCGGTGTAGTGGGTGAGATGCGGGCGGCGGCGCTCCAGCAGCGGTCCCCACACCGCGGGTTCGGGGGCGTGCTCGCTGTCGTACCACTTGAGGATGTGCGTGCCGTGCGCGTCCTCCACCCGGAAGACGGCGGCCTGGTGCGGGAGTTCGGGCCGCCGCAGCACCGCGCGCAGCCGGAACCGGTCGCGCAGCGACAGCGGCAGCTGCCCGGTGTCCCCGCGCGGCCGCGCCGGGGCCGCGGGGCGCTCGGCCTCGGCCTCCTCCTCGGTGAGCGGTACGCCCCCGGCGGCCGTCCCGGGCGCGGGCGCCTCGTACTCGGTGGGCGGCGGCGGTTCGTTCTCGTACTCGGTGGGCGGCGCGACGGGCCGGTCCGGTGGAAGGGTCACTTCAGTCACCTCGTGCACGGCGGGGCTGAGTCGGGACAGGGCGGGCGGTCGGCGCGCGCGGGCCGGGCGGCCGGTGGGAGGGGCCGGTGGCACTGGCTTGAACCGGCGGTCGGCGGGGCCCGGCGGCACTGGCTTGAACCGGCGGTCGGCGGGGCCCGGCGGCACTGGCCGGAATCGGTCGTCGGCGGTCGGCGGTGACAGTCGTACGGGATCCCGTGCGCGACGCGGGCCGGGACGGGCGGACGGGTGTCGGCGGGCCGCCGGGCGGGACGGCGGACGGGACGGTGGACGGGACGGCGGTGGCCGCGGTCGCGGGAGAGCCGCGGTGACGCCGGTCGGGACGGGCGGCCGGCGAAAGCGGGCCGGTGAAGCGGGTCGGAGGAGAACGCCGTGGTGAGGGACCCCGGCGCCGGCCGGAACGGAAGATCGGTGAAGTCGGTCGCGGGAGAGGGCCGGCGCCCCGGGCCGTAACGCACGCCGGTACGCCCCGGCACGCGTCGGAACACGCCGGGGCACGGAGGAACAGCCGCCCCGGAGAGACGGCCGACCCCGGCCGGAGGCCATTCCCCGCGCGAGCGGAATGCCGGCCGCCAATACGGCACGACGATTTCCGTGCACCGGGCAACGAAAAGAAACCGCGCGGTCCGGCGAAATCCCCCGGGGCTTCGCGGCGATGGTAGCGAAGCCCCGGCAATGGCGGACGGGATTTCCGCGCATTCCCCGTACCGTCCGCCGGGAGAACGGCTTGCCCGGGAAGGCGCGTTGCGCCGCCCGCCCCCACCGGCCCGGATCGATACGGTCCCGTATCGCGAAACCGTCGACCGGGGAGCGCCCGCTCGCTAGCCTGGTCGCCATGAGTCAGGAGCAGTCGCCTTCCACTCTGCCTGCCTACGACCACCTTCTCGACGAACTCAGAACCCTGCGCCGCCCCGGCCTCGCCGGTCTGCGCGGGGCCGACCATCCGGCGCTGCGCGCGGCCGCCCTCGCCGGGGGCTTCTGCGCGGGCGCGGACGACACCCCCGCGGGCATCGAGGCCCTGCTCAAGGAGGCGGTGCGGCGGCTCGGCGAGAAGGATCTGCTCGGCCGGGCGGCGGCCCACACCTTCGGGCTGCTGCCCGACCGCAGGGGCGACCCGGCCTTCGAGCGCCGCAAGACCGCGGCGGGGGTGTACGGAGTGACCCCGGAGCGGTTCCGCAAGCACCAGGAGCAGCAGGTCATCCAGCAGCTCGCGGAGGCGGTGCTGACCGTGCTGCGGGAGCCCGCGCCCGTCCCGGTGGGCAGCGCCCCCGCCCCGGCCGCCCCCGCCCCGGCCGCCGCCGCGTCGGGCGCCGGGCGCAGGACCGGCGGGCTGGAGCCGCCGCTGCGGGTCGAGCGGGTCCCGGTGGACGCCTCCACCAGCTTCACGCTCCATGTCTCGCCCATAGAGCTGCTGCGCGACATCGACATCCTGGTCTCCTCGGAGAACGTCTATCTGGAGATGTCCAAGACCTTCCGGCCGACGGTCTCCGGCTCGCTCCGGCTGGCGGCGGCCGTCCGCGACCAGGCCGGGGAGATCGTGGACGACGTGCTCGTCCGGGAGCTGGGCGAGTGGCTGCGCGCGCACGGCCGCCCGGGGCTGCCGGTGCGCTCCGGCACGGTGGTGCCCACCTCGCCGGGGGCGCTGGCCGCCCGCGGCGTGCGGCGGATCTACCACGCGGCGGTGGCCACCCCGTACGAGGACACCTACCGGGTCGGCCCGGAGAGCCTCGCCCGCGCGGTGGCCTCCTGCTTCGCGCTCGCCCGGGAGGAGGAGGAACGGGAGGGCCGCGGGCCCTCGTCGCTCTGCTTCCCGCTGCTCGGCGCGGGCCGGGGCGGTCTGACGCCCGTGGTCAGCGCGACCTGGCTGCGCTGGGCGATCCGGGACGAGCTGGCCAGGGACCCGGGCCGGCGGGTGCACATGGTCGTCCGGGACCGGGCGACCGCGCAGGCCGTCGGCGCGCTCTGAGAGCCGGGCCGGCCGGGGCACGAGCGGCCCGGCCGCCTTCTCAGGGCCGCCAGCTCGGGCCCCGCAGCCGCATCCCCGCCCGGGCCAACCGCTTCTCCAGCGCGCCGAGTTCGCCGCGCCGGGGCACCCCGTACAGCCGTACATCGTTCTCCCCCTCGACCATGTGCACCTGGAGGCGGGGGCCGTCGTCGCGCCGGTCCAGATGCGGCGCGTAGCGCGCCCGCCCCAGCTCCGTACGCGGCCGCATCCGCTGGTTCGCCGAGCCGCGCCACACCAGCGCGGTGGGCTCGGCCGCCCGGAAGCGCCCGGTCACCAGGGTGTCGGCGTGCCGGACGGCCGCCGCGCGGGCCGGGTCGCGCTCGATCTCGGCGTCCTCGTACCCCGTGTAGAGGAGCAGATCGGCGGCGTGCCGGGCCGTGCCCTCGCCGGAGGCGAGCGCCTCCGCCCGGATCCAGGCGGCCCCCGTGAGCAGCGCGTCCAGCCCGGCCGGCTGGTCCAGCGGCTCCCCGCCGCTGACGGTGAGCCCGTCGGCGCCGGCGGCCAGGGCGGCGCGCCAGAGGACCAGCAGGGAGGAGACCGTACGGTCCGAGCCGCCCAGCGGGTCCCAGGTGTGCCGGGACATGCAGCCCGCGCAGGCCAGCCCGCAGCCCTGGAGCCAGACGCCGAGCCGGCGGCCCGGCCCGAGGGTCCGCACCGGGAAGTGCGTGCCGCTGATCCTCAGCGAGACCTCGGGACCCTTCGCGGCGCCCCCCGGACCCGCGCCCCCGCGCACCCCCTCCGACCCGTCCGTCCCACCCCTTCCATCCGTCCTGCCCGCCCCATCCGCCGCACCTGTCTCAGGAGGGTCCGATTTCCTTCCGGCCCCCGGGGTTTCCGCCATCCGGCCGTCGTCCTT
Source organism: Streptomyces sp. NPDC014894 (assembly GCF_043080985.1). NCBI lineage: Bacteria > Bacillati > Actinomycetota > Actinomycetes > Kitasatosporales > Streptomycetaceae > Streptomyces > Streptomyces sp. NPDC014894. The sequence continues at coordinate 54,768 of NZ_JBIBWD010000019.1, forward strand.
TCCCCGGCGGCCGTGTGCGTTCAATTCCATGATCAATAAAACTCCGGCCCCCGGAACCATTTCAGTATGGCCCGCTTACGGAGCCCGGCGGGGGCGTTCTCCGGGCGGCTTCCGGGCGACTTCGGGAACAGAACGGAATAGGGGCGTTCCTGGGTACGGAAGGGGGAAACCTCCGCTACGCTCCTGCCAGTTGTCGCCACCGTCCGACAGTGTCTCCGCCCGGAGCCGGGGCGGAACACCAGATCCCTGTCCGAGCCGAACTTCCGTTCGCGGTTCCATGGGGCCGGTATCGCGCGACGGCTTCTTCGGCATGAGTGCGAACGGCGAATACATCTCTGTCCGGCGCGTAATTCACGCTGCGGGAAAACGGGGGAAAGACTTCCATGATCAGAGCCGACAACGTCAACGCGGCGGCCCGCCGGGGCCGACTCGGCCGCACCGCGCGGACCCTGGCCGGGCTGCGCGGCAGGCGCGACGGGAAACGGGGCGTGCCCCGGGTGCCGCTCGCGCTCGCCGAGGTCTCCGCGACCCTGCTGCCCGACACCGATCCGGCGCTGGTCACGCCCTATGTGACCCAGGTGCGCCAGACCGCCCGCCGCACCACGGAGCAGATGCGCGCCGCGCTGATCCGCCGGGAGCGCGAGCTGATCGCCCGGCTGCGCGCCGAGTCGGTGCGGGTCGTCACCCAGTACGACGTCCGCCGGGAGCCGATGCCCGCCGCGCTGGCCCGCTACGGCCACTGGGTGGGCGAGTGGCGCACCAGCACCGACCTCTGCCGCTCCCAGGCCCAGGCCGTGACCGACCGCGCCAATCAGCAACTGGCCTGCTACTGGGACGGTTTGTGCGCCGTCCACCGGCAGCTTTCCCGGCTGGGAGGCCGTCCCTCGGCCGACTGGCTGCCCGGCCGGATGGAGCTGGACGCCAACTGGCGGCCGGAGATCTGGCTGCTGGACGACGACCCGGACGACTCCACCGCGACCTCCCGCGCCCTGCGCATCCTCGACCGACAGAACACCGGCGCCGCCGGGGGAAGGGCCGCCCGATGACCGCTCACCGCCATTCCGCCGGCGTACGCCGGGTACTGCCCGTGGCGCTCGCGCTCGTACTGCCCGTGGCCGGTTCCGCCTCCTGCGGGCTCAACGACGAACCGGACCGGCACAGCCAGACCTGCGGGGTCGTCGTCGACGGCTCCGGCTCGGCGGCGGCCACCAAGGACGGCTTCGACGCCAAGGCCAAACTCAACGCCAAACTGGAGAAGTTCCTCTCCGACAACGGCTGCCGCACCACCTACTTCGCGCCGATCACCCGGGTCTCCCAGGCCTCGAAGTGCCAGGTGGCCGAGGTCGACCTCGACCCCGATCTGCCCGGCACCGCCGACCGGGAGCGGACCAGGACCGCCCTGCGGGGCGCGGCGCTCGTCAGCGCGCAGAAGCTGCTGCGGTGCGCGCAGCGGGAGGAGCCGGGCTCGGACGTGATCGGCGGACTCTCGCGGATCGCGCTCTCCCGGCCCGACGGCGACGACCGCTCCTTCAAGCTGCTGGTGGTCAGCGACTTCCAGCAGAACGATCCGGAGTTCAGGATGGGACGACGGGATCTGGCCACCGAGGACAAGCGCCGGGCCGCCATCGACGATCTGCTGAAGTCCCACGACACCCCCGATCTGTCCGGCGCGGACATCCACCCGGTCGGCTACGGGATGAAGTTCGACACCAAGACCTCGCGCTTCCGGCAGTTCGACGCGTTCTGGACGGAGCTGCTCGAAGGGAGGGTGAAGGCCCGTGTCCACACCACCTACCGTTGACGGGGACGAGCGGCCGCGGCGGCTGCGGCTGCGCGGCCGCGATCCGGACCGGGGCCGCCCGGGACGCTCCGGCGCCCGGCGCTTCCCCGACGGGACGCTGCCGCAGCCGGACCCCGTGGAGCCGGCGGCCGTCCGGGCCGAGGACACCTCCTGGATGCTGGACCGGGCCCGCTCGCTGGGCGCGAAGGCGGCGGCCGGACGGGTCTTCGATCCCTGGGTGCTCAACAGCACCGACCGGATACCGTACTTCGCCGAGCTGGCGAGCCTGCGGGACCGGGTCCGCCGGCAGCTCGCCGCGGAGGACGCGCGGGCCGAGGAGCTGGCCGCCCTGGAGGCGAGCCGGGTGCGGGCCGCGGCCACGGCCGCCGCGGACAGGCTGACCCGGGCCGACGCGCGGCGGACGCGGCTGGAGGACCGCCGGTCGGCGGTGGTCGGACAGCTCGACCGGCTCGCCCGCCGGGCCGACCGGTGGAACGCCTTCCGCGACCGGGTCCAGGGGAAGTTCGAGGCCCGCCGGGTCCGCGCCGGGGCGCCGGACGACTGGGACGACCCCATCGGACCCGACCCGGGCTCCGGCGCCGACCCCGGAGCACGGGAGGGCCGGGACGGCCGGGACCATCCGCGCTGGCACACCCTCCCCGACGGCGACGTCCGTACGGACCCCGGCGCGTCCCTCGCGGACGCCGCCGCGTCCCGGGCGGCCTGGGAGGGCGCGGCCGCCCGCCCGGGGATGTCCGCCCGGGGCCGGATGATCCTGCTGGGCCTGCTGGCCCTGGTCGAACTGCCGGTGTACTACGTCGTCTTCCAGCAGCTCCACGGCACCGGCGATCTGGCGGCCGTGCTCTCCGTCAGCCTCACCCTCGCCGTCTCCACCGTGATGATCCTCGCCCCGCACATCGCGGGCCGGATCCTGCGGCGGCGCTCGGCCACCGGGGCGATCCGGCTGGCCGCCGTGCCCGCGCTGGCGCTCATGGCGGCCTGGGGATACGGCGCGTGGACGCTGGGCGAGCTGCGGGCGAAGCTGGTCTTCCGGGAGGAGCGGCCGCTGATCGTCTCGCCCGATGTGAAGACGGTGCCGGTGGAGAGTCTGGCCGACTCGCTGAATCTCTCCCCCGACAGCGTCTCGCTGATGTTCGTCGCCCTGCTGCTGCTCTCCGGCGGCGTCGCCTTTCTGATCGGGCTCGGGGACGAGCACCCGTATCTGGCGGCGTACCGGAGCAACGCGGAGGAGCTGCGGCGGCTGGAGGCGGAGATCGAGGCCGACGAGGCGGGCGCGGAGCGGGCCAGACAGGCCGAGGCCGTGCTGAACGCCCGGATCGACCACCGCCGGGCCGCCCAGGACGCCCGGCTGCACGCCGTGTCGGATCTGTACGAGGCGGCGGCCCACGCCTATCTCGACGGGGTGGCGGGGAAGTCGGGCGATCCGGCGGTGACGGAGGCGGCGATGCGGCTGTCCCGTCAGTGGCCGCTGCTGCCGGGCTGACCCCGCCGGGAGCACCGACGTCCCCGTCGCCGGGACCGGCTCGGCGCCGGTCCCGGCAGGGGAGAGCAGAGCAGGACAGGACGGGAACGTCCGGACGGGAGGAACGAGGATGAGCACGCCGGCGCCGGGACCGGCGGCCGGGGGCGAGCCCCCCGCGCCGCGGTACATCCTGATCACGCAATGTCTGCAGAACGATCTGTTCCTCAATCTGGACTGCCAGTTGTCGCTCCCCGACAGCGCGGTCTCCAAACTGCTGCTGGACGCCGAGAGCGGCGACACCCTCCGTACCGAGGGCCATCGCAGAACGCTCACCCGCGCCCAGCTGGCCCGCTCGCCGCTCGCCCGGTTCCTCGACGCCACCGTCGGCTCCCGGACCCGCGGCCACGGCGACGGCCTGCTCCACCTGGTCAACATCCGCGACTGGCATGTCCCGGGAGAGGCGTACGACCTCGAACGCCGGCAGTACGGAGCCCACTGCGAGGCCCGCACCTGGGGGGCGGAGTACGTGGACGGGCTCGGCGAACTGCTGGATCCGCCGCCCCCCGAGGACGGCCGGGAGGACTGGGGCGGCCGGCTCCGGGTCCACCATGTGCTCTCCAACACGCTCTTCGACTTCCAGCACAGCGCGAGCGGCCGCCCCGAGCCCGGCGAGCGCTCCGAGCTGACCGGACTGCTCGACGGACTGCTCGCGGGCGAACTCGCCGAGACCACCCATGTCGTGGTGATCGGCGTCCTCACCGACATCAAGGTCCAGCTGCTGCTGACCGGCATCCGCTCCCGCTACAACGTCCGCCGGCTCGTCGTCTCCGAGGCGCTCACCGCCAGCCGCACCCTGGAACGCCATCTCGCCGGACTCAGCTTCTGCGAACGGGTGCTGCGCGCCGAGGTGATGACGGGACTCGCGGAGACCGCCCGCTTCCTCGGCTCCCGGCCCGACGAGGACGGCCGGCTGCCCCGGGGCGGGGCCGAGGAGTTCGCGAGCTACTCCTCGTACATCCAGGACAAACAGGGCATACTCTCGTACGAGGACGCCCGGCTGCGGGACTACCGCATCCAGGCGTCGGAACGGCTCCGCCGGGCGCAGCTCACGGTCGGCTTCGCCAGCAAGTTCCTGCTCGGCCTCGGCTCCGGGCTGCTGCTGATGGCCCTGATCCTCTCGGTGCTCAGCGTGTTCTACCCGCACCGGGTGGTCTGGCAGATCCCCGCCGTCGTCGGAGTGCTGGGCGCGGGCCAGATCGTGACGGTGTTCTTCACCCGGCCGGTCAGATCCGTCCAGGACGCCCTGGCCGAGGAGACGATCTACCGGATGATCCTGGAGAGCCGCAGCCTCAAAGTGGCCCTCGCGCGCTACCACGTCACCACCGCCGACGCCCTGCGCCGGCACACCGACCCGGACCGCCAGCTCGGCGAGCTGGAACGGCAGCTGGAGATCCTCGAACAGATCGACACCGCCGACTTCGACCGGCTCAAGGGTCTCGGAGTCACCCCCGCCCCCGCCGACGACCACCCCTCCGGCGGCGATGACCCGCCCCGGCCGGCCCGCCGCTCCCGCCGCCCCCGCCGCGGCCCGCGCGGCCGCGACCGCGGCCGGCCCGCCCCGACGGGCGGCGGCAGCGGCTGACCGGCCGTCGGTCCGCCCGGTGACCGTGTGCGCACCGCCACCGGGTCGCTACAGTCGACGACGGTCCGGGCAGACGCGTGACAGTGGGGCGGGGTTGCTGGGTGGGGCGACGATATTTCATCGGGCTGGGCAGCGGGCGCTACCGCCATCTCCCGCCCGGCGAGCAGCTGGACCGGGTGCCCGCCGACATCCGGGAGACCCGCGAGCTGTTCTCCTCCTTCGGCTACACGGCCGCGCTGCCCGGACTCGGCGAGTACGAGGGGGCCGAACAGGTCCGCCAGAAGCTGCGGCACTGGTCCGCCGACGCCGATCTCGGCGACGACGACGTCCTCGTCGTCTACTACGCGGGCCACGGCTCGGTCGAGGACCGCGACCGGCACTATCTGCTCTGCTGGGACTCCCAGGACGAGGAGCTCGCCACCACCGCCCTCGCCACGGAGGATCTCGTCCGCATCCTCTGCCGGGGCGGACTGCGGCATCTGCTGCTGATCCTCGACACCTGCGCGGGCGGCGCGGGCGGCGCGGAGGCGTCCGCGATCGCCCTCCGGTCCATCGCGTACCGGAGCACCGGCTCCGACGCCTCCACCGGCCTGTGGTTCCTCGCCGCCGCCCGCCGCAAGGACATCGCCGAGGACGGCGCGTTCGTCGCCGCCCTCACCGGGGCCGTGACGACCACCACCGGGCGCACCGGACAGCGCCAGCAGTATCTGGACCTCACCGAGCTGGTGAAGGCGGTCAACGAGCGCTTCGAGGCCGACGGCCGGGGCCAGCGCGCCGAACTCGCCGGCGGACTGATCACCGGACTCGCCCCCTTTCTCGCCAACTCCGGCTTCCGCGAAGAACTCCCGCCGCTCGGCACCGACCTCGAAGTGCAGCGCCGCGTCGCCCAACGCGACCTCACCGAACACTTCGGCCCGCGCTCGCGCGGAGTGGAGTTCGAATCCGAACAGGGCCTGTACTTCAGCGGCCGGACCGCCGTCCTCACCGAACTCGTCGCCTGGCTCACCGCCCCCGACGGCGACGGCCGGGGCCGGGTCGTCACCGGCAGCCCCGGCTGCGGGAAGTCCGCGGTGCTCGGCCGGATCGTCGCCCTCTCCGACGGCCGCTACCGGACCCGGATGGACCTCTCCGGGGCCGACGCGGACACCGTCGTCCCCGAAGGCTGTGTCACCGCCGCCGTCCACGCCCGCCACAAACGCCTCGAAGAGGTCGTCGAACGGATCGCCGCCGCCCTGGACACGGCGGCCGACGGCGCCGCCGCCCTCCTCCAGGAACTGACCCGGCGCGGCCGCCAGGGCCCGCCGCTGGTCATCGTCGTCGACGCCGTCGACGAGGCGGGCTCCGACACCGCCGCCGACTCCGGCGGTCACGGCGAACCGCGCCGCATCACCCGAGAACTGCTCCGGCCCCTGTCCGAGATCCAGGGCGTACGGCTCCTGGTGGGCACCCGCCACGAACTCGTCGCGCCCCTCGGCCCCACCTTCACCTGCCTCGACCTGGACCGGGCCGCGTACCGCGCCGGCGAGTCCGACGTCACCGGCTATGTCACCCGCGTCCTGCTCGCCGCCGAGGAGCCCGGCGTCCCCACCCCCTACCGGGACCGGCCCGAACTCGCCCGCACCGTGGCCCGCGGCGTCGCCCGCAAGGCCTCGGGCGTCTATCTGTACGCCAGGACCACCGCCCGTACGCTCCGCTCCGAACAGCGCGCCGTGGACGTCGCCCGCCGGGGCTGGGACGACGAGCTGCCCAGCGAGGTCGGCGAGGCCTTCGACGACTACCTCGCCCGCTTCGGACCCGACGAGCCCCGCGTCCGCCGGATGCTGCTCGCCCTCGCCTTCTCCGAGGGCAAGGGACTTCCGCGCGGCCGGGTCTGGACGGCGCTCAGCTCGGTGATCTCCGGAGTGCCCTGCACCGAGGAGGACGTCTCCTGGGTGCTGGACGTCGGCGAGGCGTACATCGCCGAGGTCATCGACGACGACCGCCGCTCGGCGTACCGGCTCTACCACAAGGCGCTCGCCGAACATCTGCGCGCCAGTGCCGACCGTCCGGAGGCCGACATCCAGCACTCCGTCGTCGAGGCCCTGCGCTCCCTGGTCCCCGAGACCCCGGACGGCCGCCCCGACTGGTTCGCCGCCGTGCCCTACATCCGGCTCTATCTCGCGACCCACGCCGCGGCGGCCGGCGGACTCACCGCCCTCGTCGAGGACCCCGGCTTCCTGCTCGCCGCCGAACCGCTCGCCCTGCTGCGGGCCTTCGTCACCGTCGAGGGCGAGGAGCCCCGCCGTATCCGCGGCTCGTACGAACAAGTCGCGCACCGCCTCACCGCCGACCGCTCGCTCGGGGAGCGCGCCGCAGACCTCCAGCTCTCCGCCCGCCGCTGCGCCGCCGACGGGCTCGCGGACCGGATCTCCGGCCTCGCCGTCGCCCTGCCGTGGACGGCGCGCTGGGCCTGGTGGTCGACGAGCGGGGTGCACCGGCTGCTCAGCGGGCACGGCAGGTCCGTTCGCTGCGTCGCCACCGGCGATCTGGACGGCCGCCCGATCGCGGTGACCGGCGGCGCCGACGGCACCGCCCGGGTGTGGGACCTCGCCTCGCAGCGGCAGATCGGCGATCCGCTGACGGTCGGCATCGGGGTGGGCGCGGTCGCCGTCGGCGAGCTGGGCGACTACACGGTCGCCCTCACCGGCGCGCTGGACGGCACGGTCCGGGTCTGGGACCTCTCCGCGGGCCAGGAGTACGGCGAGCCGCTCACCGGGCACACCAACAACGTCACCGCCATGGTGATCGGCGCGGTGGAGGGCCGGCCCGTGGTGCTGACCGGCAGCGCCGACGGCACGGCCCGGATCTGGGACCTGACCACCCGGCGGCAGCTGGGCGGCGAGCTGAGCGCCCACCGGCGCACCGTCCTCGACGTCGATCTCGGCGAGCTGGACGGGCGCCCCACCGCGGTCACCGGCGGCACCGACAAGGCCGTCCACGTCTGGGACCTGAGCGAGGTGTTCCACGGCGGGGACGCCCGGTCCGACGGCAGCCCGCTGATCGGCCCGGCGGAGTCGGTGACGGCGGTGAGCCTCGTCCGGGTCGACGGGCGGACCGTCGCCCTGGTCGGCGACAAGTCCGGCATGCTCAGCCGCTGGGACCTCGGCGAGCGCCGTCAGCTCGGCGAGCCGGTCGCGGCCCATGTCTACGGGTTCGGCAGCGGGGTCCGCTCGCTGGCGACCGGGGTGTTCAAGGGCCGGCCCGTGGCGCTGACCTGCGGACGCCTGGACGTCCGGCTCTGGGATCTGCGCAGCCTCCAGCAGCTGGGACAGCCCTTGCGCGGCCATGTCTCGGAGATCACGGCGGCGGCGCTCACCGACCGTTCCGACGCCGCGCTGGCGGTCACCGTCGGCGAGGACCGCACCGCCAGGATCTGGGATCTGACCGCCGATCAGCCCGAGGCCGGTCACACCCGGCCGGTCGGCGCGCTGGCCTACGGGGAGACGGAGGGCCGTTCCGTCGTGGTCACGGGGGCGGAGGACGGCACCGCCCGGCTGTGGGACCTGGCGACCCGGGAGCAGCTCGCCGCGCCGATGGAAGGCCACTCGGGACCGGTCCTGGCCGTGGCCATGACCACGGTCAACGGCCGGGCCACGGTCGCGACGGGCGGTTCCGACACGAGCGTACGGCTCTGGGACCCGCTCCGGGGCGGGGAGGCCGAGCTGCTGTTGGAGGGGCACACCAACACGGTGCGGTGCGTCGCCTTCGGCGCGCTGGACGGCCGGCCCGTGGTGGTCAGCGGCGGCGAGGACGGCACGGTCCGGATCTGGGACGCGGTCACCGGGGCCCTGCGGGGCGTTCCGCTGGTGGGGCATGTCGGAGCCGTCCGCCATCTCGCCGTGCGCGGCGCCGGACCCGTGCTGGAGATCGTCCTGGCCACCTCGCTCGACCACGCGTACGTCTGGCGGGTGGGAGGGGCCGGGTCCCCGTGGCCGCTCCGGCCGCGGGGGCACTTCCCCGTGGAGGACATCACCCCCATGGCGCGGGCGGTGGGGGTGGCCTTCCACGGCACGCGTCCGGTGGTGCTGTCCGTCTTCGACGGGCAGCGGCTCCACGCGCACGACGTGATGACCGGCGCGGAGTCGGCCGGGCCGTTCCTGGGGCACACCGGCCGTGTCCTCGTCGCCGCCCTCGGGCGGGTCGGCCGCCGTGAGGTGGCGGTGTCGACCGCCCGCGACGACACCGCCCGGATCTGGGATCTGCGGACGGGGCGGCCCCTGGGCCCGCCGCTGGAGGGGCTCCATCTGCTGAGCGGTCCGGAGGTGTTCCGGTCGGCCCCGGTGTTCGGGCGCGCGGGCGGGGCCGCTGTGGCCGTCATCGCCAACAGCAAGGACGTTCTGGTCTGGGACGCGGACACGATGCTGCCCGTGGGGGAGCCGCTGTGCGGGAGGGAACAGGAGCTGGTCTCGGCGGACATCGTCCGGGACGGGGCCGGGCGGGCGGTCGTCGTCACGGGGGGCGGCAACGGCATCGTACGGACCCACGATCTGCGCGGCGGGCGTCAGACGGCCTCCCAGATTCCCTCGCCCGCGCAGCTGGTGTACCACATGACGGCCGCCCGGGCGGGCGACGACACCCTGCTGGTGCGCAGCGCCTGGGAGCGGGTCGAGGTCTGGAGCCTGACCCTCCGGCGGCGGCTCGTCCGGCGCTCCGGCCTCTCGACGCGGGCCGCCCTGCACACGATGGACGGCCGGGCCGTGGTGGTGTCGGCGGAGCGGGACTCCGTGCTGCACGCGTGGGACGCGCACACCCAGACCCCGGTGTGTCCGCCGATGACCGGTCACACCGCCGAGGTGACGAACCTGCGGACGGCGGTGACCGCGTCCGGCGCGCATCTCGTGGCGAGCGCCTCCGTCGACGGCACGGTCCAGCTCTGGGACCTGCGGACCGGCGAACCCTTCGACGAACCGCTCGGCGGTCACGCGATGGGGGCCTACGGCCTGGAGATCGGAGTGCTGGACGGCCGGGAGACCGTGATCACCGGGGCCGGGGACGGCCGGGTGAGATTCCGGGACCTCGTCGACGGCCATGACCTCGGGGTGGAGCTGGAGCCCTTCCCCGCCACCGCCCGCACGATCCGCCTCACCCGTATCGGCGGGGCTCCCGTCGTCGTCGCGGCCGACCGGTACGGGCTGCTGCGGGTGTGGGACACCCACTCCCCGTCCTGGACGGCCGAGGCCGACATCGGCAGCGGCATCGTCGATCTCTCGGCCGACGACGAGGGGCACGTCAGCGTCGCGACCGACATGGGGGCGGTCGTGCTCCGGCTCGACCTCGTCGTACCCGCGAAGGGGGCGGAACCCCGGTGAGCCGTGTCGTGCCCGGCGCGGGCCCGTTCAGCCGTCCTGTACTCGCCGAAGGAGAGGAGATCCGATGAGCCGTGTCGTGCTCGTCCATGGGATAGCCCAGGAGACCAAGGGGCCCGAGACCCTGCTCGACGCCTGGTGTCCGGCGCTCGCCGACGGGCTGTCGCTGGCGGCCCCGGACGGTCCCCGGCTCGCGCGGGAGGAGGTCTCCATGGCGTTCTACGGGGATCTCTTCCGCCCGGCCGGGCACCGGGGTCTCGGCGTCCCCGAGCTGGACGCCTCCGACGTCCGGGAGGGGCTGGAGTCCGAACTGCTGCTGAGCTGGTGGGAGTCGGCGGCCCGGGAGGAGAGCCGGGTCGCGGGCCCGGGGGCGGCGGCCAGGCTGCGGACGCCCCGGCTGGTCCAGCGGGCCCTGGACGCCCTCAGCCACTCCGCGTTCTTCGCCGGGTTCGGCGAGCGTCTGATGATCTCCAGCGCCCGTCAGGTGCGCCGCTACTTCACCGAGCCCGCGATCCGCGCGGCCGTCCGGGAGCGGTTCACCGCGTGTCTGGGGGACGAGACCCAGGTGGTCGTCGCCCACTCGCTCGGCTCGGTCGTGGCGTACGAGGCGCTCCGCGCCCGCCCCGCGGGGTCCGGAAGCGTCGCCCTGGTGACCCTCGGCTCACCGCTGGGCGTGCGGAATCTGGTCTTCGACCGGCTGGAGCCGCCGCCCGGGGGCGGATCGGGACCCTGGCCGCCGCCGGTGCGGCGCTGGGTCAACATCGCCGACCGGGGCGATGTGGTGGCCCTCGCGAAGGAGCTGGCCCCGCTCTTCGGCGACCGTGTCCGCGATGTGCTGGTGCACAACGGGGCCAGGGCCCATGACGTACGGCCCTACCTCACGGCCCGGGAGACCGGCGCGGCCCTCGCCGAGGCGCTGGCCGAGGGCCGGTGACGTGTGCCGGCGACGTGTCCCCGGAGCGGGCCGGGCGGCCCGCCGGGGCCGGGGCTACTCCGTACCGGTCGCGCCGTCGGCGTCTTCCTCGAACCGCGCGTCCAGCACCGCGTCGAGCCGCTCGGCCCAGGTCTTGAGGTCGCTGCGGGACGGGGCCTCGACGTCGTTCTGGAACCAGCGCTGGCCGGAGGTGTAGACGGTGACGTTGAAGCGCCGCGCGAATCTCGGGGTGTCGAACTCGACGGCCTTGATCTCGTCCCAGCCGAACCGGGCCTCCTCGGTGTCCAGCCGGAAGGTGATCCCCGACTGGTCCGCGACGATCGCGCCGCGCCGGTCCGACACCTCGAAGACGGGGCGGCCGTCGGGCTCCGGGGGCTCCTCCGCCCCGTCCGGGGCGGGCTCCTCCCCGGCGGGCGGCTCGGGCGCGCGGTCCTCGGGGACATGGTCCTCGGGCGGCGCTTCCGGGGCCGTGTCCTCGCGCTTCTCCGCCTCGGCGGGGCGCGAGGGCATCAGCCCGGGGATGAACGCCGGGTCGACGCCGGCCGCGTGCGTCGGCGGGATGCTCGGTCCTATGTGCTTCTGCTCCACGGCGAGCAGTATGGCGGACAAAGCTGTGCCGGCAACCGCCGGGCGGCCCGGAACCTGCGAGTCCGCGTAAAAACGCCCCTGTTCGACACCGTTCGAGCCACTGTCCGGCCCATCGGCGGGCGCGTCCCGGGGCCGGTCCGGGGCCCGGTCAGATGGCGTACCGCCACGTGGTGAGCATATGGGCGCCGTACCAGCTGCCGAAGAGGGTCGCCGCCGTCAGAACGGCGACCACGCTGCGATCGCGCGACCTGGCCAGGGACTGGGCGAGGGGCACGAGGAAGAGCACGGCGGGGATCAGCAGCCGGAGTTTGGAGTGGTAGAAGTTGCTCTGCCCCAGGGTGAGCACGAGCACGGTGGTGCCGTACACGAGCAGCGGGGGCCAGGCGTCGCGCCGCCAGGCGAGGACGGTGGCGAAGACGGCGGCGAGCAGCAGCACGGCGGTGCTGAGGGGGACCCAGTCGTCGTTGCGGAGGAACGCGCCGCCCAGGAAGTCGACGAAGGACGCGCCGAAGTCCCAGTGGGTGCCCCAGCCCGCCTCCTGGATCTCGAACCAGGCGTTGAGCTGGCCGGAGCGGTTCCCCACCCAGGCGAGATAGGCGGGGGTGCCCGCGCAGGCCAGGACGACGGCGGTGACGGGACGCCAGGCCGGGCGGCCGACCCGGCGGATCTCCAGGAGGGCCGCGCAGACCAGGGCGAGCACCAGGGCGAAGGCGGCGGGCCGGGTGAGCCCCGCGAGCAGGGCGATCACCCCGGCGGTCAGCCAGGCGCGCCGGTGGGCCGCGAGCAGGGAGCCCGCCGCCAGGGCGAGGAACAGCGCCTCGCTGTAGGCCATGAGGAAGGTCAGGGCCATGGGCTGGGCCCCCGCCAGCAGGACGACGGCGACGGTGGCGGTGCGCGGGCCGTACAGCCGGATCAGCAGCCGGTGTACGGCGAAGAGCGCCGCCAGCAGGGAGAGGTGGGCGACGACGAGGGCGGCGGTGCCGGTGTCGACGCCGGTCAGCCGGTGCAGAGACCGCGCGAGCAGCGGGAAGAGCGGGAAGAAGGCGAGGTTGTTGCCGCTCAGCTCGCCGTTCTCCTGGTAGGTGAAGCCGGCCGGGTAGCCGTCCTCGGCTATGGATATGTAGAGCAGCGCGTCCCAGGCCAGCAGCCGTTCCCGGACGCTCGGGCCGTGCGGCGCGGTCATCGCGGCGAGGATCGCCAGATGGACGGCCGTGCTCACGGCGTAGACCGCGGTCACGGTCCACGCGGTACGGGCGAGGCCGGTGTGCCGCGCCCGCCGCGCGCCGGACAGCGGCCGGACGGCGGCCGGGCGCGGGGCCCCGGGTCCGGCCCGCCGCTGCCGCCCGGCGGCGGTCGGGCGGACGTCGGTCTGCGTGTGGTCGGCCATCGGCTCCTCGCAAGGTCAGGTTCTTCCGGCCTTACGCGGGGGAGCGGGGACGGGGTTGACATATGAGACGCGTGTCACATCGGTTACGGGTCCCATCGACTACGGGCTCATCGGCTACGGGCCCCATCGACTACGGGCCCCATCGACTACGGGCGCCATCGGTCACGGGTCCCCTCGGTCACGGGTCCCCTCGGTCACGGGGGAGGGCTCTCCACCGGGGCCTGCGCCGGGGGCGGGCCGCCGGGGATCCCGTCGGCGGCCCCGGCGCCGGTCGTGGTTCTCGGCGCGGCGCCGGTCGCGGGTCCGTTCGCGGGGCCTGTCGCGGTCTCGGGCCCGTTCGGCGGGCGCGGCGGTCCCGCCGTCCGCGCCCCGGTCCCGCTCCGCCCCCCGTCCGGGCGCGTCCCGCTCGCCTCGGGCGTGGCGGTCGGACGGGGCGGACCGCTCCGTGAGGGGAGCACCTGGGACGCGCTGGGACGCGGACCGCTCTCGGTGGCGCTCTCCGTGACGGGGACGCTCGCGGGCGACGACGGCGGTACGGGATCCGATGCGCCGCCCGTGACCAGCAGCACCGCCAGGGAGGCCGCCGCGCACAGCACGCCCGCCCCGGACACGGCCAGCGCCCTGCGCCGCCGCCCGCGCGCTCTCGCGGTGATCGCCGGCAGTCCCGGGGCGCGGGTCCGCTCCGCGGCCCGGTCGGCGACCCGCCGCAGCTCGGCCGCCATCCGGTTGTCGAGGTCAGACTTCACTGCTCTCCCCTGAGTGCGAAGGGTGGTCGAGGAAATCGGCGAGCTTGGCGCGGGCCCGGGAGAGATGGGTCTTGACGGTGCCGGTGGAGAGCCGGGTCTCGGCCGCGACCTGCTCCACGGACAGATCGCACACGTAGAAGAGCGCGGCGCACTGCCGCTGCCGGGCCGGCATCCGGCGCAGCGCCCGCTCCACATCGACCATGCCCGGCTCCGGCCCGCCGCTCGCCACCGGGTCGGTACGCCTGCTCCACGCGCGCTGCCCCCGCACCACGCGCCGCCACCGGCTCACCGCGAGCCGCCAGGCCACGGTGCGCACCCATGCCTCGGGCCCGAGATCCCGCTCCAGCTGCCCGCGCCGGCCCCAGGCCCGGACGAAGGCCTCCTGGACCACGTCCTGGGCCTCGTGGAAATCGCCGGTCATGACATAGAGCTGGCCCGTGAGGCGGTGGACCGATCGCGTGTAGAACTCGGCGAACTCCTCCTCGGTCAAACGTCGGCTCTCCTCGCAGATGCATCAGGTACGCAGGAGACGCTACGCCCGGCGGCCCCGTACCGGTTGACCTGCTGTGATGCGGATCACGCGGGAGGGGGTGCGGGCCGGGTGCGAGGGGTGCGGGAGCCGCGCGCGCGGGGGAGGCGGGGCGTCCCCGTACCGGCGGCCCTCCCCGTACCGGCCGCTCACTCGGCCGGCGACGCGGTCACCCGGCCCGATTCCGCGGCGGCCAGCAGCGCCGCGTGGTCGCGCTCGTTCTGGTCGGCGTAGCTCTCGGCGAACGCGGCCAGCGCGCGGTCGAAGGAGTCGCCGGAGCCGAGATAGGCCGCCATCGCGATCCGGTCGCCGGAGCGGGCGTGGGCGCGGGCCAGGGTCGCTCCGCAGAGTTCGCCGAAGACCCGCATCCCCTTGGGGACCATGTCCGCCGGGTCGAGGATGCCCTTCCAGTCGTGGAGCTGGCGTACGTAGAAGTCCCGGCGCAGACTGTCGAGCCCCCTGACCCGGTCCCAGCCGAGGAACACATCGCCGACGGCCTGCATCAGCCGCTGCCCGGCGACCACCCGCTGCCCCTGGTTCTCGTACGCGCTCTCGCCGGCGTGCGCGGCGAGCACCGAGTGGTCCGCCTCCTTGGCCTGGAGGATCAGCGGGTCCTCGTCGTCCTTGCCGAGCAGCAGCAGGATCCAGCAGCGGGTGCCGACGCTGCCCACGCCCACCACCTTGCGGGCGATGTCGACCACGCGGTACTCCCGGAGCAGGTGCCGGCGCTCCGTGGACAGGCTCCGGGCGTAGCGCTCGACGAGTCCGTGCAGCTCACGGGCGTAACGATGCCGTTCCGCGCCCTCCAGCAGATCCTCCAGCGGCACGATCAGCGGCGGGTCGGGCGCGAACCGGCGTTCGCCGCCGACCAGGTGGGTGAGCTTCTCGAACGCCTGGAGGCTGTCGCGGGTACGGGCCTTCGCCATGGCCTTGGCGACCCGGGAGCGCCCCCGCGCGCCGAGCCGGTCGTCCGTGATCGAGCGCAGCTGCTCCATGTCGGCGCGGTCGTACCAGACCTCCAGATTCCCCATCCCGGCGTAGGTCCGCATCCGCTCGCGGTACGACCGCACGGCGGCGCGGACGATGCCGTTCCGCTCCTTCGCCGTGCAGCCGTTCTCCCGTCCGGCGATGACGAAGCTGGTGGCGAGGCGTTTGACGTCCCACTCCCAGGGGCCGGGCAGGGTCTCGTCGAAGTCGTTGATGTCGAAGACGAGCCGTCGCTCGGGGGAGCCGAGGAGCCGGAAGTTCATCAGGTGGGCGTCCCCGCACAGCTGCGCGGTCAGGCCGGAGGCCGGCGTCGAGGCGGCCAGATCCCCGGCCATGATCGCCGCCGCGCCCCGATAGAAGCGGAACGGCGACTCTGACATCCGGGCGTAGCGGATGGGGACCAGCTCCGGCACCCGGGCGGCGGACTGTTCCTCGATCACGTCGATCGGGTCGGGCCGCTGTGCGGCGGGAGCGAACTCCGCGTGGGCCGACCTCGGCGTCGCCCTGCGCGCCGCCCGGCCGAGGTCCGCGCGCTCCCGGGGCGTCGGGTGCGGCGGTCGCCGCCGGGCCCGCCCGGCGGCGGTCGTACTGTCCCTGGCCATGGCGTGCACCTCCGTGGGGGGAGGGCCGCCGGGCCCGGTGGTCCCGCCGCCCCGTGCGTCCATTATCCGGGGGCGGGGCCGGGGACCGCATCCCGGCCGGGGCCGGGGCGAGGGGGGCCGGGCCCGGGTCCGCGCGTGGGGGGCCGTGCCCCGGCCGGGGCCGGGACACGGTCCGCGCTTCGGCTCAGAAGCGCACGTCGGAGCAGGCGTAGAAGGCGTTCTCGGTGTTGGACACATTCCAGACGCCGAGGATCAGATGCCTGCCGGACTTCTGCGGCAGGGTGCCGGAGTGGCTCACGGTGGCGTCCGGCTGGGCGCCGCCGAACGGCACGGTCAGGAAGGGCTGCGGCTCCAGGTCGGCACGGGTCAGCCGCTTGGAGGGGTCGTAGCCGTCCTTGGTGATGTAGTAGCGGAAGTCGGACGTGTTGTGCCGGGCGGTGAACCGCCAGGTGAAGGTGTGGCTCTGGCCCGAGGAGAGCTTGGTGGTGGGCCAGGCGCCGCCGCGCGGGTCGTCCAGCTCACCGAAGCGTCCGTTGCCGCCGGCGCAGATCGCGCCGTCGGCGGGACCGCGCCCGGGGAAGCCCTTGGGCCCCTCGACGCTCTGCGGCTCCCATCTGATCTGCCCGCAGTTGCTGACCGTGCCCTTGCCGCAGAGCTGCTGACGGCTGATCGGGGAGTCGACGTAGCCGTGACTCTGAGCGCTGGAGGAGGTGGCGAGGACGGAGGCGGCGGCGATGCCGAGGCCGAGCAGGGATGAGGTGATCTTTCTGCGCATGCTTCGCTCCTGGGTTGGGGTGGGGGGAGTGCCAGGCTGGCGCAGTCTTGGTCTAGACCAAGTTCAAGGCTAGACCGGACATCATGGTCATGTCCATACCAATGCACGAGCAACCGGCCCGTACGGTCGACGGGGCCGAACTCACCCACGGGTGACGGCACTTGGGCCCGGTGCGGCGCGGGCCCGTACCTGTCGCCGGCGGCCGCGCCCGGACGCGCCCGGCCAGGGCCCAGCCCGGGGCGAGACGCGGTGCATCCGATCGGGGGCCCCCGCCCGAAGAGGCTCGCCCGGAGGGGTTCGGAGAAGTCCCCGATCCTCGAGGGCGAGAGCCGCGGAGGCGGGGGCGCGGCGAGGAAGACCGGGAGCGAGGCCCGGCGGGGAACCCCGGCGGGGAGACCCGGCGGAGAGGCCCGGGAAAGAGGCCCGGGAAAAGAGGGCGTCGCCGCCCATCCATGCCCCGGCCCGCTCCGAATCCCCCGTGACCGTCCCATTCGTCTGGAGAGGAGCGCCGCGTGCCAGAAGCGGTCCACATCGGCAGGAACCCCGCGACCGGCCCTGATCTGGAAGAGCTGATGAGCCGGGTCGCCAAGGGCGATCAGCAGGCCTTCGCCGCCCTCTACGACGCCGTGTCCGGCCCCGTGCTCGGGGTGGCGCGCAGCGTGCTGCGCGACCTCGCCCAGTCCGAGGAAGTCGCCCAGGAAGTGCTGACCGAGGCGTGGCGGACCGCCGCGCGCTACCGCTCCGACCGGGGGACGGTCATGAACTGGGTGCTCACCCTCGCCCACCGGCGGGCCGTCGACCGGGTGCGCTCGGCCCACGCGGCCGCCGCGCGCGACGAGAAGGCGGCCAGGCTCGGCCGTACACCCGCGTACGACCAGGTCCAGGAGGAGGTGGAGACGCGGCTGGAGCGGGAGCAGGTGCGGCGCTGTCTGCGGACGCTCACCGAACTCCAGCGGGAGTCCCTGACCCTGGCCTACTACCGGGGGCTGACGTATCGCGAGGTCGCCGACATGCTGGCGACCCCGCTCGGCACGGTCAAGACGCGGCTGCGCGACGGCCTTATCCGGCTCCGCGACTGCCTGGGGGTGAGCGTATGACCGCCGTGGACGTCCACACGCTGTCGGGCGCGTATGTGCTGCACGCGCTCCCCGACGACGAACGCGCCGCCTTCGAACGCCATCTGTCCTCCTGCGCCGCCTGCGCCCAGGAGACCCGGGAGCTGGGCACCGTCGCCGCCCGGCTGGGCCTCGCGCTCGCGGTGACCCCGCCGCCCGGTCTCAAGGAGGCCGTGATGCGCCGGATCGGCACGGTCCGGCAGGAGAATCCGCGTACCGCCTCGATCCAGCGGGTCGCCGCGCGGCCCTTCCGGGGCCGGGGGCTCGCCCGGTGGGCCATGGCGGCCTGTCTCGCGGTCGCCGCCGGGCTCGGCGGCACCGCCGTGTGGCAGCACCAGGAGGCCGGACGGGCCGAGGACCGGGCCCGCGCGGCCCGTGTCCAGCTGGACCGGGTCGCGTCGGTGCTGGGAGCGCCGGACGCGAAGGTCCGCACGGTCGCCCTCCCCGGCGGCGCGGGCGGCACGGTCGTCGTCTCGCGCGAGCGGGACCGGGCCGTGTTCGCGACGGAGGGGATGGCCCGGCCGCCCGCCGGCAAGGTCTACCAGCTCTGGTACGAGGAGGGCGGGGCGATGCGGCCCGCGGGCCTGATGGACCCGGGCCGCACCTCGGAGGCGGTGCTCATGGCCGGACGGCTCGGCGGGGCGAAGGGCATGGGCATCACGCTGGAGCCGGCCGGGGGTTCGCCCCTGCCGACCTCCGCGCCGCTGGCGGCCGTCGCGTTCGGTTGACGGCTGACGGCTGACGACTGCGGCTGGCGGCTGCCGGTTAACGGTTGACGACTGTGGTTGACGGTTGACGGTTGTCGGCTGACCGCTCGGCGTGGGGCCGGTCCGGTGGGGAGCGCGTGCCCGCCGGACCAATCCGTACCGGCCCCGGCGCCGGATTCCCCGTGTGAACCGGAACCGGAACCAGCAGCGGAAGGACCGCCGGCCCCCAGGCGGTCGGCGGCGCGTCGCGGCGGGCGCTCTCTCCGGAGTGCTCGCCGCCTATCTGTCGCTGGCGGTGGCCGAGCTGGTGTCGGCGGCCGTGCGGCCCGAGTCCGGCCCGGTGATCGCGGTGGGCGGCGCGGCCGTCGACCGGACGCCCGCGCCGCTCAAGGACTGGGCGATCCGCACCTTCGGAGCCAACGACAAACTGGTGCTCCTGGCGGGCATTCTGACCGTTCTCGTCCTCTTCGCGCTGGCGCTCGGCGCGTTCGCGTCCCGGCGGCGGCGCGCGGGCGCCGCCGGAGTGCTGCTGTTCGGCGCGGTCGGCGCCCTCGCGGCGACGGGCCGCCCGGACTCCACCGGCTTCCTGGACGCCCTGCCGTCCCTGGCCGGGGGGCTGGCGGGGGCGGCTCTGCTGTATTTCCTGACGGGACGACTGCCGGGGGCGTCCGGGGCTCTTGGGGACGGTGCGGGCGGTACAGGTGGTGTTACAGGCAGTACGGGCGATGCGGGCGATGCGGGCGGTACGGGCGGCTTGAGCGGTCCGGAGCCCGGGGAGGGACGGGAGTCCCCGGACCTCGCACCCGGCTGGAACCGGCGCGGCTTCGTGCTCGCGGCGACGACCGCGGCCGCCGCCTCCACGGCGGCGGGAGGGCTGGGCCGCTCCCTCAACGGCTCACGCGGCCGGGACGCGGCCGCCTCCCGCGCGCGGATCGCCCTGCCGGGCCCGGCGTCCGCGGCCGTTCCCACACCGGCGGACGCCCGATTGCGCGTGCCCGGGATCACCCCTTTCATCACCCCGAACAAGGACTTCTACCGCGTCGACACGGCCCTCGTGGTCCCGAGGGTCGACGCCTCGCGCTGGCGGCTGCGCATCCACGGCGAGGGCGTCACCCGACCGCTCACGCTCACCTACGACGACCTGCTGCGACGGGAGCTGATCGAACGCCACATCACGCTGACCTGCGTCTCGAACGAGGTCGGCGGCCCGTACGCGGGCAATGCCCGCTGGATCGGCGTACGGCTGTCGGAACTGCTCAGGGAGTGCGGCGTGCGCCCGCCGTCCCGGGGCGGCCCGGCCGACCAGCTGGTGGCCCGCTCGGTCGACGGGATGACCATCGGCAGCCCGGTGGAGGAGCTGATGGACGGGCGGGACGCGCTGCTGGCCCTGGGCATGAACGGCGAGCCGCTGCCGTTCACGCACGGTTTCCCGGTCCGGATGGTGGTGCCGGGGCTGTACGGCTACGTCTCCGCGTGCAAGTGGATTCGCGAGCTGGAGCTGACCCGCTTCGCGGCGTACGACCCGTACTGGGTGAAGCGCGGCTGGGCCCGCGAGGCGCCCGTCAAGACACAGTCCCGGATCGACACCCCGAAGCCCTTCGCCCGGCCGGCGGCGGGCACGGTGATGATCGCCGGGGTGGCCTGGGCGCAGCGCCGGGGCGTCGAGCGGGTCGAGGTCCGGATCGACGAGGGCCCGTGGCGGCCCGCCGTCCTCGCCGCGCAGGACACCCGTGACACCTGGCGGCACTGGTCGCTGCCGTGGCGGGCGACTCCCGGTCCGCACACCCTCACCGTCCGCGCCACCGACGGCACGGGGGAGGTCCAGACGGCGGAACGGACCCGTACGGTCCCCGACGGGGCGAGCGGCCGGCACTCGGTGGTCGTCACCGTCGACTGAGGGACGCCGGCCGGGGCGGTCCCGGGGTTGTTGGATCACCCGGGGGTGTCGGGGCGCGCCGGACGGGAGGCGCGGGCGCGCAGGAAGACGGCGGTGACGGCGGCGGCGACCGCGACGGCCAGGGCGGCCAGGTCGGTGAGGGTCGTCGCGTCCGGTGAGACGACGGACTGGGCGCGGTGGGCCTGCCAGGCGAGGACGAGGGCGAGCCCGAGGAAGGCGGCCGCGGCGATCCACACGAGGGCGGTGCGGTGGCGCGGGCCGAGGCTCCGGGGTCCGAGGGTGAGGAGCAGGCCGAGCAGACAGAGGGCCTGGAGCGCGTGGACGCCGACGAAGTGGGCGACGCGCAGATCCCCGGCGTCGGTGCTGAAGTTCGTGACGGGCATCCCCGGTCCGCCGTCGGCCCGGCCGACGCTGTGGGCCCCGATGACCGGCATGCTCCCGCTGAGGTCGGCGGCGGTCTCCTGCGCCGGCGTGGGGGTGATCATCAGGGTCCCGAGGGTCATGCCGACGACCGTGAGCGCGAGTCCCAGCCGCAGCGCCCAGGCGAGGGCGGGCGGTTCGACCCGCTGGACCAGCAGCAGCCCGATGGTGAGCAGGGTCATCACGCCGACCACGGAGATGATGACCAGCATGGTGATGGTCAGTCCGGTGGAGGCGGAGCTGCCGTGGTTGTAGTGGCTGATCCGGCCGGCCGCGGCCGATCCGAAGACCCAGAGCACCTCGGCGACCACGCCGACGGCGGTGGTCCAGGATATCACGCGGACGAGCCGGCGGTGACCCCGTACGAAGGTGAGCAGCCAGAGAAGGGTGACGTCGTAGAGGGCGAAGGAGAAGGCGAACCGGGCGGGTTTGGCCCAGACGGGCTGTCCGGTCAGCTCGCTCGGGTCCACGAAAGTCGCCACGAGGGTCGCCAGGGAGAGCAGGCCCAGGAACCCACCGGCCCCGGCCGGCGGCGGGTTGACCGCCCACGCCCTCCGCGGCAGACCTCGCGGCCCGGATGCCTCCACCACGGCTCCACCGTCCCTCGGCAACGAAACCCCTCCCGCCCCAAGGTCCCCCCAAACCCCTCCACCCCCCTCACCCCCCACTCACCCCCTCGAACCCCACCCCTCCCCCACCCAGCCCACCACCCCCTCCCACCCCCTCCCACCCCTGCCCGGCGACCTCCGCTCCGCCCGCCACTGTCCAGCTCCCCCCGACCCACCCAGCCCGTCCAATCCCCTCCAGCCCGTCCGGCGTTTGAGGACGGCCCCGGGTCCTGGGTGGCCTGTGCTGTACGGGTTCGTTCACCTGGAACCGGTCGGTGCGGGCGTCCCGACCTGGCCGGGGTCCGATCCCTTCCAGCCCGTCCGGCGTTTGAGGACGGCCCCGCGCCCCGGGCGGCCCGCGCTGCACCTGGCCGTACACCTGGAACCGGCAGGCCCCCGCCGCACCACCACACCGCCCGCACACCCCCACGAAGCGGCAGCTCACCCCCATCGCCGCCGCAGCACCCCACACCCGCTCTCAGGCCGCCGCCGGAATGTGCCACAGCGGCGGCGGCTCGCACTGCTCCGGCCGGGCGGCGATCAGCAGGGCCCTGAGGTCCTCGTGGGCCGCGCCGCTCAGGCCGAGGGCGTCGCCGAGGCGGCGGAAGGTGGTGTGGCTGATTCCCCGGCCGCGGGCGAGGTGCTCGTACGCGGCGACCCGGGCGAGCGCGGTGTCCGGGTCGAGTCCGCGTCCTGGCCGGTCGCTGAGCCGGAGGGCTCTGCCTCGTTCACGGTCGATTTCGGAGCAGCCGCAGATGTCGCGGCAGAGCTGTTCGGCCTCGGCGAGAGTCGTGGTGGAGGCGAGGGCGCGGGCGAGCCGGCTGCGGCCCAGGGCGTCGGGGAGGGGTACTTCGTGGACGGTGGGGCCCTCGTCGGTGAGGGGCACGGGCGGGCCGGCCTCCCGGGCCTCGCAGAGTCCGCGCACATCGCGCGCACAGGCCGCCAGCATCGCGGCGGCCTCGTCGGGATGCCACTCCAGGACGTCGGCGACCGGCTGGACATGCTCGGCGGTCAGGGTGAGGACGTTCCGGCCGAGAAGCCCGCGCAGCTCCCCGGCGGGCAGTTCGCCGTCCAGACCGGGCCCGGCGATCAGCAGCCGTACGCGGGCTCGGGCTCGGCCGCACGCGGCGAGGGCGAGGGCGCCGGCGAGCGGGAACCGGAGGCCGGGTTCGCCGCCCCGGGCGAGGACGCCGCCGCCGACGTTCAGCAGGTCGATCGACTCCGGCGCCAGCAGCCGGACCAGCTCGTCGATCTGGCGGGCGACGCCCCGCGCGCCGTGGCGCGGATCGATCAGGGCGAGGGTCTGGGGGAGTGTTCGGGCCAGCCGGGGGAGCGTGGACACGGCGGGCGGGACGGTCTCGGTCCCGGCGGGGAGCGCGAAGACCCGGGGCGTCAGCGGCCGCAGCCCGGTGAAGTCGTCGGCCCCTCGGGGGCCGGGCACGGGGCCGAGCCGCGGCCGGTCCCACGCGTACGTGAGGATCACGGCCGGGCGCTCACCCCCGTACAGCGCGGCGTCCACCATCGCGCCGGCGACGGCGTCTCCCTCGCCCCCGGCCGCCACGATCAACCGCACCACACTGCCAGCGTACGACCGGCCCGGCCCCGCGCGACCTCTTCCCGCGCCCGGCCCCGCGCGACCTCTTCCCGCGCCCGGCCACGCGGGCCGGGGCGCACCGGCCCCGCCTCGCAGTCGAAGATCATCGGATGCAGAATGTCGCTGTGGCGATGACGGACATGCCGAGGCCGGCTGTGATCGACGACGCCGGGCAGATCAGCGGTTCCCTGGCCCGCGCCTTCGGCGACGACCCGATGATGTGCTGGCTCTTTCCCCGGGAGTCCTCGCGCGAGACGTCGCTGAGCAGGTACTTCACCACGCTCTTCACCCGGCAGTACATCCGGAGTGCGGTGTGCGAGCGGACTGCGGACGCGGCGGCCTTCTGGATGCCGCCGGAGGCGCGGGACCAGGCCGTTCCCGACGCGGGGACCATCGAGGAGCTGCGGAGCATCCTCGGCGACCGGGCCGACGCGTTCGCGGAAGCCGTTACGGAGGACGCGAAGCACACTCCCCGGGAACCGCACTGGTACCTGGCCCTCATCGGCGCCGACCCGATCGCCCAGGGCACGGGCCAGGGCGCCGCCCTGGTGCGCTCCGGCCTGGCCAGGGCCGACGCCGCCGGCCTGCCCGCCCGCCTGGAGTCCTCCAAGGCTTCCAACATCCCCTTCTACGAGCACTTCGGCTTCACCGTGACCGACGAGGTCCACCTCCCCGGCGGCGGCCCACCCCTCTGGTCGATGCGCCGCGCCCCGGCCGACGCCTGATCAGGTACCGATCGAGTCGGCACCCGACCCGGGCGTGGGCGTTGAGTCGCCCAAGATATGTGCCCGTTGACCTCCGGGTGGCGCACGGAACGGTGGTGCTGCGCTGGTGCCCGTCTCCTGGGTCGGCAGAGACATCCGCCCACAGCCGCCCCAGATGGGTCTGGGGCCCGGATCCTTCTGATGCGCGGCGTTCCCCACGGGCCATTCCCGGCCGCCGCTCCGCCTGTGTCGCAGGGGCGCGTAGCCCAGTAGCGCGAGGTGCGGGTGATGGCGCGAGGGAGCACGTTCGGGACAGCGACGATCTTTCAGTGTCGACGCGAGGATCCCAGGGTGTGGTCTTTTCATAGGACTGGCGATTGACCCGTCACGTGAGGGGCTCTTGAGCGTTGTGAGGGATGTGACTGTGACGGTGCACTCCCCAATCATGGCCTCCAGCGGGCCGTCTCTCTGGCTTCGGCCACTGCGCAAGGCGCTCATGACCCGAGGCTGGTCCGTCGAAGTTCCGGTGACGGAACTGGCCGTGCTCGCCGCAGGCACGGATGCCGCCCGGAGCTTGCGTGCTCACCGGGGCTTTCTCTACGACAGCGACCGGACGGCGGCCCTGGCCCGGCTTCTGGAGGAGTCTCCGGAGGATTTCGGGGCCGTTGGCACGATCGTGCTCGGTGCTGACGAGGTGAACTTGGTTCCAGGAGCCTCGGGGCCGTTCGCGGCGCATCTCCGGGCCGAGGGCGTGGAATGCATCGACGGCCTTCAGCGACTGCGGGTGATCGCTGCGGCGTGTGCCGTGATGGATCCGTCGATGCTGGCCAACACGATCGTCCGGTTGGAGATCCTTGTCGGTGCCGAACGTGAGCGCGCTCGGCGGTTGCATGACACCGCCGACCGGTTCACGAACCTCAGGACGGCCCAGGACAGACTGGTCCGCTGCCCCAACATCGCACGGCTGATGAATGCGAACTGGGAGCGGGGATCCTTTGAGCCCCGTCGGGGTATGACATCCGGCCCGAACGGTCTCTCCTACTCTATGGTCGATGTGACCCGGGCCCTGGCGTGCTTCTCCGGCCCCGGACCTCAGCTCGCTCATGAGGCGTCCACTCCGGAAGGTATGGAGATCCTCTGGGGCGATCAGACGTCGACCTCCTACCGGACTCTTTTCCACTCAGGCATGGAGCCGGTCGGGATCGCGCGCGCGGCGGAGGCATGGTGGATGGCGAACAAGACGCTCGAAGAGCTCCCGCTCTCCCGCCGCTCCTGTGGTCACGGGCACCTGGTCAAGTACGCTCCGCAACTGATTTGCTGGGAGGCTCTCCGCTTCCTGCCCCATGACGAACTACACTCCCCCGCCTCTACTTTTCACTGGGACGAGGCGATCAGGACCTCTGTCAGAGATGCGGTTCTGGCCGCCACGGACCGGTTGATCGCCCGCTACGAATTCCTCATCCCCAAAAAGCATCACTATGTGACGAAGGCTCCGCAGCTCTCCCTGTGGGAGAGCCTGGTGGACTGATGCGAACGGGCATCTGGGCGAGCTAGCCGCTCAACGTCTCTGGGCGGCCCAGTCCGGCCATCGGGGAGTCCATGGCGGCACCGGTGAGGGCGCGTTCGAACCGGCGTGCTCGGTCAGACAGGCGCTCAGCCGCAGGGCCACCGCGTTGCGGAGCGCTGACCAGCTCTCCTCGTCCGCGTTCGGCGCGACCTTCGGGCGTAGATGGGCCCCTCCTTCCTCGGACGAGAACAGAGTGACGTGACCGTCCGGCTGATAGGTCATCCATGGAGATCTGCGGATGGAGTGCGCCAACGACTGAGCTCGGTACTCATAGCCGATGCCCCTGAGCCAGTGGTCGATTTCGTCGAACGTCAGGGGCCTGGGAGAGAAGTTGAGGGTCAGCCAGCTCACTTCGCCGAGAGTGCGCGGACCGGGCAGCGACCCGTGCCGGTACAGCGCATACCGTCCGGGGCCCGCCCAGCAGAATCGGCGGTCTCCGGCGATGGTCGTCGTGGCCGAATGCTCAGGGATGCTTTTCCCGTGAGCGGTCTCGACCAGTTCTACGAGCCCTGATACATCCAGTGGAGCCGCGCTCGCGCAGGCCACCGCGTACAGCAGGTCTCCGTGCCGCCGTCCCAAGGGCCCGAGGCAGGCACAAGCGTCGCCCTCCCACGCGCTGAGGGGTGCGGTGCACGCATCGCATCTCCCGTCCCGGGGACCCCACCGCGGCCGACGCCAGGAGCTGGCGTCGGCCGCGGTGCAGGCGTCCGATTCTGGACCGCGGACATGGACGTCGCCTGTCACTTGCGACTCCAGTCGAGGGCGCCGGAGGTGAGGCCGAAGCTGTCACGAGGCCGGGGAGCTGTCGCGTCGAAATAGCGGAGGACGTCCTCAGCCTCGATCCGTTCGAGATTTCTGACCGCCGCCGCGTCCAGAACGGCGTGTGCTTTGCGCAGGACGTCGCGTGGTTTGCGACTGGATAGGCTGAAGAGGCAGGCGATGGCTTCACGGGTGAAAGGGAAGAGTTCGTCGTCGGACCGCGATGCCTCGGGCTTCGTCGCAGCCACCAGATATGGCCTGAGCAATTGGGCGGTTTGCTCTGCGTCGCGAAGCGGGGAGAGCTTCACCGTACTCCGCTCGTTCTGGTCGGTGAGGGTGAAGCTCGGCAGATCGGCTAGGTCCCAAGCGGCGCCGATGGTGAGGGCGGCCCGGGGATGCATGGTCATAATCACGGTCACCATGTCAGCCATGGGCAGCGTTTCCACGATCACGTCCCGGAATCTCTCGATCTCCAGATCGCGTTTCGCCTTCGCCGTCGTGGTGCTCGCCAGGTCTTCCAGCTGATCACAGAAGAGGAGTACATGCTTCACTCCGGCCGCTGCCGCGAACAGCAGGAACGTCGCCATGTGAACCGCCCCGTTACGGGAACGGGTGGTGGGGCTGACTCGCATGAGGTAGTCGGCGGCGTCCGCCGGATTGCTTGAACAGAGTGCGGCGATCAGTTTCTCATCGGGTGGACCGAGGGTCCTGCCGCGCAGGGCCCGGTGGCCGTTGACCACTGTCGCTGCCAGCTCCTTTGCATCGGTGGTGTGGGCGGTGGAGATCAGTTCCTGTCGGAGCCGGCCGACGAGAGTCGTCCCATCCTTCGCCACGGTGGCCACCGCGTACTCGACAGCGGCGAACAGCACCGCGCCGAGCGTCCTCACCTGTGCCGTGTCGAAGCCTGCCAGCAGGCAACAGATCGGGATCTCGGCGGCGTCCTCCTCATCCAGGCCCGCCGACAAGTACACCTTTGCGCCGAATTGATCGTTAATCTCTCTTGCCACATGCTGCATCAGCACCGACTTACCGAAGCCTCGAGCATCGAAATCGCTCGCAGTCGCACCCTCCGACCATAGGAATCCAAATTTCAGACCTGAATGGGACATCCCCAGGACGAACTTGTCGATTACTTGGCGCAGCTGTTCAGCGTGCACATCGGGTTCGTACAGAAGACCGTTCTCCCTGGCGTCCGCGCCCCCGATTCGGGCCACGCCAGTGGCTGGGAAGGGGTTATTGCGGAACTTCCACATATTCTTGATCCAGAGCAGCCCCGGCTGCGGCTGGGCCTCGCCCGTCATGCGGAGATCTCCTCGTTCCGGCCCTCGTTGTAGACGCGCATCACGTGGTAGGAGCGGTGCCCGGAGGCGGTCGTCAGGACCAGTGGCTTGGTGGAACGCGGCGTCCTGCCGCCCGACGCGCCGTCGAGGTGCACCTTGAAACCGAGGCCGGGGATTTCACCACGAGCAGCCGCTGTCAGGGCGGCGTCGAACTCTCCGTCGCTGATGCGGCGTTCCCAGCAGACGGCGGCCCTGATCCTCCACACCGGCAGGAACATATCCTGGGCCGCGAGCTGCTCTACCGCACGCCAGACGACGGGCAGGATCTCCATGGCCGCCCTGCGCGTTTCATCGCCCACCGCGCGCCGGAAAACGGTCGCGGGTCCGCTGCCGATGACATCGGCGGTTTTCCAGATGCGCAGCGCGGACGGTCCGGGCACGTAGTAGCTGAAGTTGGCGAGCCCCAAGAACCGCGTCCATCGGCGGAGCAGTTCATGGCTGACGTAATCCAGTGGGTAGCCCGCAGCCGTGAAAGCGAGCCGGACAGCCGCTTCCTCGCACAGGGCGACGAGCCGTTTGCGGCTGTTGGCCTCCTTGCGTCGTTTCTCCTGCGCGGCGGGCTCGGTCTCCGCCTTCGCCCGCCGCGCGTCCCGGCACACGGCCCGCGACACATAGCCGCGCAGCGCTTCCTCGATGACCTCGGGCGAGGCGGACCAGCCCAGATCGTCTGTACGGGCCTTCTTGACCAGGTGAGCCACGAAGCTGGACAGATGATCTGTGTGATCCCGTTGTGAGGCTTCCTCGGCCCTCATCAGAGGGATGGTCAGATGATCCGCGGTGCTGTCCGGTCTGGCTCCGACCAGCCGCAGAAATGCCTCGAACTGAGGATGTGCTTCGATCAGAACTCCCGCGAGGGCATTGAAGCCGTCCAGCGGCTCGCGTGTGACCAGCCGGGTCCATTCCCGACCGGCCGGCGTCATGGTGAGCACCACATCCGCGTGGGCGGGTGCCGAACTCGGCGTGGAGGGCAGATCGTGTCGCTCCACCCAGTCGAGTCGCATCAACTCCTTCAGCGCTACGACCGTGCTGCGGAAGTACGCCTTCTCGTCGCTCCGGCGCTTCTCCCACTTATCGGCATCGAAGGCCCCGACGGTGTCGTTCTCCTGGGCAAGGAGCCTGGCCCGGTCGAAGACGTCCAGACGGATCTGGTCGAACGGCTTGCCCGCGTCCACGGCCAGTGCGGTGGTCACCAAGTAGGTCAGATCCTGCAGTCGGGGGACACCCGCCGTTCTCACGCTCACGGCGTCACCGGTCCGCACAAGCTCCCCGTCCACCGAACGCACCGTGTGGGCTCCGGCGGGCTGCCGCCGAGTGAGCCATGCCTCGGTGGGCGGCGGCCCATCGGGCAAGGAAAGAACCTGCGCATCGTCTATGGCTCCAAAAGTTTGGCTCCTCAATGGGCACGAGGAGGCTTGGTAAAAAATAATTTCTCACGGCTCTCACTTTTTTGTCGGATGCAAGGCGCCCCCTGTCTAAAGTTCACACCAATTCATCTCCCGCCATTCAGGGGAAATGAAACGAACATTCGAAGTGTCGATAAGGGTTCGATTGGAGGTGATTTTGTGTGGCCCTTTGAGCCTATCGAAAGGGTCGGCTCGTATTCCCGGGACTGAGGCGTTCGCCGTACCGTTCCCATGGCACCGGGGCCGGTACGCGTAAGGACCCTCGTTCGAACCGGTGCCCGACGGCCTGTCTGATGCGGAGGCGCTCTTCGTATCACCGGGCCGATCGCCCGCTCTTTCCTCCACCGAACGTCTGCCGGCCCCGGGGTCAGTGATCTCGTCTGCGGTCCGCATTCGACGGACGGCCGTCTGAGGCAACGACCAAGGCTCGGCACCGCCATGAGGCTCATGGCTCCGTGCGCACCGGCCGACCGCTGGCTCATGCGGCTGTGCCCTGGTCACCCACCCCCGCCGCATCTGGGCAGCGCGCTGCCCGAAATCACTCACAAGAGAGGTGAGCAAGTGACTGCCGCAAAAATGAATTTGATCGAACACAAGGCGATCGGCAACGAGATCGTCACTGTCGAACTGCCCGCGGCGTTCGATCCCGGCTGGAACCGTCTTCCCGGCCTGAAGGTCGATGGACGGTGCATCAGCGTCGATCCGGACGAGTACTTCTTCCGATTCGAGTCCCACACCTGGCTCGTGGCGGACTGGAAGCTCGTCAAGTCAGAACTGTTGCCCGCGGAGGAGACTGCGGCCAGCGCGGTGGAGCAGATGGCGCTCGACTTCATCAAGCGGTACGCGGTCTCCACATCGGACCCGGCCCGAGTGCTCTCCACCGCGTACCAGGTCTATACGTACCTCTTCCGCGATGAGCATCTCCCGACTCTCGGGCTTCCGCAGGTCACGCCCGACCACTTGCGGATGCTGCGCGAGGCCGCCACGCTGATGGCGCTCAACAAGGTCGAGTTGGATGGGCACATCTCCAACGTCGGCCCCTGCTGGTTCTTCCCCGCGGCGACATCAGTCGTCTTCGGCCTGGACGACAGCGTGGGCGCGATGCTCGACGAGATCTACCACGGGGGATGGTTCAACGAATACCGACGCATCGAGTCCATCAAGGCCCATGCGGCGCTCGGCGGCCGACTTGTCCACGGGTGCCAGTCCGTGCCCGACCAGACCGGCGGAGTCGTTGCCCCCTACGGCGCCTCCATGGCCGTCTTCCGCGATGAGCTGAGCGAGTTCAAGGCAGGGTGGATCGAGCAGGTCTATGCCCACCGGGTGACGGACGAGGCATGAGATAGGGCCCAAAAAGCCGACGGGATGGACGTGTTGAGGTCATGGTCCTGAGCAAGTCCCAGTGACTCGTGGCGGGCCGGCGGCTCTTTCACCGGCCCGCCCTCCCCCCGCCGACTTCTTCGCCTCCCTTTACGCGACTCCCGCGCCGTCGTGTGGAGCGCACCACCTCACGTGTCTAAGCCCACCGTTCGTTCACA
Organism: Streptomyces sp. NPDC014894; assembly: GCF_043080985.1. Lineage (NCBI taxonomy): Bacteria > Bacillati > Actinomycetota > Actinomycetes > Kitasatosporales > Streptomycetaceae > Streptomyces > Streptomyces sp. NPDC014894. Next base: position 85,218 of record NZ_JBIBWD010000019.1, read on the forward strand.
ACGGAGACGTGAATGATCAGCTTGTCCTCTCCTTGGCACGCCTACGCGGCTCAGGCTCGAGACCAGCCCCCCGGCCCCTCTCCGGTACCGCCGCGGCTGGAGTGGGGCACCTGCCCCGGTATCGGTCCCGGCGTCGGGGCGTTCGGCCGGAGTGTACGGAACCTTCCCCTCCTGGACCTCGGCTGTGGCAGCGGCCACAGTGCGGCGTATCTGGCTGGCCGGGAACGCGCGAACGTCACCGCGCTGGACATCGTCGATCTTCAGATCCGCCGGGCTCGCGATCGCTATGGACATCTGCCGGGAGTCACCTATCTCACGAGCGACGCGCTGCGATTCCTCCGTTCCGGAGGTGAACGGTTCGACGCCGTCTATTCGGTCTTCGGCGCGGTGGGCCTTGCCGATCCTGAGATCCTCCTGCCGGCGATCGCCCGTCGGCTCAATCCGTACCGGCCTCTGGCCTTCTCCGTTCCTCATCCCCGCCGCGGCGGCCGGTCGACCCTGACCGTGCCTCGCGCCCGTACGGACTTCCTGGCCCTCCCCGACGGGACCCGTCGCCCTGTCGCCCGTTGGGATCTTGACATCCCCCAGTGGTCGGCGGCTCTGGCCCGTGCCGGCTTTCGCCTCTGCCAGACACAGGAACTCAATGACCCCAGACACACCCATGGGCCGTCAACTCTCCTGATCACTGCCCGAAAATTCTGAGGGATCCGCCCGGTCGAACACGGCAGAGCCTCCCGCCGACCGGGCGCTACCGAGGTTCGCCCTCCACACGCTCTCCGACTGTCCTCCTGACTGTTCGGGGCGGTCGGTTAGGGCCCTGAGTTGCGTCGGGGCAGTTCCTCGGCGAGCTGTCGGACCCCGTTGAACATCGTCGATGAGCCCAGCGGAGAGCGAGGTATCCGGTAATCCGAAGTGCGGTCCGGCCGAAGCGGCCGACGTGGGCGAGACCACCGGTGAGCACCTGTCCGAGCACGACCGCCCGGACCACCAGCACCTCACCACGCCGCCGTGAAACCAGCTGGGGAATCACTCCCCGGCGCCTCACTGGTCACCACCGAGTCGGCGCTCGCCATGAGCGTCATCCTCTCCCACAGCGAACTGTGCCTCCGAGGTCGCTTTGTCCCAGTGGGAGCCGGCACTGTGGTCCCGTTGGGACAGGAACCCCGGCGAGGCAGGGACGTGTGACCTGTGCCATGTCCGCCACTGACGCCGCGCCCCCCGGCGCGAGGCGTTTCGCCCTTACCGGGGGACGCGGCCTGCGGCCGACTACGGCGTCAGCCGGTTCGGCCCGCGGAAGAGGAAGCTCGCCTCGCGGATCGAGTCCAGGCCGAGCATCACCATCAGCACCCGCCCGAGCCCCATGCCGAGCCCGCCGTGCGGAGGGCATCCGTAGCGGAAGGCGTTCAGATAGTCCCGCAGCGGTTCGGTGGTCATCCCCTTCTCGGCGGCCTGTTCCACCAGCACGTCGTACCGGTGCTCACGCTGTGCGCCGGTGGTGATCTCCAGGCCCTTCCAGAGCAGGTCGAAGCTGAGCGTCACGCTCGGGTCGTCGGCGGGCCGCATGTGGTAGAAGGGCCGGATGCCGACCGGGTAGTGCGTGATGAACACGAATTCGTGCCCGGTGGCCTCCTCGACGCGGGCCGAGATGCTCCGTTCGCCCTCCGGGTCCAGGTCGTCCTTGACTCCCTCCGGGTCCCAGCCGCCCTCGCGCAGGAGCTGGTGCGCCTCGGACATGGTGATACGGGGGAAGGGGACCGTGGGGACGGCCACCTCGACGCCGAAGCGCTCGGCGATCGCCTCACCGTGGGCGTCGGCGACCTTCGCGATCGCGTGGGCGAGCATCCGCTCCTCGAACGCCATCACGTCCTCGACGCCGTCGATCCAGGCCAGCTCCACATCGACGCCGGTGAACTCGGTGGCGTGCCGGGACGTGAACGACGGTTCGGCACGGAAGACGGGCCCGATCTCGAAGACCTTGTCGATCCCGGCGGCGATCGCCATCTGCTTGTAGAACTGCGGCGACTGCGCCAGGTAGGCGCTCCGGCCGAAGTAGCCCAGCTCGAAGACCTCCGCGCCGGACTCGGAGGCGGCGCCCATGAGTTTGGGGGTGTGCATCTCCGTGGCCCCGTGCGCGTACGCGTACTCGCGCATGCCCTGCTCCAGGGTGGTCTGCACGGCGAACACCAGCTGGGCGGCGGGCCGGCGGCGTACGTCCAGGAACCGCCAGTCCAGTCGCTGCTCCAGGCCGGTGTGCTCGTCGATCGGCAGCGGGGCGGCGGCCGGGTTCAGGATCTCGACCCTCTCGGGGACGATCTCCAGACCGCCGAGCCTGACCTGCGCGGCGTCGACGACCCGGCCGGTGACGCGGACGGCGGACTCGGGGGTGAGGGATTCGAGCCGGGCCTCCAGCGGCCCGCCGTCGCGCCGGTGGGTCACCTGCACCATGCCGGTGCCGTCCCGTACGACGACGAACTGCATCGTGCTCTGCAGGCGGAGCGTGTTCACCCACCCGCAGACGGACACCGTGCGGCCCATGCTTTCCCGCAGGTCGGAGACGTGTACGCGGCTGTGGATCATTTCGGTCCTCCGAAGGACGTCGTCATGATCCCTTGGGAGTGCGGGCGAGAAGGGCGACTCGCGGTACCACCGCACTTTCGCCGCCGAGTGAGGCGGCCTCGTTCGGGCCCGATGACGGGGGCCGGCCGACGGGGCATTGGACCACCGGACGGGGTCGTTCCTCCCCGCGCTCAGGAGGGTCTTCACCCCGGGGCGCGAGACCGCCTTCCCAGCTTCCGGCGGCTCTCTCCACTCGCGTGAGCCCTGGCTACTCGTCTCCGTCTACGCGTTGCCGAGGAGAGTACGGACCGGCGACCGCGCCCGCAATCACATAACGGCGCGGCGCCGGACGGACCGGAGGCCGGGGGCACGGCCAAGGGCTTGTCCGGCGCTCGTGGAACATCCCGTATCGCGACCAGAAACGTCGAAGGCCCCCATCTCGCGATGGGGGCCTTCGACGTTAGTGCCCGGTGAGGCACTGGCGGAGGATACGAGATTCGAACTCGTGAGGGGTTGCCCCCAACACGCTTTCCAAGCGTGCGCCCTAGGCCACTAGGCGAATCCTCCGCCGCAAACAATACAAGACGTTGAGGGATGCTCGCGAACCCGTTCCCGCCCCCGGCCACCGGTTCGTTTCCACCCCTCGCCATCGGGTACCCTGTGCGGAGCCCCTCACGTGGCGCTATCTGACTGAACTCCCCCAGGGCCGGAAGGCAGCAAGGGTAGGTCGGCTCTGGCGGGTGCGTGGGGGGCGCTTGCGTTCGCGGGGTGGTGTGGGGGAGGCGGGGCCGGGAGCGGGGACGGTTGTCGGTGGGTCCCGATAACCTCGTAGATGTGTCGTCCCTTGCGCTCTACCGCCGATATCGTCCCGAGTCCTTCGCCGAGGTCATCGGGCAGGAGCATGTCACCGACCCGTTGCAGCAGGCCCTGCGGAACAACCGGGTCAATCACGCGTATCTGTTCAGCGGGCCGCGAGGGTGCGGGAAGACGACCAGTGCGCGCATTCTCGCCCGCTGTCTGAACTGTGAGCAGGGGCCGACGCCCACTCCCTGCGGGGAGTGCCAGTCCTGCCGCGACCTGGCGCGGAACGGGCCGGGGTCGATCGATGTCATCGAGATCGACGCCGCCTCGCACGGTGGCGTGGACGACGCGCGCGATCTGCGGGAGAAGGCGTTCTTCGGGCCCGCGAGCAGCCGGTACAAGATCTACATCATCGATGAGGCCCACATGGTCACCCCGCAGGGCTTCAACGCCCTGCTGAAGGTGGTCGAGGAGCCCCCGGAGCATCTCAAGTTCATCTTCGCGACCACCGAGCCCGAGAAGGTCATCGGCACCATCCGGTCGCGCACCCATCACTACCCCTTCCGGCTGGTCCCCCCGAGCACCCTGCGCGACTATCTGGGCGAGGTCTGCGGCAAGGAGCGGATCCCCGTCGCGGACGGGGTGCTGCCGCTGGTCGTGCGGGCCGGGGCCGGATCCGTGCGGGACTCGATGTCGGTGATGGACCAGCTGCTGGCCGGCGCGACCGAGGAGGGTGTGACCTATGCCATGGCCACCGGTCTCCTCGGCTACACCGACGGCTCCCTGCTCGACTCCGTCGTGGACGCCTTCGCGGCGGGCGACGGCGCGGCCGCGTTCGAGGTCGTGGACCGGGTCATCGAGGGCGGGAACGATCCCCGGCGCTTCGTCGCCGATCTGCTGGAGCGGCTGCGGGATCTGGTGATCCTGGCCGCCGTGCCGGACGCGGCGGAGAAGGGGCTGATCGACGCCCCGGTCGACGTCGTGGAGCGCATGCAGGCGCAGGCGTCCGTCTTCGGCGCGGCCGAGCTGAGCCGGGCCGCCGATCTGGTCAACACCGGGCTCACCGAGATGCGCGGGGCCACCTCCCCCCGGCTTCAGCTGGAGCTGATCTGCGCGCGGGTGCTGCTGCCCGCCGCCTTCGACGACGAGCGTTCGACCCAGGCCAGGCTCGACCGGCTGGAGCGCGGGGCGGCGGCCCGCCCGGCCGCCGGCCCGGCGCCCGTCTTCTCGGCCGGTCCGCCCGGCCCGGCGAGTCCGCCCGTGGGGTACGTCCCCGGCCCGGAGGCCGCCCCGCACATGCCGGGCCCCGACGGCCCCGTCGCGCCTCCCGTACAGGCACAGCCCGCGCCGCCGCAGCCCGTACAAACACAGCCCGTACAAACACAGCCCGGACAGGCACAGCCTGCGCAGGCCGAGGCTCCCGTCGAGCCGCCGCAGTCGCAGGAGTCCGCCGCGCCCCGGCCGGGCGCGTGGCCCGCCGCGTCCACCCCCGCCGCGCCCGCCGCCGCGCCCGCGCCCTCAGCGCCTGCCGCTCCCGCCTCCGCTCCCGAGGCCCGGCGGCCCGGTGGCTGGCCCACCGCCTCCACTCCGGGTCAGGGCCCCCGGCCCGCCTCCCCGACGCCCGCCCCCGCGGCCCAGCCGCAGGCCCCGGCGGCCCAGCCGCCCGCCGCGCAGGCGCCCGGCATGGCCCAGGGCGCGGCGCAGGTCCGCAATATGTGGCCGGAGATCCTGGAGGCCGTCAAGAACCGCCGGCGCTTCACCTGGATCCTGCTCAGCCAGAACGCGCAGGTGACCGGCTTCGACGGCACCACCCTCCAGATCGGCTTCATCAACGCGGGCGCCCGGGACAACTTCTCCGGCAGCGGCAGCGAGGACGTGCTGAAGCAGGCGCTCGCCGAGCAGTTCAACGTGCAGTGGAAGATCGAGGCGATCATCGACCTCTCCGGAGGTTCCGCCGGACCCGGCAGCGGGGGAGGCGGCGGTGGCGGCGGCTTCGGCGGCCGGCCGCCCCAGCCCGCGCCCCCCTCCCCGTACTCCCCGCAGTCCTCCGGGGCCCCCGCACCGCAGCAGTACCAGCAGTCGCCGCCCCAGACGCCCCCGGCGCAGGCCCCGGCCCAGCCCGGACCGCGGAGCGCCGGGTCCGCCGGGCAGCAGACCGGCCCCGCCGAGCCGCCGCGCGCCGCGCCCGCCCCGGCGCACAGCCCGCCGCCGGTCTCCCCCGAGGACGACGTCCCCGAGGACGACGACCCCGATCTCGTCGACTCCGCCCTCTCCGGGCACGACCTGATCGTGCGCGAGCTGGGCGCGACCGTGGTGGAGGAATACACAAACGAGTAAAGGGGGCGGGTTAGGAGGGGAGTACAGTCCCGGCGGCGTCGGCGGTTAGGCTGACTGCCGTGAAGGTCCTCGTCATCGGCGGCGGCGCCCGCGAACACGCCCTGTGCCGCTCTCTGTCCCACGACCCCGACGTCACCGCTGTGCACTGCGCGCCGGGCAACGCCGGCATCGGCGAGGTCGCCGAACTGCACCCGGTCGACGCGCTGGACGGCGACGCCGTCGCCCGGCTCGCCCTCGAACTGGAGGCAGGACTCGTCGTCGTCGGCCCTGAGGCGCCGCTCGTCGCCGGGGTCGCCGACGCCGTGCGCGCGGCCGGCGTGCCCTGCTTCGGCCCCTCCGGCGAGGCCGCCCGGCTGGAGGGCTCCAAAGCCTTCGCCAAGGACGTGATGGCCGCGGCCGGCGTGCCCACCGCCCGCAGCTACGTCTGTACGAACCCCGAGGAGATCGACGAGGCGCTCGACGCCTTCGGCGCTCCCTACGTCGTCAAGGACGACGGCCTCGCGGCCGGCAAGGGCGTCGTCGTCACCGACGACCTCGCCGCCGCCCGCGAGCACGCCGTCGCCTGCGGCCGGGTGGTGATCGAGGAGTATCTCGACGGCCCCGAGGTCTCCCTCTTCGCCATCACCGACGGCGAGACCGTCCTCCCGCTCACCCCCGCCCAGGACTTCAAGCGCGCCCTTGACGGCGACGAGGGCCCCAACACCGGCGGCATGGGCGCGTACTCGCCCCTGCCCTGGGCCGACCCCAAGCTGGTCGACGAGGTCATGACCACCGTCCTCCAGCCCACCGTGGACGAGCTGCGCCGCCGGGGCACCCCCTTCGCGGGACTGCTGTACGCGGGTCTCGCGATCACCTCGCGCGGGGTGCGGGTCATCGAGTTCAACGCCCGCTTCGGCGACCCGGAGACCCAGGTCGTGCTGGCCCGGCTGCGCACCCCGCTCGCCGGGGTGCTGCTGCGCGCCGCCAACGGCGCGCTGGACGACCAGCCGCCGCTGCGGTGGCTCGACGAGGCCGCGGTCACCGTGGTCGTCGCGTCCCACAACTACCCGGACACCCCGCGTACCGGCGACCCGATCGAGGGCCTGGACGAGGTCGCGGCGCGGGACGCCCCGCACGCGTACGTCCTGCACGCCGGCACCCGCCGGGACGGCGACGCGGTCGTGAGCGCGGGCGGCCGGGTGCTCTCCGTCACCGCGACCGGACGGGATCTGCGACAGGCGCGGGAGCGCGCGTACGCGGCGGTGGACCGGATCCGTCTGGACGGGTCCCAGCACCGCACCGACATCGCCCGCGAGGCGGCGGAGGACGCTGAGGCGGCCGGGGCCGATGGGCCCGCCGGGGCAGCCGGGATCGCGGAGGCAGCCGGGGCGTGAGCCGGACCGGGCGCGGGGCGGGTACGCGAGTCGGCGGGCCCGTCCCGTCGGCCGTCCCGCCCCTGTGCCGCCGGGTGTACGGGACGGCCGGGGCGCGGCGGCGACGCGGCCCGGGCGGACCCTTGTACCCCTCCGGCCCGTCCCCGCACCTCGCAGGACCCGCTGAACCCGCAAGCCCCGCCGGACCCGAAAGCCCCGCCGGATCCGAAAGCCCCGCCGGACCCGCCGAGCACACAGAACACCCGCAGCTCAGACGCCCCACAGCCCCCACCCGGTCCATCCGGCGCGGAAGTGGACAGCCGCTGCCCCACACCCGCCAGCACCTTTACCCAAAGCCATTCCATCGAGTGACGGCTGAGCCATCCGGATGACGCCCGGCGAACCCCCAACTAGGGTGCGGCGGAGGCGTTCCGGCACTTGGCCCACCGGCATTGCGATGTCAGTGGCGGGTGCCACAGTGGGGGAGTGCACCCAGACCGTCGCAGGGCAGAGGGGGTGATGACCGACCGTGTCCGATACCGGCATCGGTGAGTCGATCGGCGCGCGGGCCGCGCGCTCGCGGGCACTGGCCGTGCTGCGCGTCCGCGGCCGGGCCCTCGCCGTCGCCCTGCTGCCCGCGGCCGTCGCCGTGGTGCTGCTCGCCGGCGAGAGCACCGGCCATATGCGCGGCGATGCCTGGGACGCCGCCCGCTGGTTCTTCGGCGTCCTCGCGCTGGTCGCGCTGCTGCTCGCCGCCGCGGTGACGGCCGTGATCGTACGGGCCTCGCCCGCGCTCAGCCCCACCGTCCAGCTCGCCGAGCGGGCCGCCCCCGATCTGTATCGGCTGGTCAGGGATCTGGCCGAGCGGCTCGACGTCCCCGCGCCCTCCGCGCTCGCGCTCACCCCCGACTGCGACAGCTGGCTGGAGGACCGTACCCACCCCGCCCACGCCCTGCCCCACGCCATCCGCAAGAGGCGCGGCCGGCGCACCGCCGAGGCGCCCGTGCTGGTGATCGGCTCGCCCTTCCTCTGGTGGATGCGGGTCGCCGAGCTGCGGGCCCTGCTCGCGCCCGTCGTCGCGGGCACCGCGCCCGCCGCGCACCCCGACATAGCCGCGGCCCGCCGTTTCGTCCGCGGGCTCGACGCGGCGGTCGCCGTGGCGGCCGCCCCCGGACCGGAGCGGTCCATATCCCCCGTCCGGTTCGTCCGGGCGGCGGCCCTCGGTCTCGTCGGCGGGATCGCCCGCTTCCTGCTCCACAGCTGCCAGGCGTACGCCGGTGAGATGGAGCGCGGGGTGGCCGCCGCCGCGTCCGAGCGCGCCCAGACCGTCGACTACGGACTGCGGATCGTCGCCCAGGAGCAGGTCGGCCTGGCGTACGCCGGGTGGGACCGGCTGCTGACCCGGGTCGCGCTGCCCGCCTGGCGCATGGGCCGCTGGCCCTCCCGGCTCGACGCCGGAGTGGTCTCCGCGCTCACCGAGCTGTCCCGCCGCGACCGCCTCGCCGAGGGGTTCGCCTCCCGGCTCGGGGACCGCCCCGCCTGCGATCTGCTGGAGGAGCCCGGCGCGGTGGACGAGGCCGCCTCCCTGCTCGCCGCCCGGCTCTTCCACGGCGGCCCCGCCGAGACCGGCGTCGGCTGGTCCCCGGTGGACTGGCAGCAGTATCCGGAAGAGGTCGTGGACCGCAAATGGCGTACGGAGGCGGCCCGGCTCCACCGAGTGCTCGACGGCCTCGGGGTCACCCCCGCCAGCCGGCCCGACGGCCCCACCCTCGACCGCGTGCTGGCGCATCTCTCCGGCGGCGGTGCGGACGCCGGGGAGGATCTCGCGGAGGCCATCGGCGCCGAGGTCGCCCGCGAGGAGGCCGCCCGGCAGCGGACGGCGGCGGCCGCCCCCGTCGCCAAGAGCCCGGGAGACGTGCTCAACGGCTGGGGCGCGGACCCGCTGCCCCTCTTCCCCCTCCAGCCGCCGCGCACCGGACGGGAGCTGCTCGCCGACCATGTCATCGCGATGGTGTGCTGCGCGGCGGTCGACACCGCGGGCGCCGCACCCGGGCTCGACTGGCTCGACGGGCCCGTTCTGCTGATCAGGGGCGTCCGCGGCAGCGATCTGATGTCCCCGGTGCTCAGCCTCACCGAGGACGGCGACCCGCGACCGCTCGGCCTCTGGCTCGCTGGGGTCGGCGTCCGCCCGGAGAAGCCCGTCCGCCTGGTCTGACGACCACCCGACCGGACCCGCCCCTCCGACGCACCCCACCCGCGCCCGGCTCACGGCCCGCGCCCCGGCCCGAGCGCCCGCGCCCGAAAGCCCCGCGCCATCGAGCCCCCGCGCCCCAGCGTCGCCGCCCACGCCCCCGCGCCCCGCCCCCGCCGCCCGCGCCCCTCGGGCCTCCCCGAACCTCCCCGGACCTCTGCGAACCTCTGCGAACCACCCCGGACCTCCCCGGACTTCCCCCGGGACCTCAACAATTCACGACGAAGGGTGACGGCCCGCGTGCGTTATGTGATGTGCTGGAGGCGGGCGTCGGGAGAGCGGCGCGGTGAGGGCTGTCCGGGGGCGGCGAGGGAGGGCGCATGGGGGCTGAGCACGTCCGGCGGTGGGAATCGGGGGCGCTCGCCCATGCCGTGTCCGATCCCTTCGGGCAGGGCCCCCTCCCCTGGCTCCGCGGTGCGGAGAGCTATGTCGACGGCGCCGGCCGCCTCGTCCCCTGGTACGCCCGCTCCGAACGGGCCGAGGGGTCCGAGGGATGCGAGGGATCAGAGGGATCCGCACGGCCCGCAGGCTCCGGACGCTCCGAGCGGCCCGAACGCCGCCACACCGCCCGGGGCCCCCGCAGCGCCGACGATGTGCGCCGCCAGATCAAGGGCTTCGCCTCCAACGGCGCGGTCGCCCCCGGCGAATCGATCGACTTCCACATCACCGTGGACCCGCCCCAGCAGTTCTCCGTCGACGTCTACCGCATCGGCCACTACGCGGGCCACGGCGCGTCCAAGATCACCACCAGCCCGCGTCTCTCCGGCATCGTCCAGCCGACCCCGCTCGCCGCCCACCGCACGGTCTCCTGCCACCACTGGTGGCTCTCCTGGCGGCTCCAGATCCCGTCCTACTGGGCGATCGGCGCGTATGTCGCCGTCCTCACCACCGCCGACGGCCACCGCTCCCACATCCCCTTCACCGTCCGCGACAGCCACCCCGCCGACCTGCTGCTGCTCCTCCCGGACATCACCTGGCAGGCGTACAACCTCTACCCCGAGGACGGCCGCACCGGCGCGAGCCTCTACCACGCGTGGGACGAGGACGGCCGGCTGCTCGGCGAGAAGCACGCGGCCGTCACCGTCTCCTTCGACCGCCCCTACGCGGGCGCGGGCCTGCCGCTCCACATCGGCCACGCCTACGACTTCATCCGCTTCGCCGAGCGCTACGGCTACGACCTCGCCTACGCGGACGCCCGCGATCTGCACGCCGGGAACATCGACCCCACCCGCTACCGGGGCCTGGTCTTCCCCGGCCACGACGAGTACTGGTCGGTCCCCATGCGCCGCACCGTCGAGACCGCCCGCGACCACGGCACCTCGCTCGTCTTCCTCTCCGCCAACACCATGTACTGGCAGGTGGAGCTGGGCCCGTCGCCCTCCGGCGTACCCGACCGGCTGCTGACCTGCCGAAAGCGCCGGGGCCCCGGGAAATCCGCCCTGTGGCGGGAGGCCGACCGGGCCGAGCAGCATCTGCTCGGCATCCAGTACGCGGGGCGGGTGCCCCAGCCGTATCCGCTGGTCGTACGGAACGCGCACCACTGGCTCTGGGAGTCGACCGGCGCGGGCGACGGCGACGAGCTGCCCGGCATGGTCGCCGCCGAGGCCGACCGCTACTTCCCGCGCACCTCGCTGCCCGAGCATCTGCGCCGCATCCTGCTCGCCCACTCCCCGTACCGGGACGCCGAGGGAGTCACCCGCCACCAGGAGACCTCCCTCTACCGGGCCCCCTCCGGCGCGCTGGTCTTCGCCTCCGGCACCTTCGCCTGGTCCCCGGCGCTCGACCGGCCCGGTCACGTCGACTCCCGCATCCAGCGCGCGACGGCCAACCTCCTCGACCGCATCTGCAAGCGCGACTGACACCGCCCCGGATCCGAGCCCCGAAACCGAGCCCCGGATCCCGGCCCAGGACCCCGCCCCCGGACCCACCCCCGGCCCCGCCCCCAGTGCCCGACCCCGGATACGGGAGAATCGGAATCATTAGTTCAGAACCACGGGGAGGAACCGTGTCCGGATTCGTAGAAAAGCCCGAACCGCTTCAGGTGCCGGGCCTGGTTCATCTGCACACCGGCAAGGTGCGCGATCTGTACCAGAACGAGGCGGGTGAGCTTGTCATGGTCGCCAGCGACCGCATCTCCGCCTACGACTGGGTGCTCCCCACCGAGATCCCCGACAAGGGACGGGTGCTCACCCAGCTCTCCCTCTGGTGGTTCGACCGGCTGTCGGACCTCGTCCCGAACCATGTGCTCTCCACCGAGCTGCCCGCCGGCGCCCCCGCCGACTGGGAGGGCCGCACCCTGGTCTGCACCTCGCTGCGGATGATCCCCGTCGAGTGCGTCGCCCGCGGCTATCTCACCGGCTCGGGCCTCGCCGAGTACAACGACAGCCGCACGGTCTGCGGTCTCGCCCTCCCCGAGGGCCTCACCGACGGCTCCGAGCTGCCCGCGCCGATCTTCACCCCGGCCACCAAGGCGGCCGTCGGCGATCACGACGAGAACGTCAGTTACGAGGAGGTCGCCCGCCAGGTCGGCGCGGAGACCGCCGCCCTGCTGCGGCAGTCGACGCTCGCCGTCTACGGCCGGGCCCGTGACATCGCCCGCGACCGGGGCATCATCCTCGCCGACACCAAGTTCGAGTTCGGCGTCGGCGACGACGGGAATCTGATCATCGCCGACGAGGTGCTGACCCCGGACTCCTCCCGCTTCTGGCCCGCCGCGACCTGGGAGCCGGGCCGCGCCCAGCCCTCGTACGACAAGCAGTACGTACGGGACTGGCTGACCTCGCCCGCGTCCGGCTGGGACCGCCGGAGCGAGCAGCCGCCGCCCGCGCTGCCCCCGGAGGTCGTGGCGGCGACCCGCGCGAAGTATCTGGAGGCGTACGAGCTGCTGACCGGTACGCCCTGGTCCTAGCGCGCCGCGCGGGGGCATGAGAAAGGCCCCGGACCTGCGGTGCAGGTCCGGGGCCTTTCATCGGAGCGGACGACCAGGTTCGAACTGGCGACCTCAACCTTGGCAAGGTTGCGCTCTACCAACTGAGCTACGTCCGCATGCGCCGTGGCGCGAGGCCAACTATACCCAACCGCGCCGGCGCGCGAGACGGGCCGCCGTGTGCCGGTTCTCCGCGCCCAGTTTCGAGGCGGCCGACGAGAGATAGTTCCGCACCGTTCCCTGCGACAGCGACGCCCGCTCCGCGATCTCCGCGACCGGCGCGCCGTCCGCCGCCAGCTCCAGCACCTCCGCCTCCCGCGCGGTCAGCGGCGAGTCCCCGGCGGAGATCGCGTCGGCCGCCAACTCGGGGTCCACATAGCGATTTCCGGCATGGACGGTACGGATGATCTCGGCGAGCCGCTGAGCGCTCAGCGTCTTGGGGACAAAACCCCGCACACCGGCCGTGAGCGCCCGTTTCAGATGGCCGGGCAGGCCGTGGCTGGTCACGATCATCGTCCGGCAGCCGGGCAGTTCGGCCCGCAGGGATGTGGCGACACTCACACCGTCCGCGCCCGGCATCTGAAGATCGAGCACCGCGACATCGGGCCGGTGGGCGAGCGCCATGGCGAGCGCCTCGGTGCCGGAGGCCGCCTCGGCGACCACTTCGAGATCGTCCTCCAGCGCGAGGAGCGCGGCGAGCGCGCCGCGGATCAGATGCTCGTCGTCTGCGAGGAGTACGCGTACGGTCATGCCGCCCATGCCGCCCTTCCTTGTCCGGGGACGGCGGCCGCTGCCCCGGTGTCGTCATACGGGTCCGTGCCCGCCCGGGCCGTCACCGTCCGCTGCCCGTTCCGGCCGCCGCCGCCGCCGACGACCCGGGCCCGCCGCCCGCGCCCCACGATCCCACGCCCGCCCACGCCCGGCGCCCGGCCGGACCACCGCGCCGTACCGGCCCGTACCGGACCCGTCGTACCGGCCCGTACCGGACCCGCACCCCCGGACCCGCCCGTACCGGTGCCGTCCGCACCCGCCCCGCACCCCCTCACGCCGGATCCGCCCCTCACGCCGGATCCGCCGCCCGTGCCGGGTTCCGTTCCGGCAGGGGGACGGTGGCGGTCAGCCGGAAGCGGCCGGCGCGGCCGGGGCCGGCCTCCAGGACGCCGCCCACCGCGGAGAGCCGCTCCCGGAGCCCGGCCAGCCCCGACCCCGGGGCCCCCGAGGGGCCGCCGCCCGCGGCCGCCCGCGCCGCGCCGCCCGGGGCGCTCTCCGCACCGTCGTTCTCGACGACGAGCCGCACCCCGCCGTCCACTTCTCCCAGCGACACGGTGCAGCGCCGCGCGTCCCCGTGCCGCAGCACATTGGTGGTGGCCTCCCGGACCACCCACCCCAGCGCCGACCTGACCTCCTCCGGCAGCGCCGGCTCCCCGACGACCACGGTGCAGGCGATCCCGGCCGCCTCCAGCACCGCGCGCGCCCCCTCCAGCTCCACCCGCAGATCCGCCTCGCGATAGCCGCGTACGACGTCCCGCACCTCGCGCTGGGTCTCCCGCGCGATGCGCTGCACCTCCAGCATCTGGTCCACGGCCTCCGGCCGGCCGCGCCGGGCCAGCTGGACCGCCAGCTCGCTCTTCAGCGCGACGACCGCGAGATTCCGGCCCATGACGTCGTGCAGATCGCGGCCGAAGCGGAGCCGCTCCTCCGCGACCGCGAGCCGGGCCTGCACATCGCGGGCCTCCCGCAGCTCCCACATCACCGCGAGCATCCACATCGACACCCGGGCGGTGAACGCCATCCAGGCGGTGATGAGCCCGGTGAACAGCGCGGTGAGCAGGGCCGCCCACACCGGCATCCCGGCCGGCAGCAGTACGGCGAAGAGCACCGCGACACCGGCCGTCTGGACCAGCACGGTGACCCGGTTGGGCACCATCAGGGCGTGTACGGACGACAGCGGCAGCACCGCCATCACCAGCACGGTCGCCAGCAGATCGGGCTCTCCGGCGATGGCCGCCAGCGCCCCGCCGACGCCGGTCGTCGCCGCGACCACGAGCGTGGTCCGGGCGAGCAGCCTGCCGGGCACCCGCCCCTGCCCCAGATAGGCGTCCATCGCGCGCCGTGCGAGCTTCGAGCAGAGCACCCCCGTCGTGAGCGCCAGCGCGAGCCCGGCGATCAGCAGCACCAGGGGCGGCCCGCTCCGGCGCACGGTGTGGGACAGCAGCAGGGCGATCAGCGTCAGCACGCCCACCCAGAGGATCAGATAGACCGTGCCCCGGGAGTACAGATCCACCTTGGCCAGTCCGCTGCGCCCGCTCCAGCCCTTCACCCGCACCGCATACCCCAGAACTCCGTCCGCCGGACGCCTCTCAGCGCCGGGGTTCCCAGCGGAACCACCGCTGGACAGCAAACACCGAGAGCGCGACCCACACCAGCGCGGTCAGCGCGGCGCCCGTCAGCTCGCCGCTCTCCGCGCCGCCGAGCCAGCCCGCCCTGACCAGGGTCATCACCCCGGTCAGCGGAAGCAGCTCGCAGATTGACGCCATCTTCTCGGGCATCAGCTCCACCGGGAAGAAGAGCCCCGAGCCGGCGACCGAGACCAGGAACATCGGCATGGTGGTGATCTGCGCGCTCTCCACGGTCCGGGTGAACGCCGCCGTGACCGCCGCCAGGGCGGCCATCAGCACCACGCCGACCGCCACGCCCGCGATCAGCAGATCCGGCCGGGCGGGCGCGTCCAGGTCGAGGAGGACGACCCCGCCCGCCACCAGCACCGCGCACTGCGCGAACGCCAGTCCGACGGCGGGCAGCGCGGTCCCGGCGAGGATCTCGCGGTCCGCGACCTCGCCGGTGCGCAGCCGCTTGAGCACCAGCTCCTCGCGCCGGGCCACATAGGCGGAGACCAGATTGAGGTGGACGACGAGGATCAGCACCATGCCGATTCCGCTGGTCATCGCGGCCTCGGCGACGCTCATCCCGGCCTTGCCGAGATCGATCTGCTCCAGCGAGGAGCTGAGTCCGACCACGCCGAGGGCGGGCAGCAGCAGCGCCACGAAGAGGGCGGTCCGATTCCGGATGAGCAGGGTCAGCTCGGCCCGGCCGAGCGAGGCCAGCCGGCCCGCCGCCGTCGTCCCGCGCCCCGCGCCGCCCCCGGCCGTCCCGGTAGCCCCCGCCGTCCCTGCCGCTCCGGCCGTACCCGCTCCTCCGGTCACCCCGGTCGACCCTCTCGTTCCGCTCGTTCCGTTTGCCGTCGTCGTCATGTCACACACCCGCCATATCGGTCCGCGCGATCTCCAGGAAGGCCTCTTCGAGGGAGGCCGACCGCGCGTCGAGCCCCTCCAGCCGTATGCCCGACTCCCCGGCCCACCGGAGGAGTTCGCCCAGCGACTCCTGGAGGTCGAGGGTGCGGATCGAGATCTGGCGTCCCTCGGCCGCGGCGCGGAGCGAGAGCGGCAGCCGGCCCGCCGGCACTCCGTCGGGGAGGGTGAAGCGGATCCGGGCGGGCCGGGAGCCGGTCACCTCGGCGGGTGTGCCGGTGGTCACGATCCGGCCCTGGTGCATGATCGCCAGCCGGTCGGCGAGCGACTCGGCCTCCTCCAGATAGTGCGTGGTCAGCAGCACGGTGGTGCCGGTGTCGCGCAGCGCCCGGACCAAGTCCCAGGTGTCGCGCCGGCCTTCGGCGTCCAGTCCGGTGGTGGGCTCGTCGAGGAAGAGCACCTCGGGCCGTCCCAGCAGCGCCAGCGCGAGATCCAGCCGGCGCCGTTCGCCGCCGGAGAGCTGCTTGACGCGTACGCGGGCCCGGTCGCCGAGCCCCACCAGCTCCAGCGCCTCGGCCGTCGGCCGGGCGCCGCTGGTGCAGCCCGCCCACATCCGGGTGGTCTCGGCCACGGTCAGATCGGAGGGAAAGCCGCCCTCCTGGAGCATCACGCCGATCCGGGGGCGTACGGCGGCGCGCTCGCGGTACGGGTCGTGGCCGAGCACCCGTACCGTTCCGGCGCTGGGGGAGGCGAGCCCTTCCAGCAGCTCGACGGTGGAGGTCTTGCCCGCGCCGTTCGTCCCGAGCAGGGCGAAGATCTCGCCGCGCGCGACCGAGAAGGAGATTCCGCCGACGGCTTCGAAGCCGCCCGTGTAGCTCCGCCGCAGGTCGTCCACCGTGATCACATGCTTGTCCGTGGTCATGGCCCCAGCTTTCCGCCGCCGGGCGGCCGGGGGCAGTGCGCCCTGTCACCGCCCGGGCTGACAAATGTCATGCCCAATGGCAGGTCCCTGACAATCAACTCGCGCGAGAGCCCCGGACGAGATCCTCGGACGAGATCCCCTGCCCGAGAGCCCCTCACCCGGAATCCGAAGCCCCGGACGAAGAAGCCCCACATGAAGAAGACCCCGACTCTGAATCAGAATCGGGGTCTCATACTCTGAGCGGACGACCAGGTTCGAACTGGCGACCTCAACCTTGGCAAGGTTGCGCTCTACCAACTGAGCTACGTCCGCATGCCTCCGCACGGCTTTCACCGGGCGGTGCGTGCATCACTCTACCTGATCCACAGAGGTGGTCGGTCGAGCGATGAGAGCGGGTGACAGGAATTGCACACTGCGCCTTCCCCCTGGAAGGGGGATGTTCTACTACTGAACTACACCCGCACGCTGCTGAGGTGGGGCCTTTGCGGCCTTGCCCCTCGGCGTGATCCAAACTCTAGCGGACGGTGGGGGGTGCTGCGCAACTCGGCTTCGGGGCCGAGTCGGCGCGAGCCGTCCGCCTCGCTCAACTCGCCTCGCGGAACGCCTCGTAGACGGCCCTGGGGATACGCCCTCGCGCGGGCACGTCCATCTTGTTGGACTGGGCCCAGGCGCGCACGGCGGCGGGCGCGGGCTCCAGCGCGGTGTGCGTGTACGTCACGGGCCGTCCCGTCCGGCCGCGCCGGCCGGACCCGGCCGCCTGCTTCCGCCCGGCCGCCAGGTAGGGCGCCAGGGCCTTGCGCAGTTTCTTTGCATTGGCGGGATTGAGGTCGATCTCGTACGACTTCCCGTCCAGGCCGAAGCTGACCGTTTCCGCCGCTTCTCCGCCGTCGATGTCGTCGAAGAGCGTGACCACTACTCGTTGAGCCACGGATATCGGTCCTTTCCCGAGGCACCCCGCACGATCACAGGTTCTGACGTGCGGTGATACCGGCATTCCGGCGGTCGAGGGGGTAAAAGTGCTGTCCTCTGCATTCCTTTGTACAGCGATCGGTGGTGCATTGTGAAGCCCACCCAATTATGTGCGCGTGTCCGATCAATGACGAGCGGGTTATTTTCCGTGATTTTCGACGCCGGTTACGCCTGGTCGGAGGCTGTCGTGTTCCGTCCGTGTTCCGTCTTGGGGGCCTCGGAAATCCACCCATATCTACGCGAGTAGATTTCTTGGCCGGGTACGCTGGGCGGACCGCCTTCGCACCACATCACCGGGAGTGCCCGTGGCACGCGTCGTAGTCGACGTCATGCTCAAGCCCGAGATCCTCGACCCGCAGGGACAGGCCGTGCAGCGCGCGCTGCCCCGTCTCGGTTTCGACGGCATCGCGGACGTCCGTCAGGGGAAGCGCTTCGAACTGGAGGTGGAGGGACCGGTCGACGACGACGCCCTCGCCCGCATCCACAAGATGGCCGAAACGTTCCTCGCCAACACCGTCATCGAGGACTTCGTCGTCAGGGTGGAGTCGTGACCGCGGTCCCGTCCTCCGCCGCCGGGGCCGGCTCCCCGAGCCTCGGCAACACCCGGATCGGGGTCGTCACCTTCCCCGGCACGCTGGACGACCGGGACAGTCTGCGGGCCGTACGGCTCGCGGGCGCCGAGCCCGTCTCCCTCTGGCACCGGGACAAAAGCCTCAAGCAGGTCGACGCCGTGGTCCTCGCCGGAGGCTTCTCCTACGGCGACTATCTGCGGGCCGGGGCCATCTCCCGGTTCTCGCCCGTGATGGAGACGATCATCGATCAGGCCAGGGCGGGGCTGCCGGTCCTCGGCATCTGCAACGGCTTCCAGATCCTCACCGAGTCGCATCTCCTGCCGGGCGCGATGCTCCGCAACAATCACCTCCACTTCATCTGCCGCGACCAGAAGCTGCGGGTGGAGAACGCGGAGACCGCCTGGACCGCCGACTACACGGCCGGCCAGGAGATCTCCGTACCCCTGAAGAACATCGACGGCCGTTATGTCGCCGACGAGCGGGTGCTGGACGAACTGGAGGCCGAGGGCAGGGTCGCCTTCCGCTATCTCGACGGCAACCCCAACGGCTCGCTCCGCGACATCGCGGGCGTCACCAACGCCGAGGGCAATGTCGTGGGCCTGATGCCGCACCCCGAGCACGCGGTGGAGCCCCTGATCGGCACCGGCCGCACCGACGGTCTCGCCTTCTTCACCTCCGTCATCAAGAAGCTGGTCACGGCATGAGCCTCGATACGGTCAAGCACGCCACCGTCACGCCCGAAACCGACCAGCCGTGGGCCGAACTCGGCCTCAAGCAGGACGAGTACGCGCGGATCCGGGAGATCCTGGGCCGCCGTCCCACCGGCGCCGAGCTGGCGATGTACAGCGTCATGTGGTCCGAGCACTGCTCGTACAAGTCGAGCAAGGTCCATCTGCGGCAGTTCGGCGAGAAGGTCCCCGAGAACGACGCCATGCTCGTCGGCATCGGCGAGAACGCGGGCGTCGTCGACGTCGGCCAGGGGTACGCGGTGACCTTCAAGGTCGAGTCGCACAACCACCCCTCCTACATCGAGCCCTACCAGGGCGCGGCCACCGGCGTCGGCGGCATCGTCCGCGACATCCTGGCGATGGGCGCGCGCCCGGTCGCCGTGGTCGACCCGCTGCGGTTCGGCGCGGCCGACCACCCCGACACCCGCCGGGTGCTGCCCGGCGTCGTCTCGGGCGTCGGCGGCTACGGCAACTGCCTGGGCCTGCCGAACATCGGCGGCGAGGTCGTCTTCGACCCCTGCTACCAGGGCAATCCGCTGGTCAACGCGGGCTGCATCGGTGTGATGAAGCACGAGGACATCCACCTCGCGCAGGCGTCGGGACCGGGCAACAAGGTCATCCTGTACGGCGCCCGCACCGGCGGCGACGGCATCGGCGGGGTCTCGGTGCTCGCCTCCGAGACCTTCGAGAGCACCGGCCCGGCCAAGCGCCCCGCCGTCCAGGTCGGCGACCCGTTCCAGGAGAAGCTCCTCATCGAGTGCACCCTGGAGATCTTCCGGGAGAAGCTCGTCGCGGGCATCCAGGACCTCGGCGGCGCCGGGCTCTCCTGCGCCACCTCCGAGCTGGCGAGCGCCGGCTCCGGCGGTATGCGGGTGGATCTGGACACCGTGCCGCTGCGCGACGCGACGCTCTCGCCCGAGGAGATCCTCATGAGCGAGTCGCAGGAGCGCATGTGCGCGATCGTGGAGCCCGGGAAGGTCGAACGCTTCCTGGAGATCTGCGAGAAGTGGGACGTGATCGCCACCGTCATCGGCGAGGTCACCGAGGGCGAGCGGCTGGAGATCTTCTGGCACGGCGAGCAGATCGTGGACGTGCCGCCGCGCACCGTCGCCCACGAGGGCCCGGTCTACCAGCGCCCGTACGCCCGGCCCTCCTGGCAGGACGCCCTCCAGGCGGACGACGCGGGCCTGCTGCCCCGGCCGGCCGGGGCAGCGGAGCTGCGCGAGCAGGTCCTGAAGCTGGTGGCCTCGCCGAACCAGGCGTCGAAGGCGTGGATCACCGATCAGTACGACCGGTTCGTCCAGGGCAACACCGTGCTGGCCCAGCCCGAGGGCGCGGGCATGGTCCGCGTCGACGAGAGCACCGATCTCGGCGTCGCGATGGCGACCGACGGCAACGGCCGCTACACCAAGCTCGACCCGTACACCGGGGCGCAGCTCGCGCTGGCGGAGTCGTACCGCAATGTCGCCGCCACCGGCGCCCGGCCGCTGGCCGTCTCGGACTGTCTGAACTTCGGCTCGCCCGAGGACCCGGACGTGATGTGGCAGTTCGCCGAGGCCGTCCGCGGTCTCGCGGACGCCTGTCAGCAGCTGGGCACCCCGGTCACCGGCGGCAATGTGTCGCTGTACAACCAGACCGGCGAGACCGCGATCCACCCGACGCCCGTGGTCGCGGTGCTCGGCGTGATCGACGACGTCAACCGCCGGACCCCGATCGCGTTCGCGGAGGAGGGGCAGCTGCTCTATCTGCTCGGGGACACCGCGGAGGAGTTCGGCGGCTCGGCCTGGTCCCAGGTCGTCCACGACCACCTCGGCGGTCTGCCGCCGAAGGTCGACCTCGACCGGGAGAAGCTGCTGGGCGAGATCCTGATCTCCGCCTCGCGCGACGGAATGATCGACGCGGCGCACGATCTGTCGGACGGCGGTCTGATCCAGGCCGTGGTCGAGTCGTGTCTGCGCGGCGGCAAGGGCGCGCGGCTGGTCGTCCCGGACGGTCTGGACGCGTTCACCTTCCTGTTCAGCGAGTCGGCGGGGCGCGCGGTCGTCTCGGTGCCGCGCAGCGAGGAGCTGCGCTTCACCGACATGTGCGGCGCGCGCGGGCTGCCCGCCGCCCGTATCGGTGTGGTGGACGGCGATGAGATCGAGCTGCAGGGCGAGTTCGGGATCGCGCTGAGCGAGCTGCGCACCGCCCACGAGGAGACCCTTCCGGCCCTCTTCGGCTGATCGGACGTCCGGCGAAGCCCCCGCTCCCTCCGGTGGAGCGGGGGCTTCGCCGTCTCCTGGGCGTACGTATGTACGTACTTACGTATATTGGTACGCATGGAACTGGACGAGCGCGTCGCCGAGCTGGAGCGCAGGCTCGCCGCGCTGGAGGAGCGCGGCCCGGCCCCGGCTCCCGCCACCGCCGCCGACGGCGAGGACGACTTCCGGGCGCTGGAGGACTTCAAGGAGCGGCTCGCCGCGCTCGGTGCCGCCGACGGCGGGGTGCTCTTCACCGGAGCCGTCCGGCTGCCGACCGGGGAGCGGTACGAATGGCAGTACGGCGCGCTCACCGGCGCGCTCCTCGACGGCGACTGGACCGAGACGGCCGACTCCTTCGCCGCGCTGGGCAACGCCGTACGGCTGCGGCTGCTGCGCGAGATCCTCGGCGGCCGGCGCACCGCCGCCGAGCTGGCCGAACTCGACGGCCTCGGCACCACGGGCCAGATCTACCACCATCTGCGCCGGCTCACCGCCGCCGGCTGGCTGCACGCCTCGGGCGGGGGACGCTACGAAGTGCCCCCGGTCCGGGTGGTGCCGCTGCTGGTCGCCCTGACCGCGGCCCGCCCGTGAACCCGCGACGGCGGGCCGCACCGACACCCACAACCCGGGGGACACGCATGTCCGCACCGAACCCGCCCACGCCCGATCTGTCCGGGTCCACACCGGTACGGAACGCACCCGCGCCGCATCCGCCGGAACCGAGCGCGCCCGCGCCGACCGTGCCCGTGCCCGGGCCCAACGCGCCCGAGCCGAGCGCCCCCGCGCCCGTGCCCAACGCCCCCGCGCCCAGCCCGCCCGCGCGGAACCGGAAAGCGCTCATGACCGGGATCCGCGCCCTCTGGATCGTCTTCATCGTCCTGGTGATCACCAGCTTTCTGATCGACCTCCCCATCGGCACGCTGTGGATTCTGGGGCTCGGCGTCACCGCGATGGTCCTCGGCATCACCTCGAACGCCCGCGCGGCCAGGGACCACACCCCCGAGAAGCGACCGCCCCCGATCGAGGTGGAGCCGCCGGTCACCGGCCGCTGGACGACCCTGAACAGCCCCGCCGACAAGGTGCCCAGCCACGGCACCCACGGCTACGGACAGACGTACGCCGTCGACATCCTCGCCGAACCCGAGGGCCCGGACGCCCCCGGCCGCCCCGCCTTCGCCTGGCTCTGGCCCGTTGTCCGGCGCAACCGGGACTTCCCGTCCTACGGCGCCCCGCTGCTCGCCGTCGCGGACGCCACCGTCGTCCACGCCTCCGACGGCCGGCGCGACCATCTGAGCCGTAACTCCCCGCTGATGATCGCCTATCTGCTGCTCGCCGAGTCCGCCCTGCGGGACATGGCGGGCCCGGCCGCCGTCTTCGGCAACCGGATCGTGCTCGACCTCGGCGACGGCGTCCACGCGGCCTACGCCCATGTCCAGCACGGCTCGCTCGCCGTCCGCGCCGGCGACCGGGTACGGGCCGGCCAGCTCCTCGCCCGCTGCGGGAACTCGGGCAACTCCACCGAGCCGCACCTCCACTTCCAGCTGATGGACGGCCCCGACCCGGACACCGCGCGCGGCCTCCCGTTCAGCTGGCGCGGCGTCGGGGTCCCGGCCAACGGCGAGACCTTCGCCGTGGACGGCTCCGCGACCGCCCGGGCCGCCGACTAATCTCACCCCCATGCCACCGGCCCGCAAACGCCCCCGCGCCTATGACTCCGCCAAGATCCGCGCCGCCGTGCTCGCGCAGTCCGCGCTGCTCGCCGAGGCGGCGGGCGCGCTCACACCCGAGCAGCTCGACCGGCCCACCCGGCTGGGGGACTGGACGGTGCGCGACCTCACCGCGCATCTGGCGACCGTGCTCGGCTCCGTCGTCCGGGACCTCGACGAGCCCGCGCCGCCGAGGGCCGAGACCGCGCTGATGGAGTGGCCCTTCCGCGCGGCGGGCGCGATCGACGAGGACTCCGGGGCCCCGGCCGGGGAGGGCGATCCGGCCGAGGGGCTCGCCCGGAGCGCCGCCCGGCTCGGCGAGGCGCTGGCGGCGGCCGGGGACGACCGGCCGGTGCCGACCCGCTTCGGTCCCATGCGGCTCGGCGACCTCCTGGTCACCCGTACCGTCGAACTGGTCGTCCACACCGACGATCTCAACGAGGCGACCGGCCTCAGCGTCCCCCTCGACCGGCAGGCGCTCGCCGCCTGCACCCGCCTCCTCGCCGACGCCCTCGCGCTCAAGGCCCCGGGCGGAGCGGTGGAGGTGCGGATTCCGCCGTATGCGGTGGTGCAGTGCGTCGAGGGCCCCCGGCACACCCGGGGCACTCCGCCCAATGTGGTGGAGACCGACCCGCTGACCTGGGTGCGGCTCGCCGCCGGGCGGACGGGCTGGGCCGAGGAGCTGGGCGCGGCGCGGGTCGGCGCGAGCGGCGAGCGGGCCGATCTCGCGGGGCTGCTGCCGATCCTCGGCTGAGCGGGGCCGCCCCGCCCGGAGCCTGCCGCGAGCGACGGGAACCGGTCCGGCGTCCGTCCCGTCCCAGGGGCATGCGTAACGAGCTGAGCGTCCCCCTCACCGTCCTGGCCCTCCTCACGCTCGCCGCCTGCGGCTCCGGATCCGGCAACGGAGACGGAGACGGCGTCGGCAAGGCGAGCGCCCCCGACGTCCCTCTCGCCGGTGTGCACTGGTCCTTCGACAGCGTCACCGTCGGCGGCGAGAAGACCACCGCCCCCGACGGCGCGCATGTCGAGATCACCGAGAAGGGGCGGGCCCAGGGCAACTACGGCTGCAATCCGTTCGGCGCGACGGCGAAGGTCGACGGCGACACCCTCGCCGTGGGCGCGGCGGAGTCGACCGCCGTCGGCTGCGAGCCCTCGGCCCAGAAGTTCGAGGAGAAGGTCCAGACCGTCTTCACGGGCCGCCTCAAGGCCCAACTCACCGGTAAGAAGCTCACCCTGACCAGCGGCGGGGGCGACACCATCGCCCTGACCTCCGAGGAGCCGGCCCCGCTGATCGGCACCACCTGGACGGTGAACTCCCTGCTCGACGGGGATGTCGCGACCCCGATGCCGGCCGGCACGGCGAAGGGCGCCCGATTCACCTTCACCAAGGACGGCAAGGTGCGCGGCAACCTCGGCTGCAACTCCTTCACCGCGCCCGCGAAGATCACCGGTTCGAAGATCACCCTGGGCCGGGTCGCCGCCACCCGCATGATGTGCGCGGGCACGGCCGGTCAGGTCGAGGCGCATCTGCTCAAGGTGCTCGACCAAGAGGTGACGTACAACCTGCTGCACCGCGGACTGACCCTCACCGGACCGGGCGACAAGCGCGTCTCCGCCGTCGCCGAGCGGTAGAATCCGCGGCCCCTCCGCGCCGGGCGGCCGGTCGCCGCCCGGCGCCAGGGCCGCCGAAGGTCCGCGCCGGGCCCGCCGTAGGTCCGCGCCGGGCCCGCCGAAGGCCGCTCCCGCGCGGTGCGCCGGAGCGGCGGAGCCCCG
The DNA here is from genome assembly GCF_043080985.1 of Streptomyces sp. NPDC014894. Classification (NCBI taxonomy): domain Bacteria; kingdom Bacillati; phylum Actinomycetota; class Actinomycetes; order Kitasatosporales; family Streptomycetaceae; genus Streptomyces; species Streptomyces sp. NPDC014894. The sequence goes on from NZ_JBIBWD010000019.1 coordinate 109,599, forward strand.
CCCCCGCCCGGTGACGGCCCCGTCACCCAGAGCCGATTCGTCCACCCCAATTCGGACCGGTGGTCGATCTCGCCTACACTCGGTGCCGTGCCACGTGGTGACGGTCGACTCAATCACGATCTGCTCCCCGGCGAGAAAGGCCCCCAGGACGCTTGTGGCGTCTTCGGTGTCTGGGCTCCGGGTGAAGAGGTCGCAAAACTGACGTACTTCGGGCTCTACGCCCTCCAGCACCGAGGCCAGGAATCCGCCGGAATCGCGGTGAGCAACGGGTCTCAGATCCTCGTCTTCAAGGACATGGGCCTCGTCTCACAGGTTTTCGACGAGACCTCCCTCGGTTCCCTGCGCGGACATATCGCTGTCGGTCACGCGCGCTACTCGACCACTGGAGCATCCGTCTGGGAGAACGCGCAACCGACTTTCCGGGCCACGGCCCGCGGCTCCATCGCCCTCGGCCACAACGGCAATCTGGTCAATACCGCCCAGCTCGCCGAGATGGTCGCCGATCTGCCCCGTCAGGACGGACGCGCCACTCAGGTCGCGGCCACCAACGACACCGATCTGGTCACCGCTCTGCTCGCGGGCCAGGCGGACGACGACGGCAAGCCCCTCACCATCGAGCAGGCCGCGGCCCGGATCCTTCCCGAGGTCCGTGGCGCCTTCTCGCTCGTCTTCATGGACGAGGACACCCTGTACGCGGCCCGGGACCCCCAGGGCATCCGCCCGCTGGTGCTCGGCCGGCTCGATCGCGGCTGGGTGGTGGCCAGTGAGTCCGCCGCCCTCGACATCTGCGGTGCGAGCTATGTCCGGGAGATCGAGCCGGGCGAGATGATCGCCATCGACGAGAACGGCCTCCGCACCTCTCGATTCGCGGAAGCGAAGCCCAAGGGCTGTGTCTTCGAGTATGTCTATCTCGCCCGCCCCGACACCGACATCGCCGGCCGGAACGTTTATCTGTCCCGGGTGGAGATGGGCCGGAAATTGGCCAAAGAAGCTCCTGCCGAGGCGGACCTGGTCATAGCGACTCCGGAGTCCGGCACCCCCGCCGCGATCGGCTACGCCGAGGCGAGCGGGATTCCCTACGGCTCCGGGCTCGTCAAGAACGCCTATGTCGGCCGGACCTTCATCCAGCCTTCCCAGACCATCCGTCAGCTCGGCATCCGCCTCAAGCTGAACCCCCTCAAGGAAGTCATCCGGGGCAAGCGGCTGGTCGTCGTGGACGACTCGATCGTCCGCGGCAACACCCAGCGCGCCCTGATCAAGATGCTCCGTGAAGCCGGTGCGGCCGAGGTCCACGTACGGATCTCCTCGCCGCCGGTGAAGTGGCCCTGCTTCTTCGGGATCGACTTCGCCACCCGGGCCGAACTGATCGCCAACGGGATGACGATCGAGGAGATCGGCACCTCCATGGGCGCCGATTCCCTCTCCTACATCTCCATCGACGGCATGATCGAGGCGACCACCATCGCCAAGCCGAATCTCTGCCGCGCCTGCTTCGACGGCGAGTACCCGATGGATCTTCCCGACCCCGAGCTGCTGGGCAAGCAGCTGCTCGAAACCGAGCTGGCGGGCGGCACCGACGCCGCCGACGCACTCCGCCGCCCATAGGTTCCGTGTGCCACAGCACGGTGATCCACAGCGCCGTGGGTCACCGTGAGGCGGCCCGCGGCCGGGGCTCCGCAGTATCGATACGAAAGCTCTCTCCGTCATGACATCTGAGTCTTCCGACCTTGCTCCGCAGGCGGGCCCCGGCGCCAGCTACGCCGGCGCGGGCGTCGACATCGAAGCCGGTGACCGCGCCGTCGAGCTGATGAAGGAGTGGGTGAAGCGGACCCGGCGCCCCGAGGTCTTCGGCGGCATCGGCGGCTTCGCCGGCCTCTTCGACGTCTCCGCCCTCAAGCGGTACGAGCGCCCGCTGCTGGCCACCGCGACCGACGGCGTCGGCACCAAGGTCGACCTGGCCCGCAAGCTCGGCGTGTACGACACCATCGGCCACGACCTGGTCGGCATGGTCGTCGACGACATCGTGGTCTGCGGCGCCGAACCGCTCTTCATGACCGACTACATCTGCGTCGGCAAGGTCCACCCCGAGCGGGTCGCCGCCATCGTCAAGGGCATCGCCGAGGGCTGTGTCCTCGCGGGCTGCGCGCTGGTGGGCGGCGAGACCGCCGAGCACCCGGGGCTGCTCGGCGAGGACGACTTCGACGTCGCCGGCGCCGGCACGGGCGTGGTCGAGGCCGACCGGCTGCTGGGCTCGGATCGCATCCGTACGGGGGACGCGGTCATCGCCATGGCCTCCTCCGGCCTTCACTCCAACGGGTACTCGCTGGTCCGCCATGTCCTCCTGGATCACGCGGGAATGGCGCTGGAGTCCCATGTGGAGGAGTTCGGCCGCACGCTGGGCGAAGAACTGCTCGAACCGACCAAGATCTACTCCCTGGACTGTCTGGCGCTCACCCGGGCCGCCGAGGTGCACGCCTTCAGCCATGTCACCGGCGGCGGTCTTGCCAACAACCTCGCCCGTGTGGTGCCGGACGGACTCCACGCCGTGGTCGACCGTTCGACCTGGACGCCGGGGCCGGTCTTCGACCTCGTCGGACGGGCGGGCCGGGTCGAGCGCCTCGAACTGGAGAAGACGCTCAACATGGGCGTCGGCATGATCGCCGTGGTGCCCGAGGAGTCGGCGGACGTCGCGCTGACCCTGCTGGCGGACCGCGGGGTGAAGGCCTGGGTCGCCGGAGAGATCACCGAGCGCGGCGATCACAGCACGGGCGCCGCCCTCGTCGGCGATCACGCGTGATCCGGACCGCCCGCGCGGTCTGACCCGTACAGCACAGAACCCGGTCCGGAGTGATCCGGACCGGGTCGGTGGCCAGCTACGACGTCAAGCGCCGCGGCGATGTGACGAAGGACCGGACTCGTCGTCCTCGTCCTCATCGTCGTTGTACATCTCCGCGTACCGCGCGTACGGGTCGTCTTCCTCGTCGTCGTCGTCCTCGAACGGCTCCGGATTCGGAGGCTGGCTCGAAGTCGAAGCGCCCAGCTCGTTGGCCAGACGCGACAGGTCAGTCCCGCCGCTGTTGTACTTCAGCTGGCGGGCGACCTTTGTCTGCTTGGCCTTGGCCCGGCCGCGCCCCATGGCTCGACCCCCTCGGTGACGGGGCTCGACGGCCCCAGAGTCTTGACACGCGTTCATGAGTCGGAACGGACTCCCCGCGGGGAGACCGGCCCGTAGGGCTTCAACGGTACCTGCTTCCGCAGCCATACGGTACGCCGCCCGCATGACGTGCCACTTCGCAGGACCCGCGAGGAGCCCCGTCCTCGCTGGTCAACTGCGATATTAACCTCTTCTTGGCGGTCGACCCGCCGACCGGGGTGAGTCTTGTCTCCCGACGCGGCGGGCCGAAGCCATGATCAATCTCAGCGCCGGCGGGCCTCCGCCATGCGCTGCTCGGCGATCCGGTCCGCCGCCACGGCGGGCGGAACGCCATCCTCATTCGCACGTGCGAATATCTCCAGCGTGGTGTCGTAGATCTTCGACGCCTGCGCCTTGCACCGGTCGAAGTCGAAGCCGTGCAGCTCGTCGGCGACCTGGATCACCCCGCCGGCGTTCACCACGTAGTCGGGCGCGTAGAGAACGGAGCGGTCGGCGAGGTCCTTCTCCACGCCCGGGTGCGCGAGCTGGTTGTTCGCCGCGCCGCAGACGACCTTCGCGGTCAGCACCGGCACGGTGGCGTCGTTCAGCGCGCCGCCGAGCGCGCAGGGCGCGTAGAAGTCCAGACCCGGGATCCGGATCAGCGCGGCGGTGTCAGGGACGGCGGTGACCTGCGGATATTTGGCCTGAATTCGTCGTACAGACTCTTCGCGCACATCGGTGACGATCACCTCGGCGCCGTCCTGAATCAGATGGTTCACCAGGTGATGACCGACCTTGCCGACGCCGGCGACGCCGACCTTGCGGCCGCTGAGCGAGGGCGAGCCCCAGAGGTGCTGGGCCGAGGCCCGCATGCCCTGGAAGACCCCGTACGCGGTGAGCACGGAGGAGTCCCCCGCGCCGCCGTTCTCCGGGGAGCGGCCGGTGGCCCAGCGGGTCTCGCGGGCGACCACGTCCATGTCGGCGACATAGGTGCCGACGTCGCAGGCGGTCACATAGCGCCCGCCGAGCGACTCCACGAAGCGGCCGTACGCGAGCAGCAGTTCCTCGCTCTTGAGGGTCTCGGGATCGCCGATGATCACTGCTTTGCCGCCGCCGTGCGCGAGGCCGGCCAGGGCGTTCTTGTACGACATGCCCCGGGCGAGGTTCAGCGCGTCGGCGACGGCCGCGGCCTCGGAGGCGTAGGGGTAGAAGCGGGTGCCGCCCAGGGCCGGGCCCAGGGCGGTGGAGTGGAGGGCGATGACGGCCTTCAGGCCGGAGGCGCGATCCTGACAGAGCACTACCTGCTCATGGCCGCCCTGGTCCGAGCGGAACAGGGTGTGCAGTACATCGACGGAAGCGCCGGTCACATCGGTCACTGTGGTGACTCCCAAGTACGAAGCGGCGGACGAAGGACCATCCTGTGGGTGGGGACGGTCCGATTGGGCACGAGGGTAAGTGCTGCGCGGGTGTGGATCAGGTCCCGTGCCCAGGATCACCCCCTGGTGGAGTACGCCCGTGGAAGGATTTGCGACATGCCGGCGGTGTCCTCGGTTCTTGTGCCCTATACGGCCTATCTGCGGGTGTACGAGCCCCTGGCCGCCTTTCCGCGCGGGGAGCGCGAGCACTGGGCGGAGTACGCGCGCCGCGGCCGCGCCCCCACCGCCCAGGACGAACTGCGCCGCTCGCTGGCCGATTTGCTGCCCACGCCGCCGGTGCCGGTGCCGGTCCACGAGAGCGCCGAGGCGTTTGTGACCGAGGTGGACGGCGTGGTCTGCGTCTGCCCCTGGCGCACCCGGCTGCGGGGCTGGCTGGCCCTGGAGGAGCTGGTCCAGGAGTTCCCGGCGCCGCTGCTGGACGCCGTGCTGCCGCCGGTGGTCCGGGGCCAGGCCGCCGCCGACTGGGAGCGGTGGCGCGAACGCAATCCGGACGCCCGCCCATGGATCAGAAGCGCGGTCTGGCAGGTCCCGGTCCGCTGGTTCGTGCTCTTCGCCGACGCCGAGCGGGTGTACGAGCCGGGCGGGCCCGGCGCCCCCGCGCTGCGCTACCGCACGCCGATGGTCCAGGCCCGCCGCCGGACCGCCCGGGCGCTGAAGGCGCTGCGCGAGGAGTCGGACGCGGGCCCGCTGATCGACGGCCTGATGGACGTGGGCCGCTGGCTGGAGGAGTTCCATCCCCGCTCGCTGGTGGAGCTGGACTACGGGGGCCTGGTGCACGCCCTCTCCGGGCCGCAGCTCGCCGACGATCACTCGGCGGCGGACGTGGCGGCGGGGATCGCCGCGCTGAGATCGGGCGACGGGGACGCCGCGGGCGAGGCTTATGCCCGGCTTGTGGCTCGATGGCGGGTGGTGAGGGACCTGCAATTCGCAAACTGAGCGATTGTGTGGATGATTGAGGCCTTCCGTCCAGGCCCTAGGTCCCGATCCGGGCCTTTGTCTCAAGCGTGACGGACTGCACTATCTGGGCCCTTGCGCCCATCGCATACCCTCGTGTCAAAATAGGACAAGGAGTCCGGGGAGGGTTCCTTCCGTCCAACTAAGGGCGGAATGCTCGGCATTGCGCTCTATGGGGGTTCTGATGGCTCCTGATCGCTCTGTGACTGATCGTCACTGTGACGTGACTGTCCGCTATGGCCCGGTCCATCGGCGTTCAGCCACTGATGAACACCTCAGAGGGCAATTCCGTCGGTTTGGCCGACGTGGCTGGACAGATGGTGTAGTTGTAGTGCCGAGGACAAGCCGTTCGTCCTATAACCGACTCGGCCCGCGTCCGCCATTTCGGGCAACGCGGGTCAAGGTGCAGAATTTAGAGGAATGAACCGAGAAGGTTCGGTTCTCCCGAGGAGGCCGCTCATGACCGCTCGCACCCCTGATGCCGAGCCGCTGCTGACCCCGGCTGAGGTTGCCACGATGTTCCGCGTGGACCCGAAGACGGTCACCCGCTGGGCGAAGGCAGGCAAGCTCACGTCGATTCGTACGCTCGGCGGGCATCGCCGGTATCGCGAGGCAGAGGTACGCGCGCTGCTCGCGGGTATTCCGCAGCAGCGCAGCGAGGCCTGAGAGCCTCGCTGACCGGGCCTTTCCGGGACCCCCATCCCGGTTGAGCCCACCCATAGCTCCACATGCCGGATGTCTGCCCCAACAGACCCCGGACATTGATCGCGCTGGACTCCGCCGGGTCCAGCGCGATTTTTTGTGCTCTCGCGGCCGGGTGCGCCGGCGCGGCCCGGGCGGGCTCCGCCGGTCCTCAGGGGGGAAGGCGCGCGGGGGTGAGACGGGTGTTCACAGGGCGGTGCAATTGCACATATTAAATTGGTTGGTTGTGGGCAGGCGCTCAGCACCTGGGTTCTGAAAACCTATACGGTGACACCCGTCACACCGTGCAAGCCTTGCCATTGTCGAGCGTGTCACTTTCGCGGCCCGGATCCACTGGGCCGAAGTCACTCGCTGTCGGGACCTTCGTCCTCGCCGCGTCCGCCGCCGGCGGCGTCGGCCGGCTTCCGGGCGGGCGTCGGGCCGGACTCGCCGGGGTGTGCCGGGTCCGGTGCGGGGACGGCCTCCTGGGGCTCCATGGCGAGCCGCAGGAGACGGTGGCAGATCGGGCAGTGCCTGGTGAGGTGCCGATAGCCGGACGCGGCCGCCAGGTGGGCGCGCAGCAGCGCTCCGGTCTCGTGTCGTCCCGCCGTGGCCGCCGCCATGCACGTCACCTCCGCTGTGGTGTGTGCCGGCTCGCGTTGAGCCTTAAGGAGTGGGTACCGGGGGAGCCGGTGGCCGTCAAGACGGCGTCCCGCGGCGCCTCCCGCGGCCTTCGCGCCGCGAGGGCGCGCCGAGGGCCCTTTTCCTGGCCGGAAGTTGGGTTTCGGGGCGGGGCGGGGTCGTGGTGCGGCTCCGCCGCGTGGCGCGGCCTCGGGCTGCGGTGGGCATGCGGCGAAGGCCCGTCTCTTGTTCGGGGGCGGGTGTTCGGCTGCGGTCCTGACGGGATTTGCTGTGTCTGTCGCGCGGCTCCGCCGCGTGGCGCGGCCTCCGGCTGCCGTGGGCGCACGACGAAGGCCCGCCTCTTGATCAGAGACGGGCCTTCAACTGCGGTCCTGACGGGATTTGAACCCGCGGCCTCCACCTTGACAGGGTGGCGAGCACTCCAAACTGCTCCACAGGACCAGGTTTCGCAGCTCCGATTGGTGCGTTGGGCTGCGAGATGAAACTCTACAGCAGCGGTGGCCCGGCGGTCGAACTCGCTCCGGGTGACGGGGCCGTCACGGAGCGAGCGCGTCGATCGCCTTCACGATCCGCTTGTCGGAGACGGGGTACGCGGTGCCCAGGGCGTGGGCGAAGTAGCTCACCCGCAGCTCCTCGATCATCCAGCGGACGTCCAGTACCTCCTGCGGGACCGGCCTGCCCCGGGGCATCTGCTCCAGCAGCCAGGCGTACTCGTCCTGCATCTCGTGGACCTTCTCCATGCGGGTGGTGTCGCGCTGCACGGAGGTCGGCATCTGCTGGAGTCTGCGGTCCACGGCGACCAGATAGCGCATCAGGTCCGGCAGCCGCCGCAGCCCGGTGCGGGTGACGAAGCCCGCCGGCACGAGGGCCGTCAGCTGCTCCCGTACGTCCTGGACGTTGTTGATCAGCGTCAGGCTCTTCGTGGCCTTCAGGCGGCGCTCACAGGCCTGCCAGGCGGCCAGGATCTGCTGCACCTGGCCCACCGTCCGGACGGTGGTGTCCACCAGGTCCGCGCGGACCGAGTCGTACAGCTTCCGGTACGACTCCTCGTCCCACGCGGGCCCGCCGTGATCGGCGAGCAGCTTGTCGGCGGCGGCGGTCGCGCAGTCGTCGAAGAGGGCCTGGATCGAGCCGTGGGGATTGCCGGAGAGGGCGAGCTTCTGCTGGTTGGTGAGCTTGTCGGAGGCGAACTTCGCCGGGTTCACCGGGATGTTGAGCAGGATCAGCTTCCGGGTGCCCCGCCACATCGCCTGCTTCTGCTCGGCCTGGGTGTCGAAGAGCCGTACGGAGACGGTCTCGCCGGCCTCCGTCAGCGCCGGGTAGGCCTTGACCGGCTGTCCGGCCCGCCGGGTCTCGAAGACCTTGCTCAGCGATCCGATCGTCCAGTCCGTGAGCCCCGTGCGCTCGATCGACTCGCCCTGTGGGCCCGCCGTCGCCGCGGCGGCCTGGGAGAGCGCCTGCCGGGCCCTGGGGCGCAGTTTGAGCTGGAGCGCCTCCAGGTCCTTGTCCTCGGCGAGCTTGCGGCGGCGCTCGTCGATGATCCGGAAGGTGATCTTCAGGTGGTCGGGCACCCGGGACAGGTCGAAGTCGTCCGGCGAGACCGGGACCCCGACCATCCGCTGCAGCTCGCGCGCCAGCGTCACCGGCAGCGGCTCCTGGAGGGGCGCCGCCCGCTCCAGGAACTTGGCCGCGTAGTTCGGCGCGGGCACGTAATGGCGGCGGACGGGCTTCGGCAGGGAGCGGATCAGCTCCACGACGACCTCTTCGCGCAGTCCGGGGATCTGCCAGTCGAATCCGCCGTCGGTGACCTGATTCAGTACCTGGAGCGGGATGTGGACGGTCACTCCGTCCGCGTCCGCTCCTGGCTCGAATTGATAGGTCACCCGGAACTTCAGCCGCCCCTGCCGCCAGGAGTCGGGATAGTCGTCCTTGGTGACCGCGCCGGCCTTCTCATTGATGAGCATCTCGCGCTCGAAGTCGAGAAGCTCCGGCTCCTCCCGGTGTTTCCGCTTCCACCAGGAGTCGAAGTGCGCGCCGGATACGACGTCGTCGGGCACCCGGCGGTCGTAGAAGTCGAAGAGGGTCTCGTCGTCCACGAGGATGTCGCGGCGCCGGGCCCGGTTCTCCAGCTCCTCGACCTCGGTGAGGAGTCTGCGGTTCGCGGCGAAGAATTTGTGGTGGGTGCGCCAATCGCCCTCGACCAGAGCGTTGCGGATGAAAAGATCCCGCGAGACCTCGGGGTCGATACGGCCGTAGTTCACCTTGCGCTGCGCGACGATCGGCACCCCGTACAGCGTGACCTTCTCGTACGCCATCACCGCCGCCTGGTCCTTCTCCCAGTGCGGCTCGCTGTAGGTGCGCTTGAGCAGATGCTGGGCGAGCGGCTCGACCCACTCCGGCTCGACCCTGGCGTTGACCCGGGCCCAGAGCCGGGAGGTCTCCACCAGCTCGGCGGACATCACCAGCCGGGGGGGCTTCTTGAAGAGCGCCGAACCGGGGAAGACGGCGAATTTCGCGCCGCGCGCGCCCAGATACTCGTTCTTGGCGTCGGCGTCTTTCAGACCGATGTGGGAGAGCAGTCCGGACAGCAGCGAGATATGGACGCTCGTCTCCGGCCCGTCCTCCTCATTGATGTGAATCCCCATGGTCTTGGCGACCTGGCGGAGCTGGGCGTAGATGTCCTGCCACTCACGGATCCGCAGGAAGTTCAGATACTCCTGCTTGCACATCCGGCGGAAACTGGAGGAGCCGCGTTCCTTCTGCTGCTCGCGCACATAGCGCCAGAGATTGAGGTACGCGAGGAAGTCGGAGGTCTCGTCCTTGAAGCGGGCGTGCTGCTGATCGGCCTGGGTCTGTTTCTCGGCCGGCCGTTCGCGCGGGTCCTGGATGGAGAGCGCGGCGGCGATCACCATCACCTCGCGGACGCAGCCGTTCTTGTCGGCCTCGACGACCATCCGGGCGAGCCGCGGGTCCACCGGCAGCTGGGAGAGCTTGCGCCCGAGCGGGGTGAGCTGCTTCCGCGCATCCTTCTGCGCCGGGTCGAACGCCCCCAGCTCCTGGAGCAGCTGCACGCCGTCGCGGATATTGCGGTGGTCCGGCGGGTCGATGAAGGGGAACTTCTCGATGTCGCCGAGCCCGGCCGCCGTCATCTGGAGGATGACCGAGGCCAGATTGGTGCGGAGGATCTCGGCGTCGGTGAACTCGGGACGGGCCTCGAAGTCGTCCTCGGAGTAGAGCCGGACGCAGATGCCGTCGGAGGTACGGCCGCAGCGGCCCTTGCGCTGATTGGCGCTGGCCTGGCTGATCCGCTCGATGGGCAGCCGCTGCACCTTGGTGCGGTGGCTGTACCGGGAGATACGGGCGGTGCCGGGGTCGATGACGTACTTGATGCCCGGGACGGTCAGCGAGGTCTCGGCGACATTGGTCGCCAGAACGATCCTGCGGCCGGTGTGGGCCTGGAAGACCCGGTGCTGCTCGGCGTGGGAGAGCCGGGCGTAGAGCGGCAGCACCTCGGTGAAGCGATAGTTCCGCTTGTTGAGCGCGTCCGCCGTGTCGCGGATCTCCCGCTCGCCGGAGAGGAAGACCAGGATGTCGCCCTTGCCCTCGCCCTGAAGCTCCTCGACGGCTTCGCAGATCGCGGTGATCTGGTCGCGGTCGCTCTCCTCGCTGTCGTCCTCCAGCAGCGGCCGGTAGCGGACCTCGACCGGATAGGTGCGCCCGCTGACCTCGACGATCGGGGCGTCGCCGAAGTGGCGGGAGAAGCGCTCGGGGTCGATCGTCGCGGAGGTGATGACGACCTTGAGATCGGGCCGCTTGGGCAGCAGCTGGGCGAGATAGCCCAGCAGGAAGTCGATGTTGAGGGAGCGCTCGTGGGCCTCGTCGATGATGATCGTGTCGTAGGCGAGCAGCTCACGGTCGGTCTGGACCTCGGCGAGCAGAATGCCGTCGGTCATGAGCTTGACGAAGGTGTCGCCGCCCACCTGGTCGGTGAAGCGGACCTTCCAGCCGACGGCCTCGCCGAGCGGGGTGTTCAGCTCGTCGGCGACGCGTTCGGCGACGGTGCGGGCCGCGATCCGGCGCGGCTGCGTATGGCCGATCATGCCGCGCACACCGCGGCCCAGCTCCATACAGATCTTGGGGATCTGGGTCGTCTTGCCCGAGCCGGTCTCACCCGCGACGATCACCACCTGGTGGTCGCGTATCGCGGCGAGGATCTCGTCCCGCTTCTGGCTGACCGGCAGTTCCTCCGGATAGCTGATCGCGGGGACGCGCTCGGCGCGCCGGGTCACCCGCTCGGCGGATTTCCCGGCCTCGGCGGCGATCTCGTCCAGCACGGCCTGCCGCGCCTCGGGCTTACGGATGCGGCGGGCGCCTTCGAGACGGCGGCCCAGCCGGTGGGCGTCGCGGAGCGACACCCCGGCCAGCAGCGTCTGAAGGTCGGCGAAGGAAGTAGACATACGGCTCCCAGGATCGCACCCCCGTCAAAGAGCTGGCGAACGCATTTCCTCCGCAAGCTGGTGCAGTATGGAACAGATCATTCAGCCGCCCTCGGTTCCCTTCGTCCGGCCCGGGGGCTCCGCTGTCCCGTACGGGAAGGGAACCCGCGCCCCCATGCCGCTCAGCCGTGACCTCCGGAGCCGGTTGCCGGTTTCCGCGTCCGTGCTGCTGGCGATGGTCTTCGCGCTGGTGGTGGCCCTGTGCCCGCCGTCGTACGCCGACCCCGCCCCGGGCCCGGTCGCGGTGGCCCAGGACTGGACGCCCGGCTGCGGCAAGGGCGGGGCGGACGACGACCGGGGGGCGCATCCCGCGCCCCCGCCGCGCGGCGGGGTCTCGTACGAGCCCGTGCCGGCCCCCTACGACCCGCACGGCGCGCCGGGCGCGCTGGAGGGGGTGACGGCTCTCCGGCTGGCGCCCGACCGCGGTCCGCCGCCGCTCGGCCCGCCGACCCCGGTGGATCTCTCGGTCCTGCGCGTTTAGGCCCGGCGGCCCGGGCCTCTGCCGTCGTATGCCCGCATTGTCATGCTTCTACGGCTTTGCTCTGCCGTCTGCCGTCTGCCGTCTGCCGTCTGCCGTCCGTCGCTCGTCGCTCGTCGTCTGTCGTCCGTCGTCCATGGCCGTCGTCCATGGCCGTCGTCCGTCCGTTCCGCCGTGGTCCGGGCGCGACCGGCCGGCCGACCTCGTACCGCCCTCGCCCAGGAGTGAGAAACCCTCATGTCGTCGTCTCCCCAGCCCGCCCGGAAGCCCTCCGCGAAGCCCGCGGCCAAGCCGTCCGCCAAGCCGTCCGCCAAGCCCGCCCGGAAGCCCGCGCGCGGCCCCGGCGGCAAGCCGCTGCTCATCGGCGCGGGCGTCGTCGCGGCCGCCCTGCTGCTCGGCTTCGCCTCGTACACCGCCACCCGCCCCGACGACTCCCCGTCCGCCGGCGGCGGGCCCGCCGCCCCCGCCGAGGTCTCCGCCGACCCGCAGAGCGGCGCCTACGCCGAGCTGGAGAAGCTCGCCCGCCGCGAGGCGAAGGACCCGCTCGCCGTCGGCCGCGCGGACGCCCCCGTCGTCATGGTCGAGTACGCCGACTTCAAGTGCGGCTTCTGCGGGAAGTTCGCCCGCGACACCGAGCCCGAACTGATCGAGAAGTATGTCGAGCGCGGCGATCTGCGCATCGAATGGCGCAACTTCCCGATCTTCGGCGAGGAGTCCGAGACCGCCGCCCGGGGTGCGTGGGCCGCCGGACGGCAGGGCCGCTTCTGGCAGTTCCACGCCGCCGCCTACGCCGACGGGGCGAAGGAGAAGGGCTTCGCCGCGGACCGGGTGAAGGCGCTCGCCAAGGAGGCCGGCGTCCCCGACGCGGGCCGCTTCGCCCGGGACATCGACAGCGACGAGGCCCGCGCCTCCGTCAAGCGCGACCAGGACGAGGCCTACGGCCTGGGCGCGACCTCTACCCCCTCCTTCCTGGTCAACGGCCGCCCGATCGCGGGCGCCCAGCCCATGTCGGCCTTCACCCAGGCGATCGAGTCGGCGCTCGCGGCGGCCGGGAGCGGCGGCAAGCCCTCCGAGAAGGCCGGCCGATGACGGACATCGGCTACTTCGCCGCGTTCCTCGGGGGACTGCTCGCCCTGATCAGCCCGTGCAGCGCCCTGCTGCTCCCCGCGTTCTTCGCGTACTCGCTGGACTCGGCGGGCCGGCTGCTGCTCCGTACCGGAATCTTCTACGCCGGTCTGGCCACCACCCTGGTCCCGCTCGGGGTGGCCGGTTCGTACGCCGGCCGGTTCTTCTACGGCAACCGCGATCTGCTGGTCGCGATCGGCGGCTGGCTGATCATCGCCCTGGGCGTGGCCCAGATCCTGGGGCTCGGCTTCGCCTCCCGCCGGATGGCGCGGCTCTCCGGCCGGATCCGCCCGACCACCGCCGCCCCCGTCTACGCCCTCGGCCTCGTCTACGGCCTCGCGGGCTTCTGCGCGGGCCCGATCCTCGGCAGTGTGCTGACGGTGTCCGCGCTGAGCGGCAGCCCGGTCTACGGCGGACTGCTGCTCGCCGTCTACGCCCTGGGCATGGCGGTCCCGCTCTTTCTGCTCGCGCTGCTCTGGGACCGCTACGACCTGGGCGCCCGCCGCTGGCTCCGCGGCCGCCCGCTGAGCCTCGGCCGGCTGCGGCTGCACACCACCTCGCTCGCCTCGGGCCTGTTCTTCATCGTCCTCGGCACGCTCTTCCTCGTCTTCGACGGGACGACGTCGCTGCCCGGACTGCTCTCGGTCGACGACTCCTTCGCCGCCGAGCAGTGGGCGAGCAGGGTCGGCGAGGCGGTGCCGGACTGGGCGCTGCTGATCGGTGTGGTGGCGGTGGTGGCGATCACGCTGGGGGTACGGGGGTGGAGGCGCCGCGCCGAGTCCGCCGAGTCCGCCGATTCCGCCGAGTCCGTCGAGTCCGCTGAGCCCGCCGAGGAGGCCGGGTCCGTCTCCGGCTCCCGCGCCGGGAAGGAGGTGTAACGGCGAGAGGCCCCGTCCAGTGGACGGGGCCTCTCGGGGCTGTGGCTGGGGCCGGGGTCGAACCGGCGACCTTCCGCTTTTCAGGCGGACGCTCGTACCAACTGAGCTACCCAGCCACGCAGCTCTCGCGAGCCGCAGCGGTCCTGACGGGATTTGAACCCGCGGCCTCCACCTTGACAGGGTGGCGAGCACTCCAAACTGCTCCACAGGACCAAGCTTTGTGCGAGCACAAGTCTCGCACAGGTGTTGCGTGCCCCCAACGGGATTCGAACCCGTGCTACCGCCTTGAAAGGGCGGCGTCCTGGGCCACTAGACGATGAGGGCTAGAGCCCGCCTGGGCGCTTTGCAGCGCGTCGGGGACGTGAGAAGCATATGGGATGGCGGGAGGTATCGCCAAAACGCTTTTCCCGGAGCCGGCGCGGGGGGCCGGGGGAGCGGCCCGGCGGGCCGGTGCGAGGGGGCCGAACGGGGTACGGGTCAGGCCCGGGAAGCCCCGCCCGCCCCGACTCCGGGTCCGCCTCGACGGGGCGCACCGAGGGTTCCCGTACAGGACGCGCACGTTCCGTTCGGGCCCGTGCGGTGCGCGTCCTGGATCCGCGGGCCGCCCGGGGCGACCTCCGGCGTGCCGTACGTGACAATGGCCGGGTGCTGGAGATGACGCGCGAGGAGTTCGAAGAACTGGTCGCCGAGGCCCTGGACCGGATCCCGCCCGAGCTGACGCGGCTCATGGACAATGTCGCGGTGTTCGTGGAGGACGAGCCGCCGGCGGACGATCCGGAGCTGCTCGGGCTGTACGAGGGGACTCCGCTGACCGAGCGCGGCGAGTGGTACGCGGGGGTGCTGCCGGACCGGATCACGATCTACCGCGGACCGACGCTGCGCATGTGCGAGACCCGCGAGAAGGTGGTCGAGGAGACCGAGATCACCGTGGTCCACGAGATCGCGCACCACTTCGGGATCGACGACGAGAGGCTGCACGATCTGGGGTACGGGTGAGTCCCGGCCCCGCCGACCCTCCGGAACCAGTCGATCCGGATGTCGATCTGCGGGTCCCCGGGCAGCGTGACGAGCTGTCCGGATCCCGGCGGTGGGCGATCCTCGCGGTGATCTCCGCGGGCGGCGCGGTCGGGGCCCTGGCGCGGTACGCGATCTCCCGGGCCTGGCCGTCCGACGCGTTCCCCTGGACCGTGCTCACGATCAACGCCGCCGGATCCGCGCTGATCGGCGTGGTGACGGTGCTGGTCGGCCACGGCGGCCGGTGGGCGCATCCGCTGGTCCGCCCGTTCGCCGGGGCGGGGGTGCTGGGCGGGTTCACCACCTTCTCGGCGTACGCGCTGGACTTCCGCGAGCTGATGGGGCGAGGTGAGACCGGCCCGGCGTTCGGGTACGCCGTCGGCACGCTCGCCCTCTGCCTCGGCGCGGTGTGGGCGGCGGTCACGCTGACCAGGGCGGCCCTCGCCCGGGGCGCGCGGTGACCGGCCGAAGGGCTCCCCTCGCCCGGGGCGCGCGGTGAACTGGCTGCTGGTGGCCCTCGGCGGCGCGCTCGGAGCGCCCCTGCGCTATCTGACCGACCGCGCGGTCCAGTCCCGTCACGACACGCTCTTCCCCTGGGGCACCCTCGCGGCCAACGCGGCCGGGAGTCTGCTGCTGGGGCTGCTCACCGGGGCGGCGGTGTCCTCGCCCGCGTACGCCCTGCTCGGTACGGGGCTCTGCGGGGCGCTGACCACGTACTCGACCTTCTCGTACGAGACGTTCCGGCTGGCCGAGAGCGGGCGGGGCGCGCTCGCGGCGGCGAACGCGGCCGGGTCTCTGGCGGTGGGGATCGGATCGCTGTACCTGGGCGTGGAGTTGGCGGGGGGCTGACGGGCGGGGGCCCGGCGGGTCCGGCCCGGGGGCCGGGTCCGGGGCGCGGGTCGTGTACTTGTCAGGCGTGGGGGCGTGTCCCTCGCGGGGCGCGGGGAGTTGGGCAGTGCAACCCGTGTTCCGTCCCCTGCGCTGTCCCCCCGGAGGTGCCCTCGTGCGCCATGTGTCCGTCCCCGGCCGTCTCGCCGTCGCGTTCGCCGCCTCACTGGCGCTCGCGTCGTCGGCCGGCTGTATGAGCGTGAGCGACGACAAGAGCGGAAGGCCGGCGCCCAGCAAGTCGGAGGAGGAACAGGGGCACACCGCGCCCGATCCGGACGGCGGCCACGCGGAGCCCGGCGAGGAGGAGCGGCACGCGGGCGGGAGGCAGGCCGTGGGGCCCGGCAGATCCGGCGCGCGGGAGGAGCGGGGCGGAGCGCGCCCGGCTCCGGCGAGCCCGAGCGAGGACGTGACGGCGGCGCCCGCGCCCCGGCCGTCCGCGGGCGGGAAGCGGCCGAAGCCGCCGGGCCCCACCCCGGAGCCGACCCGGGGCGCGCCCGCCACCTCCGTACCGCCGTCCACGCCGCCCGCGCAGACGCCGTCCCCCGAGCCGCCGTCGCCGACGCCCTCGGAGCAGCCGAGCGCGCCGACCGAGCAGCCGTCGGCGTCCTCGGCGCCGGAGGTGCACGCGGGGGCGCTGCGGACGGCGGGGGCGGAGGGGTTCGGCATGCGGGGCGAGCCGTCGGCGTCCCCGCAGATGGGCCCGGTGTAGGGGATGTAATGCGGGTCACGTCGGAGTGGTTTGCCTTGGGCGGGGGAGGGTGCGTATGGTGGTAGATCGTTTGATCCCATTGCCCGGCGCCGAAAAAGAAGCGCGCCGTGTGGCGCGTACTCTCCCTAGCCGTGGCTGACCGCATAGAGGCGGTCGAATTGCGAAATCACGGAGTTTGGGCGCGTGCCGAGACTCCGGAAGGTTTCGCATTTCGCATGTCCACTTTCAGTACTGATCACGCCGTCATGCCCGAGAACAACGACGAGCAGGCCGTCGCCGCCGAGGCCGTCATCGAGATCGTCGAGACCTCCGAGGTCATCGAGATCGTCGAGACCGTCGTTCCGGTCGAGGCTCCCGAGGCCGTCGAGGTCACCGAGGCCGCTGAGGCCGTTGAGATCACCGAGTCGTCCGCCGACGACGCCGACGTCTCCGCCGACGCGGACGTCTCCGAGGCCGCTGAGGCCTCCGACGCTGAAGCCTCCGACGACGCCGACGCCGAGCCCGCCGAGCCGACCGTCACCTTCGGCACCCTCGGCCTGCCCGAGGGCGTCGTGCGCAAGCTCGCGCAGAACGGCGTGACCGCCCCCTTCCCGATCCAGGCCGCGACCATCCCGGACGCCCTGGCCGGCAAGGACATCCTCGGCCGCGGCCGTACCGGCTCCGGCAAGACGCTCTCCTTCGGCCTCCCGCTGCTGGCGACCCTCTCCGGCGGCCACACCGACAAGAAGAAGCCGCGCGGCGTCATCCTCACGCCCACCCGTGAGCTGGCCATGCAGGTCGCCGACGCGCTCCAGCCGTACGGCGACGTCCTCGGCCTGAAGATGAAGGTCGTCTGCGGCGGTACGTCCATGGGCAACCAGATCTACGCCCTGGAGCGCGGCGTCGACATCCTCGTCGCCACCCCGGGCCGGCTGCGCGACATCATCAACCGCGGCGCCTGCTCCCTGGAGCAGGTCCAGGTGACGATCCTGGACGAGGCCGACCAGATGTCCGACCTGGGCTTCCTGCCCGAGGTCACCGAGCTGCTCGACCAGGTGCCCTCCGGCGGTCAGCGCATGCTGTTCTCCGCCACGATGGAGAACGAGATCAGCACGCTGGTCAAGCGCTACCTGTCGAACCCGGTCACCCACGAGGTCGACAGCGCCCAGGGCAATGTCACGACCATGACCCACCACGTCCTCGTCGTGAAGCCGAAGGACAAGGCCCCGGTCACGGCCGCCATCGCCGCCCGCAAGGGCCGCACCATCATCTTCGTCCGCACCCAGCTGGGCGCGGACCGCATCGCCGAGCAGCTGCGCGAGGCGGGCGTGAAGGCCGACGCGCTGCACGGCGGCATGACGCAGGGCGCGCGGACCCGCACCCTGGCCGACTTCAAGGACGGTTACGTCAACGCGCTCGTCGCGACCGACGTCGCCGCCCGAGGCATCCACGTCGACGGCATCGACCTGGTGCTGAACGTGGACCCGGCCGGGGACCACAAGGACTACCTGCACCGTTCCGGGCGCACCGCCCGCGCCGGCAAGTCCGGTGTGGTCGTCTCCCTGTCGCTGCCGCACCAGCGCCGCCAGATCTTCCGGCTGATGGAGGACGCGGGCGTCGACGCCTCGCGCCACATCGTCGGCGGAGCCGGCGCGTTCGACCCCGAGGTCGCCGAGATCACCGGCGCGCGTTCGCTCACCGAGGTCCAGGCCGACTCCGCGAACAACGCCGCCAAGCAGGCCGAGCGCGAGGCCGCCGACCTGGCCAGGCAGCTGGAGCGGGTGCAGCGCCGGGCGACCGAGCTGCGCGAGGAGGCCGACCGTCTGGTCGCCCGTGCCGCGCGTGAGCGGGGCGAGGACCCGGAGACCGCGGTCGCCGAGGTGACCGAGGCCGCCGAGGCCGAGCTGGAGGCGGCCGTGGCCGCCGCCGCGGTGCCCGAGCAGCAGCAGTCCGACCGCCGCGACGACCGCGGCAACTTCGACCGCCGGGGCGGCGGCCGTTCGTTCGACCGCGACCGCCGCGACGAGCGCCCCTCCTCCGGCGGCTTCCGCCGCGACGACCGTCGTGACGACCGCGGCGGCTCCTTCCGCCGTGACGACCGCGGCGACCGGGGCGGCCGTTCGTTCGACCGTCGTGACGACCGTCCGTCCGGTGGTTTCCGCCGTGACGACCGTCGTGACGAGCGTCCCGCGTCGGGTGGTTTCCGTCGTGACGACCGTCCGTCCGGTGGCTTCCGTCGCGACGACCGTCGTGACGAGCGTCCCGCGTCGGGTGGTTTCCGTCGTGACGACCGTCCGTCCGGTGGCTTCCGCCGTGACGACCGTCGTGACGAGCGCCCCGCGTCCAGCGGCGGCTTCCGCCGTGACGACCGCCCGAGCGGCCACCGCGGCAGCGACCGTCCGTTCAACCGCGACCGTCGCGACGACCGTCCCGCGGGCGGCGGCTACCGCGCCGGCTCCTCGGAGCGCCCCTACGCCCGTCGCGACGACCACCGCGGCGGCACCGGCACCGGCACGAACACCGGCTCCTTCGGCCGCCGTGACGACAAGCCGCGCTGGAAGCGCAACGGCTGACCGACCCTGCGGGGCCCGTACCTCCCGAGGTACGGGCCCCGCGCCCTTTTCCCCCCGCGCCTCCCCTTCCGCCCTCCCCCCGCTCCGCACCGGGCCCCTGACGCCCCCTCCGCCGGACTCCGGCACTCCGTTGATCGGATACCCGATCGGCGCACGGGCCGGGGGAAGCTATGCTCGGGGAGGAGTTGCCGAGGGCCGTTAGCTCAATTGGCAGAGCAGCGGACTTTTAATCCGTTGGTTGTGGGTTCGAGTCCCACACGGCCTACCGAACGCGGGGGCGGGCGCAAGCCCGTGACCTGCGAAGAAGCGCCCCAGTCGGCTGATGCCGGGTGGGGCGCTTCGGCGTTGCGGTGTTTGTGCGCGGGCGGGGGGGCGCGGGGGCGCGCTCCGGGTCACTCGCCGACGGGGCGGGCTCCGTGTTCGGAGGCGAGGGCGGTGAGGCGGGCTGCCATGGCGGTGTCGAGGGCGGTGATGACGTCCCCGGCGTCGTGGGTGTTCAGGGCGAAGCCGATGGTTCCGTAGAGGATGGTGACCTCGGCGTGGTGGTCGGCCTCGTCCTCGGCTGTCGCGACGGCGGCGTAGAGGGCGGGGACGGCGGACCGGTCGGCCTTGAAGGCGGCGGTGAGCTTTCCGTCCCGGACGGACCAGCCGGGGAGGCCGGTGAGGGCCCGGTCGAGTTCGGCGTCGGTCAGCGGAGTGGCGGCCATGGGGTTGCTCCTTCGTTTGACGGTTTTAGGCGGCGAGCGGCTTGAGGGCCTGGACAAGGCGGTCGCCGATGGGGCCGTCGCGCCAGGGGCCCATGCTCTCGCGAAGGGCTTCCAGCTCCTTGCGATGGCGGGCGGAGCGGGTCTGGGCGGCGATCCCAGCGGATTCGGCGGCCAGGGTCACGGCGTGTTCGGGCTCGCCGGCGGCGGCGTACGCGGCGGCCTGGCGGGCGAGGTAGACCCCGGTGTCCCGGCGGGCGGCCGGGGGCATGTCCGCGTTGATCCGGTCCCAGATGCGCAGGGCCTCCTCGTACAGGCCCAGCCGTCCGTAGCAGGTGGCGCGCTGGACCTCGAAGAAGTACGCGTTGTGGTGGACCCCGCCCCAGGGCACGGCCGGATCCGCTGCTTCGACCACCGCCGACGCCTCGTCCAGGAGCCGGTCCACGGCGGTCCGCTCCCCGAGCAGCGAGTGGCCGTGCGCCTGCTGGTGCATGAGATTGACCCGGATGCGGCGGGAGAGCCGGTGTCGCTCGCTCAGCCCCTGTACGCAGAGGTCGACGGCGGCCCGGCCGTCGCCCAGGTCGGATCGGAGACGGGCCATGTTGGAGAGGATGTACGCGGTCAGATCGGCGTTCCCGAGCATCTGGGCGTCCATCTGGGCGATGCCGTGCCAGTACGCGGTCGAGTCCCACAGGCCGGCGTCCTGGTGGAGCCATCCGGCCAGCGCGGCGTAGGTCACCCCGACCTGGATCAGCTCTTGCCGTACGGTGCCGCCGGCGGCTCGGGTGAGGTCGCTGATCAGCCGGTACTGCTCGGTGACGGTTCCGATGAGGTCGCGGGGGCCGAGCATCATGTCGGCGGTGTAGTGGCCGCCGAGCTGCTGGTAGAAGTAGCCGACCAGGGCCGGGTCGATGTCCCGGGGCCTGAGGTCGGCAGGGCTCACCATGCCGAGCGCCGCCACCGAACCGGAGGCCGGGAAGTTGCGGGGTTCCATGGAAGATCCCTCCTCCGCGTGGCGCAGACGGGCGGGGTGTCCCGGCGGGGGAGTGAAGCCGAGGTGTTCGGGGCTGAGGCCGAAGGCCGCGCGCAGGGCGGCGGCGGTGTCGGGCCGAGGCCAGCCGGGTCGGTCGGACTCCCAGCGCCGGTAGGTGCGCACGCTGACGGTGAAGTACGGGTCGCCGAGCGCGAGCCGACCCGCCGTGCTGATCTCCTCGGCCGCTTTCTCCTGGGACAGCCACCCGCGGTCGAGTCGCGCCGCCCGCAGCCTGTGGTTGGTCATCACCGTGTCTCCCTGGCTTCGCCCTCTCCAACGTAACGCCCAACTGATCCGCTCATAACCGGCGTTACGGAAGACCGGCCCATCTGTTCGAAGTGGCCGGTCAATGGCCGCCCTGTGGCCGCCGGGCTTCCTGGCCGCCCGGTGGGGTCCGGCGGTTCCCTGGAACGGTCAGCCGCTCGCCACCGCGAGGCCCGCCCCACCCCCGACCGCTAGGGGGCCACCGTTGTCCGTCGCGAGCAGTGCGTCTGGCTGGACAGCCCTGATGGGCCGAGTCGGACGCTGGGCGAGTGACTGGGCAAAGCGACCCCGGCCGCCCTGCCGCAGGCGCCTGTGGCAGGTGGGGAGTCACGGCTTCCCGACATAAGATCGCCCGGCCCGCCCGGTGCGGTGCGGTGCGGAAAATTCGTGGCGGGCCGCCCGGGGGCCGGGGATATGATCTTGGGAAGGGCGGGGTCGTAGCACAGAGGTAGTGCGCCTACACAGCATGGAGGAGGACGCCGGTTCGAATCCGGCCGCCCCGCCCCCCTTCTCTCTTCGGCCTGCCGGCCGGATCCCGGAGCCGGATCCCGCGCGCGGTCGAGCGCGGCCTGACCGGGAAGTCCGGCGGGTGCGCGGGCTCAGTCGGCGGTGTGGCGGCGGCGCAGTGCGTACAGGTGCAGTGCGCGCAGGAAGTCGATCTCGCGGAACGCGGGCCAGTACGCGTCGCAGAAGTACAGCTCGGAGTGGGCGCTCTGCCAGAGCAGGAAGTTCGACACGCGCCGCTCCCCGCTGGTGCGGATGACGAGTTCGGGGTCGGGCGCGCCCGCCGTGTAGAGATGGCGGCCGATGTCGTCGGCGGTGAGGCGGGCGGCCAGATCGTTCAGGGTCGTGCCCGACGCGCGCTGTTCGCGCAGGAGTTCGCGTACGGAGTGCACCACCTCCTGGCGGCCGCCGTATCCGACGGCGAGGGTCAGCACGGATCCGCGGGGCCGGTCCCGGGTCGACTCCACCGCTGTGCGCAGGGCGCGGGCCGTGGAGTCGGGGAGGGTGTCGAGGGAGCCCGCGATCCGGACCCGCCAGTCGCTGTCCGGGCGGCGGAGGTGCTCCGTCACGACCTCCTCGATCGTGCGCATCAGGGAGGCCACCTCGGCCGCGCCGCGCCGCCGCAGATTCTCGGCGGAGCAGACGAAGACCGACACCTGTCCGATGCCGAGCGACTCGCACCAGGAGAGCACCTCGGCGACATGCTCCGCGCCGCGGCGGTGGCCCGCGCCCGGGTCCGTCAGGCCGGCCCGGCGGGCCCAGCGGCGGTTCCCGTCCATGATCAGGGCGAGATGGCGGGGGAGCGGCGCGGACCGCAGCCGGCGGCGGAGGCCGTGTGCGCGGAGGGCGTGGAAGGCGGCGAGCGGTGCGGTGGTGCGCATACGGCGGCTCCTCGGATCTCGGTGATACGTAGCGCGTACTACGTGACGCGTAGCATTATGGAGCCATGCGGACCAACGACGCCCAGACACTGGTGCTGGCCACCCTCACCGACGGCCCCCTGCACGGTTACGCCGTCAACGCGGCGATCGAGAAGCTCTCCGGCAGCCGCCTGGGGCCGGGCAGTCTCTACGGAGCGCTGACCCGACTGGAGGCGAAGGGGCTCGTCGAGCCGGTCGCCGGGGAGGGGCGGCAGCGGCCCGTGCGGATCACGGCGGCGGGGCGGGCGGTGCTGGAGGCCGAGGCGCGGTCGATGGCCCGGGTGACCGAGCGGGTCTTCGAGGCGGTGGCCCCGGACGAGACCGTCTATCTGGACCGGGTGGCCGCCACCGACGCCGGCCGCGTCTACAAGGGCCTGATGCTCGACGCGCTCGACGCCCGCCCCGGGCAGACCGTGGTCGACCTGGGCTGCGGCCCCGGCACCGATCTCGCCGCACTCGCCGGGGCGGTCGGCGGCTCCGGGGCCGTGATCGGCGTCGACATCAGCGAGGAGATGGTCGGGAGGGCCCGCGCCCGCACGGCCGACCCCGCGGCGGCCGAGGTGGAGGTGGTGCGGGGGGATCTGCACTCCCTCCCGCTCGCCGATCGCAGCGCCGACCGCGCCCGCACCGACCGCGTCATGCAGCATGTCGCCGACCCCGCCCGGGTGCTGACGGAGGCGCTGCGGGTGCTGCGGCCCGGCGGCCGGCTCGTCATGGGCGAGCCCGACTGGGACTCCCTCGCCGTCGACCACCCCGACCTCGGCACGGCCCGCGCCTACACCCGCCGCCTCGCCGACCGGGAGGTGCGCAACGGGGTCGTGGGACGTCAGCTGGCCCGGCTCGCGACCGGGGCCGGATTCACCGTCCCCGCCGTCGTCCCCGTCACCTCCGTCTTCCGGGACGTCGAGGCAGCCGACGCCGTCCTCGGACTGCGGCGCAACACCGAACGCGCCGTCGCGGACGGGTATCTGACGGAGGACGCGGGCAGGGAGTGGCTCGACCACCTCGCGACCGGGCCCTTCTTCGCGGCGGTCACGCTGTACGTGGTCGTCGCCGAGGCCCCGGGCAGCCCGTAGCCCCCGACAGCCCGTAGCCCCCGGGCCCCAAGGACTACCGGGGCCGCAAGGACTACCGGGCCCCAAGGACTACCGGGGCCCCGGGCCCCGCCGCCCGCTAGGGAGCCGGCTCGTACGTCACCGAAGTGCCCCCGCAGCCCGCCGCCACGAAGAACAGCCGGTCCTGCTCGTTCTCGTCGACCGCGAGCCCCCAGCGGAGCTTGGTCGCCGTCCACTCCGACACATAGCGGCAGAGCGCGTCCGCGGCCGGCGGCAGCCAGTCGGCCGGGTCCTGGTCCGACTTCTGCCGGTTCGACCGCGCGGTCACCGCCACCAGCGACGACGCCTGCCCCTGGTCGTTCGCGTACGCCTCCCGGCGCGCCGCCGTCCAGTCCGAGGCCCCGCTGTCCCACGCCTCGGCGAGCGGGACCATGTGGTCGATGTCCAGGGCCCCGGCCGAGGTCACCGTCTGCTCGTCGTAGTACGACCACCACGAGCCGCCGCCCAGCGCGCACCGCGCCCCGACCGCCGGGGCCTCGACCGCCTCCGCGATCAGCACCTCGGCCCGGGTGTTGCAGCCGTCGGTCGCGTTCAGCCCGGCGTTCCAGTGCCGGAACGAGTCCCGCTCGTACCCCGTCCGGTCCTCCGTCGTGACGGCCAGACGGCTCACCGCCACCCCGAGGGGAAGCGTTTCCGCCGCGGCCGCGGCCGGGGCGAGCGGCCCGGCGGGGGCCAGGGGCGTGAGCGGTACGGCGGCGGCCGCCTGGGCCGGGGCGGCGAGCGTGAGAGGCAGCAGGGCGACGGCGGCGGCCGCGGCGGCGCGCTTGAGGTTCTTGATCACGTCAACCGGGATACGCGCCGATCACCCGGAGGCGGATCAGTGAACCGAACGGCTGCGCCGGACGGGCGCACGGGTTCACCCGTACGTCCGTGCCCGGACGTCTCCCGCGCTCGTTCGCCCGTTCACCGGGTCACTGCGCGAACCGCCGCCGACGGCGCTCCTTGCGGGTCATCCCCGGCCCCGGACCGTGACCCCAGCCCGCCCGGGCCGTTGTCCCGGCATGACCAAGACACAGCGCGTCCTCGCCGCCGTCGCCCTCGCCGCCGGCGCCTCCGTCCTCTCCGTCACCGCCGCCTCCGCCGCGCCCGTCCCCCCGTCCGGCGCCGCCCAGCCCAGCCCCATCGACCAGGTCACCGGCGGGCTCAACCAGCTGAACGGGCTGAACGCCCTGCTGGAGGTCCCCAACCAGCTCACCACGCTGACCGACCCCGTCACCGGGCTGACCGGCGCCGTCCAGTAGCTCCGCCGTACGGACGGACTCGGCCGGGCGCCCCGCCGCCCGCCCCCACTGGCCCCGCGCACGCCCTCCCCGCAGAATGCCTTCCGTACCCCCGGAAAGTCTTTTCGCGAAAGCGCGAGACCGTGTCGAGATCCCGTCGCCGGCTCCGACGTCCCCTGTGAGAGCCGCCCGAACGGGGCGGCCACCACAGCGAAGGAGCCGTGTCATGAAGTATCTGGTGATGGTCCAGGGCGCCCAGTCCGACTACGAGGGCATGACCGGCAAGTCCTCCCCCCACGGCCCGGCCTGGAGCGAGGAGGATCTGCGGGCGATGTTCGCGTTCATGAGCGCCGTCAACGACGATCTGGCCGAATCCGGCGAGCTGGTCGACTCCCAGGGACTCACCGAACCGGCCCAGGCCCGCACCGTCACGGCGGGCCCCGACGGCCGGCCCGTCGTCACCGACGGACCGTACGGCGAGACGAAGGAGGTCCTCGCCGGGTACTGGGTGGTGGACTGCGAGAGCCTGGAACGGGTCACCGAGATCGCGATCCGCGTCAGCCAGTGTCCCGAACCGGCCGGAACCCCCGTCCGTCCCGTCGTCATCCGGCCCATCCAGGACGGCGACGGCGGCGAGGTCTAGGCCCGGTCCTCCGTCCGGCCGTCCGGCCGTCCGGTCATCCCGTCGGCCCCGTCGGCCCCGTCGTCCGGCCGTCCCGTCGTCCGGTCATCCGTTCTCCGGGCCCCCGAGCGCCCGGAGCCGGATGTTTCGTACAGCCGGGCCCCCGAGCCCGCCGTGGCGCGACGCCCTGCCGGAGCCGGGCGTTCCGTACAGCCGGGGCGCCCGGAACTCCGTCGCGGCGCGCGCCGTGTGTGATACCCACGCCGGGTGACCCGGACCAGACACACGGACGACCCCGACTCCACCGCCGCCGCCGAGGACCTGCTGCGCCGTCACGCGCCGCAGGTCCTCGGCGCGCTGGTGCGCCGGTACGGACACTTCGACCTCGCCGAGGACGCCGTCCAGGAGGCCCTGCTCGCCGCCGCCGGACAGTGGCCCGCCCAGGGCGTCCCCGACAACCCCTGCGGCTGGCTGATCAAGGTCGCCTCCCGCCGTCTCACCGATCTGCTGCGCGCCGAGACGTCCCGCCGCCGCCGGGAGGAGACCGCCGCCGCCCTCGCCCCGCGCGACGCCTTCACCGCCCCGCCGCCCGGCGAGGGCCGCGCTCCGGCCGAGGACGACACGCTCACCCTGCTCTTCCTCTGCTGCCACCCCGAGCTGAGCCCCGCCGCCCAGGTCGCGCTGACCCTGCGCGCCGTCGGCGGGCTGACCACCGCCGAGATCGCCCGCGCCCATCTGGTCCCGGAGGCGACGATGGCGCAGCGCGTCAGCCGCGCCAAGTCCCGGCTGCGGGGCGTGCCGTTCCGTGAGCCGCTGCCCGAGGACCGCGACCAGCGGCTCGCCGCCGTGCTCCAGGTGCTCTACCTGATCTTCAACGAGGGGTACACCGCCACCTCCGGCACCGCGCTGCACCGCGCCGACCTGGCCCGGGAGGCGATCCGGCTGACCCGCCGGGTGCGTCTGCTGCTGCCGCGCGAGGGCTCGGTCACCGGACTGCTCGCGCTGATGCTGCTCACCGACGCGCGCAGCGCCGCCCGCACCGGCCCGCACGGCGAGCTGATCCCGCTCGACGAGCAGGACCGTTCCCGCTGGGACCGGCGGGCCGTCGCGGAGGGGGCCGCGCTGGTGGAGGAGGCCCTCGGCCAGGGCCCCGCCGGGCCGTATCAGCTCCAGGCCGCGATCGCGGCGCTGCACGACGAGGCCGAGGACGCCGGATCCACCGACTGGCCGCAGATCCTGGCCCTGTACGACCTGCTCGTACGGTGCACTCCCGAGCCGATGGCCGCGCTCGGCCGGGCGGTGGCGGTGGCGATGACGCACGGTCCTGAGGCGGGGCTCGTGGAGGTGGCGGCCCTGGAGGAGCGGCTCGCCGGACACCACCGGCTCGACGCGGTGCGGGCGCATCTGCTGGAGCGGGCGGGCGACGCGGAGGGGGCGAGGGCCGCGTACCGGCTGGCCGCCGGGCGCACGCTGAGCGTCCCCGAGGCGAACTATCTCCGGATGAGAGCCGCCCGTATCCTCCCGGAAAATCCGGGTTGACCTTTACGTAACGTCAAGATTTACCGTTCAGGTCATGGAGTGGTCGATCCAGGAGATCGCCCGGCGCGCCGGGACGACGAGCCGCACGCTGCGGCACTACGGAGAGCTGGGGCTGCTGGAGCCCAGCCGGGTGGGACGCAACGGCTACCGCTACTACGGCCCCGAGGCCCTGGTGCGGCTCCAGCGGATTCTGCTCCTGCGCGAGCTGGGCCTCGGGCTGCCGGCGATCGCCGAGGTGCTGCGGGGGCAGCGGGACACCGCCGTCGCGCTCCGGGCCCATCTGGGCCTTCTCGAACAGGAACGGGAACGCATCGGACGGCAGATCGCCTCGGTGCGGACCACTCTCCACAAGACCGAGCGAGGGGAAGAGCTGATGGCCGAGGACGTGCTCGACGGCTTCGATCACACACGGTACGAGCGGGAGGTGACCGAGCGCTGGGGGAAGGAGGCGTATCAGCGCGGAGACCAGTGGTGGCGGTCGCTCGGGGAGCCGGAGCGGCGGGCGTACCAGCGGGAGCAGACCGCCGTCGCCGAGGACTTCGCCCGCGCGCTGGCGGCCGGTCTGGACGCCGGCGGCGAGGAGGCGCAGGAGATCGCCCGGCGGCAGTACGTCTGGCTGTCGGCGATGGGCGCGCCGTCGAAGAGTCATTTCATCGGGCTCGGCGAGATGTACGTCACAGACGAGCGGTTCGCCGCCCATTACGACCGGCACGGGGAGGGCGTCGCGGCCTTCGTCCGGGACGCGATGCGGGTCTTCGGGGAACGGAATCTGACCGACGAATGAGCCGCGCTGCTTGGTCTTCCGCCCGTTTCCCGGCGGGCGAAAGCCAGTAAAAGCACGGAAATCGACCGAGCTGCTGAGGTCGGAAGAGCCGATGGGTGAGGGCGCTTCGCGCACCCCGGGGGAAAGTGGCGTGAGCCGCGCTCCGGATGGCGTAGAGTTGTGTTTACCGACGCGGGGTGGAGCAGCTCGGTAGCTCGCTGGGCTCATAACCCAGAGGTCGCAGGTTCAAATCCTGTCCCCGCTACTGAAAGACCGTGGCCCGGCACTTCTGAGAAGAAGTGCCGGGCCACGGTCGTTGGCGCGTTCCCGAACAGCCCGCGCCCGTTTCCCAGGGGGCCGGGTCCCTTTCCGCCCGCCCGGCGGCCCGGGGGCTTCCGCCCGGCGGCCCGGGGCTTCCGGCCGTGCGGTCCGCGGGCTTTCGGCGGCGGCCCGGTCCGCGGGCCCCTCGCCCCGAGGGTCCTTGATGCGCGGGCCGCGGCCCGCCCGCCCCCGCCCGGCCTCGTGTCGCCCGGTTGGACGGCGGCCGCTCGCCCCGCCGACCGGTTGCCGCGAGGCTGAGAGGGGCGCTCAACCGTGCCCGCAGCCGTCGGCGCACCGGTCGGGAGAGCACCCTTGGCGCAGCAGGAGGAGCCCAGCGGGCCCGGCGTCCGCCGCTTTGTCCGGATGCTGCCCGCGCTGATGATCCTCGGCGGCGTGGTCTTCGACCTGGCCACCCCGGTGAAGTACACGGCCGCCCCGATGTTCGCCGCGGCCCCGCTGATCGCCGCGCCCTTCTTCTCCTGGCTCATCACCCTGTGGACCGGGATCGCGGCGACGGCCGCGGTGATCGTGCTCCATGTCCTCCAGGACATGTTCGCCGACCCCATGGCCGTCACCGAGCTGGCCACGGTCATCACGGTGGCCGGTCTGGCGCTGCTCATCAACCGGGTGGTGCGGCGCGGCAGCGAGCGGCTGGCCTCCGCCCGGGTGATCGCCGAGACCGCACAGCGGGCCGTGCTGCCCACCCCCGCCGAGGAGATCGGCGGGCTCCGGATCGCCGCCCGCTACGAGGCCGCCCTCGCGGACGCGTTCATCGGCGGCGATCTCTTCGCCGTACAGGACACCCCGCACGGCGTCCGGCTGGTGGTCGGCGACGTACGGGGCAAGGGGCTGGGCGCGGTCGAGGCGGTGGCGGTCGCCATCGGCGCGTTCCGCGAGGCCGCCGAGCAGGAGAGTTCGCTGGAGGGGGTGACCGGGCGGCTGGAGCGGGCGCTGACCCGCGAGGCCCGCCGGCGGGAGACCCTGGACGCCTTCGAGGCGTTCACGACCGCCGTGCTGGCGGAGATCCCGCGCGGCGGCGGCGCCGTACGGCTGGTGAACCGCGGCCACCCGCCGCCGCTGCTGCTCCGTCCGGACGGCGGGCTGGACGTCCTGGAGCCCGCCGAGTACGCGCTGCCGCTCTCCATGGGCGAGCTGGGGGCGCTGCCGGACCGGGCGGAGGAGTATCCGCTGCCGCCGGGTGCCACCCTGCTGCTCTACACCGACGGGCTCTCCGAGGCCCGGGACGCCCGGGGGGTGTTCTACGACCCGGCGGTGCGGCTGCGCGGCCGGGTCTTCTCCGGGCCCGGGGAGCTGCTGGACGGGCTGCTGGACGATGTGCGCCGGCATACGGGCGGGGGCGCGACGGACGACATGGCGCTGCTCGCGGTGGTCCGGCCGCCGGAGGCCAAGCGTCCGGAAGACCGGCTGCGCGGCGGGATCCGCCTGTGAGGGCGGCATAAAGACCCGCACGCTGCGTAGTCAATACAGAGCCCTCTGATAACAATTGATATACCGTCAGTTCTTTTGTGGCTCCCGACGGGCGCTCAAGTCGCCCGAATCCGGCTGCTTGTGTCCGGGTAAGTCCATGGCAAAGAGATTAAAGATCACTCGGAACAACTTGGAATCCGGACCGCGTGTCTATTAACGTTCGATAACGCAGCGCGGTCGCCCAGCCGTCGTCAGGACGGCGCCGTGCGCGAGCGCCGAATCCCGCAAGGGAACCGGGGAACCACCAATTGGGGTGAATCGGGCTTCGTCCGCCGCACAGTTCGCGGTGAGCGACGCCCGTAGGAGACCTTCCTGCTCCGAACCCGTCAGCTAACCCGGTAGGCGAGAAGGAAGGAAAGGAGTGCGCCTCAGTGGCGTCCAACACCCCTGCCCCGGAATCGCCTTTCAGGACCGGTGTCTTCAGCGAGGACGGGGCCGAACGGTCCGTCGGTGAGTGGAATCCCACCGCGGAGACCGTGCGTCCGGTGCGCGGCCGGCACCGCCATCGGGTGATCAAGCAGCGCGGCGGATTCGCCCGCAGCTCCACCGTGCTCGGCGTCGGTGTGATCGCCGCCGTCGGAGCCGGCGGCATCGCCACCGCGCAGAACAAACCGGCCGTCTCCATATCGCTGCCCGATGTCGAATCCCTTCCCGGCATCGGCTCTTTCATGTCCGAGGACGCGGCCGAGCCGGACACCGCCGACACCGCCGACGCCTCCGGGTACGAGACGATGGGCGGCATCGGCGAGGAGGTCGGCGCCCAGCAGAGCACCACCACCGCCGCCGAGGCGCTGCGCTCCCGCATCCTGGAGCAGGCCGAGGAGCAGCAGGCGGGCGCCGAGGCCATGGCCCAGGCCGCCGCTGAGAAGGCCGCCGCCGAGAAGGCCGCCAAGGCCGCCGAGAAGGCGGAGAAGGAGGCCCAGGAGCGCGCCAAGGAGAAGGCCGAGGCCAAGAAGGCCGCGGAGAAGGCGGAGAAGGAGGCCCAGCAGCGGGCCGAGGAGAAGGCCGAGCGGGAGGCGGCGGCGAAGGCCGAGGCCGAGCGCGCCGCCAAGGCCGCCGGGAACTTCTCCCTGCCGACCTCCTCGTACCGGATCACCGCCACCTACGGCCAGTCCGGCTCGATGTGGTCCTCCGGCCAGCACACCGGTCTCGACTTCGCGGCCCCGGCCGGCACCCCGGCCAAGGCCGTGACCACCGGCACCATCACCTCGGCCGGCTGGTCCGGCTCGTACGGCTACCGCGTCGTGCTGGAGCTGTCCGACGGCACGGAGGTCTGGTACGCCCACCTGTCCTCGATGACCGTGAGCCCCGGCCAGAAGGTGGCTCCGGGCGAGACCATCGGCCGGGTCGGCTCCACGGGCAACTCCTCCGCCCCCCATCTGCACCTCGAGGTCAAGACGCCGGGCGGCTCCGGCATCGACCCGCTGTCCTGGCTGCGAGGCAATGGCCTCACGGTCTGACCGGGGCCGGGGCCCAGCGGGCCCGAGCCCCACGCGCCGGAGTCCTTCGGGCGTGGGCCTACGGGCCCGATCCGTTCGCCCCCCGGTCCCGGCCCTTCGGGGCCGAGGCCCGCGCGGCGGCGCCCTTCGTACACACAGCTCCCGGCGGTCCTGGCACCACACCCCCCGATGCCAGGGCCGCCGGGTCCCGTCCCTCCGCCCGCCGGGACCCGGTCAGCCCCGGTAGGGGTTGTACCCCTCGTAGTCCCGGTACGGCGGGGGCACCCACACCCGGCCCGTCGCCCGCGCCGCGTACGTCAGCGCCGGAGCCGCCTCGTCCTTCCGCTGCCACATGTGGTGCAGCAGCTCCTGCTCCCGCGCCACGAAATCCGGATCGGCCGCGCCCCGGCCCGCCCGGTGGCGCAGAAACGCCAGCGAGGTCGCGAACCGCTGGTACTCCGTCACCGCGTGCGCGGCCGCCGGCCCCCGCATCCGGCGGGCCATGTCACGGGCCGCCGCACGGGCCCGCATCGAGGACAGCGCCTGCGGTTCGGTCGGGGAGAGCCAGCCGGCCGCCGCGTAGGCGGGCAGCTCGGCCGCTATCGTGCGCAGCTCCCGCTGCCGGGTCCAGATCGTCAGCCAGGTCAGCAGCGCGAAGGCCGGGACCATGAACATCCCGTACACCGCGTAGAAGCCCCACGGGCCCCAGTACGACGCCGAGCCGTTCCACAGCGCGTGCATGCCCATCGACAGCACCAGTCCGAGCGTCGGCAGCGCGATCCGGCGGAACCGGCGGCGGCGGGCGGCCAGGGCCGCGATGCCGAAGCCGATGCCGGTGAGCATGGTGAAGAGCGGGTGCGCGAACGGGGACATGACGACCCGGACGAAGAACGTCGCCGCCGTCACCGACTCCAGGCCCGAGTGGCCCAGCTCCTGGTCCTCGCCGAACGCGGTGCCGAGATAGAGGATGTTCTCGGTGAAGGCGAAGCCGGTCGCGGTGAAACCGGCCACCACCACGCCGTCGACGATCCCGGTGAAGTCCCGGCGGCGGAAGATGAAGATCAGCAGGATCGCGCCCGCCTTCGCGGACTCCTCCACCACCGGCGCGATGACCGTCGCGCCCAGACCCTCCGCGCTGTGGGGATCGGCGGTGGCCGTGGCGATCCAGCGCATCGCGAAGGAGTTCGCCAGGATCGCGACCAGCGCGGCGGCGAACGCGCCCCACGCGAAGGCGAAGATCAGATTGCGCCAGGGCCCCGGTTCGACCCGGTCCAGCCAGCGGAAGGCGGCGAGGAGCAGCGGTACGGGAAGGGTGGCCAGCCCGAGTCCGACGAGGAACCCCTCGGGTCCGGTCTGCTCCCGGACCAGGGCGAGGATGAACAGGGCGCAGAGGGCGAGAACGATGATCAGGATGCCGGCCCGGACCGCCTTGTTCTGCCAGAGCCTGGCGGCGCGGCGCGGTTTGTAGCGCCACCGGGTCGGCTCGGGCACGGCGTCGAACACCGGCTGGCGCGCGCACTCGGGGACGGCGGGCCCGGGAACGACCGGGGCCGGGGCGGCGGGGTCCGTCTCCGGGTACGGCGGTGCGGCGGACGCCTCCGGCGGGAGCGGGCGGTCCGCCGGATCCCGGGGCCGGGGCGGCAGATGCGCGGGTCGAGGGGGTGGCGCGTGGGCGGGCGGACAGGGCTGAGGGCGGTGCGCAGGCGGCTCGGACACCCCACGACCCTAACGACGGGCACCGACAACTGACGACGCCGTTTGAACGATCATGGCGCGCGCCCGCCTCGCCCGAGGCGATCCGCCGCACGGCGCACGGCCGTTCGCGCCGGGCGCCCGGTCCGCGCCCGGTCCGCCGCCGATTCCGTTCCGGGTCGCGCTGCGGATCCGGAGCCGGATTCCGTTCCGGATCCGGCTCCGGGGCGCCGGGTCAGTGCCTGGGCCGACGCTCGGGTGTCCGGGTGCGCGGCCGTCAATGGGTCCGGATGCCCGGGCGCCCGGGTCCGCGCTCCGTCACCGGGTGCGCCGCTGCGGCGCCCGGGGCCGGTCCGCTCAGCCGGTCCGCTCAGCCGGTCCGCCGGCCGCTGTCGGCCACGCGCCGGAACAGCAGATCGTGGACGGTGTGGCCCTTGTCCAGGCCCTGTCCCTCGAAACGGGTCAGCGGGCGGAAGTCGGGGCGCGGGGCGTAGCCGCCGCCCGGCTCGGTGTTCTCGAAGTCCGGGTGGGCCGAGAACACCTCCAGCATCTGCTCCGCGTACGGCTCCCAGTCGGTCGCGCAGTGCAGCACCGCGCCCGGCCGGAGGGCCGCGGCCGCGAGGGTGAGGAACTCGGGCTGGATCAGCCTCCGCTTGTGGTGGCGCTTCTTGGGCCAGGGATCGGGGAAGTAGACGCGCACGCCGTCCAGCGAGCCGGGGGCGAGCATCTCGCGGAGCAGGATGATCGCGTCGCCGTTGGCGACCCGGATGTTGGACAGCCCGTGCTTCTCGGCGAGACCGAGCAGATTGCCCTGCCCGGGGGTGTGCACATCGACCGCGAGGATGCCGGTGCCGGGATCGGCCGCGCCCATCAGCGCGGTGGCCTCGCCCATGCCGAAACCGATCTCCAGGACGACGGGCAGCCCGTCGAAGACCTCGTCGAGATCGAGGACGCTCTTCCCGTCGATCTCGAAGCCCCACCGGGGCCACAGACGCGTCAGGGCGTCGCCCTGCCCGGTCGTCACCCGGCTGCGCCGGGGCTGGAAGCTGCGGATGCGCCGCTCGTGGTGCGAGCCGGCGGGGTCGGCGACGGGCCCGCCGGGGAAGCGGGACTCGCTTCGGTCACGGGCGGGGGCGGCGGGGGTGTGGTTTCGGAGCTGGGACACAGTGCCTTGATTCTACGGCGGCGGGCGGCGCGGAGGAACGGCTCGCGGGCTCCGGCGACGGCTCCCGAGGGCGGCCCGCAGGAGGCTCCGGGCCGGCTCCGGCGAGCGGGCCCGGGTCGGATCCGGCGAGCGGCTCGCCTCGGCCGGGGCCCAGGTCCGGGCGGTGACGGCCCGGGTCACGCGGCTCCGGCCCGGGTCCTGTGGATCGGGGCCGGGTCCTGTGAATCGGGGTCGTGGCCGGGGCGGCCGGGCGGGCGGGGTCGCGGGCCGGGAGAGAGGAGGCTCACAGCAGTCGCAGGGCCCGTCTCGCCACCTCCCTGCCGATGGGGAGGGAGGCCGTCGCCGCCGGTGACGGCGCGTTCAGCACATGGACCGTTCTCGGGGACTCCTTGATCAGGAAGTCGTCGGCGAGCGTGCCGTCGCGGAGCACGGCCTGGGCCCGCACCCCCGAGGGCGCGGGCCGCAGATCGGACTCCGTGACCGAGGGGAGCAGCCGGCGCACCGCCGTGGTGAAGGCCCGCTTCGACAGGGAGCGGTGCAGCTCTCCGGCCCCGTACCGCCAGTGCCGGCGGGCCATTCGCCAGGAGCCGGGCCAGCTCAGCGTCCCGGCCAGCTCCCGGGGCCGGACCGTGGTGGGGCGATAGCCCTCGCGGGCGAGCGCGGGCACCGCGTTCGGCCCGATGTGCACGGAGCCGTCGATCCCTCGGGTGAGATGGACGCCGAGGAACGGAAAGGCCGGGTCGGGCACCGGATAGACCAGCCCCCGCACCCGCTCGGGCCGGGCCAGCTCATGGAACTCACCGCGGAAGGGGATGATCCGCATGCCCGGGTCGTCGCCCGCCAGCCGGGCCACCCGGTCGCAGTGCAGCCCCGCGCAATTGACCAGGACCCGGGCGCGCAGGACGGTCCCCGACGCCGTGCGCACCGCGACGCCCCAGGGGCGGCGGTCCGCCGCGACGACCTCCTCGCCGCAGCGGATCTCGGTGCCGGAGGCGCCGCAGACCTCCGCCAGCCGGGCCGCGACCGCGCCGAAGTCGCAGACGCCCGTGGTGCCGACCTGGATGGCGGCCAGGCCCCGGACCTCGGGCTCGTACTCCATGATCTGGGCAGGGCCCAGCTCGCGGACCGGGATTCCGTGCTCCCGGCCGCGCTGGACCAGGGCGTGCAGCCGGGGCAGCTCGTCGCGGTGGGTGGCGACGATCAGCTTTCCGGTGACGCGGTGGGGGACGCCGTGCTCCGCGCAGAATTTCAGCAGCTCGGCCGAGCCGCTCAGCGCGTACCGCGCCTTGAGCGATCCGGGGCGGTAGTAGATCCCGCTGTGGATCACTCCGCTGTTCCGCCCGGTCTGGTGGCGGGCGGTCGCGGGCTCCTTCTCCAGCACGGTGACCCGGGTGCCGGGGGCCGCGCGGGTGAGGGCATGGGCGGTCGACAGGCCGACGATCCCGCCGCCGATCACCAGCACATCGCAGTCGAAGGCGCCGCCGAAGCCGCCTCTGGACACCGTCACCCCGCTCACCTCCCACCCCGATAGTGCACCGGCCCACTGACAACGGCCCCGCACCCGCCCTCGCGACCGCCCCTGCCGCCCCGACCGCCCCAGCCACCCCGGGCCGGCCTCCCCCGAGGCGCGTACGACCCTCGGCCGCCCCGCCCCGGAGTCCGGCCTTCCGCTACGCCGGGGCCATCAGCAGGGGCCGCGCCCGCTCCCGCAGCTCGGCGACGCGCGGCTCGTGCCCGTACGGCTCCAGCCGGTGCAGCAGATCCCGTACGTACTCCGTGGTCCGCGCCGAGGAGATCCGTCCGGCGACCTCCACCGCGCGGGTGCCCGCCGCGCAGGCCGCGTCCAGATTCCCGGACTCCAGCTCGGCGACCGCGCTGACCACCAGCCGCAGTCCGTGCGAGCGGACGAACTCCTCGGTGGGGCGGGACAGCGCCTGCTCGGTGAAGCGCCGCACCTGCCCGGGGGCCTTCAGATCGCGATAGCACTCGGCCGCGTCGGCGCAGAACCGGTCGTACGAGTAGAAACCCAGCCAGGTGGGGTCATTGTCGCCGTCCCGGGAGCGCTCCAGCCAGCCCTCGGCGGCCTTCAGCGCGGCCCCGGCGGCCACCGCGTCGTTCGCCTTGGCGTGCGCCCTGGCCTCCACCAGCCGGAAGAAGCTCATCGTGCGGGCGGTGGCGAGGCCGCGATTGCGCTCCAGCGCGGCCTGCGCGAGGTCCACCCCCTCGTCGGCGAAGCCCCGGTAGATCGACTGGAGGGACATCGACGCCAGCACATAGCCGCCCAGCGGAACGTCCGCCGCCGCCCGCGCGAGCCGCAGCGCCTGGATGTAGTACCGCTGCGCCGCCTCCTGCTGGCCGGTGTCGAAGGCCATCCAGCCGGCCAGCCGGGTCAGCTCGGCGGTCGCGCCGAACAGGGCGCGGCCCACTTCGTCGGAGTACGAGGAGAGGAGCAGCGGCGCCGCGTCGACCCGCAGGCACTCGGGGACCATCGACGAACGCCAGTCGCCGCCGCCGTACTTGGAGTCCCAGCGGCGGGCGTCCTCCGCCGCCTCCCGCAGTTTGGCCACATCGCTGTGGCCCACGCGGGCGGGCGCGTCGTCCGGGGCGGTCTCCCCGGGGGGGAGGTCCGGCATCCGTTCGACGGAGGAGTCGGCGGGCGTTATCAGCCAGCGGGAGGCGGGGGTGGCGTAGGCGCTCACCGCGAACGAGCCGGCCAGGGACTGCCAGATTCCGCCGCTGCCGGCCCGTCGGCCGGCCAGGTCGAGCCGGTACAGCTCGGTGGCCGATTTCACCGCCGCGCCCACATCGCGCGGGAAGGCGAGCCCGACCTCGGGAGCCGGGTCGGCGTCCGCGAGACCGATCTCGTGCAGCGGTACGGGGCGGCCGAGCTTCGCGCCGATCGCGGCGGCGATGAGATGGGGGGCGGCGCCCTGGGGGACCATGCCCTTCGACACCCATCGGGCCACGGACGTCTTGTCGTAACGGAGGGTCAGGCCCCGCTGCGCTCCCAGGTCGTTGACGCGCCGGGCGAGGCCGGCGTTGCTGATTCCCGCGAGGGCGAGAACGGTGCCGAGCTTTTCGTTCGGCCCGCGTTGCTCCCTGGACATGGCCCACCCCTCGACACGCAGACGGCCGCCGCGTCGCTGTCCGGCGCGCGGCATTCGTACTGAGTCCTCCCCGTCGGGCGGCTTCCCCGCCCCCCGGCACGGTCCCGTTGCACAAGCGGTCGGCCGAGCCCTGCGGAATATGCCCGTCGGTTCAGAACATCAGTAAACCCAGCGTAGTTCGCCGCATCCCGACCGTTAAGGGGCGGAGTTCCGGTTGGCGAGATTGTTGTGCGTTGGGGGAGGGCCGTCCCACAGGCGCGGACGCGGCCGCCGGCGTGTCCGGGGGCGTGCCCTGGCTGAGCCCCGGGCGTGTGGCCGTGCGCCCGTGCGTGCGCTCTGCCAGGCGGGTCGGGGAAGGGCTTCCATGAGTGCTGCGTGGGTCGGCCCGCTGCGTACTGGAACCAGTGGGCTGGGGGACGCCGCCGTCTTCAATCCCCGCGGGCGGCGGACCGGTCCGGGAGGCGCAGTCCGCCTCCCGGACTGCTGTGCGTCCGTTTCCGCGCGCTGGTCGCGGCCCTGTTCGGAGGGTGGTTCGGGGGGTTCTGTGCTGCCCTCGGCCAACCGGAGATTGGCCGAATGTCGACTGTCACCGCTGGGGGCTCTGTTCCTCCACAGCACCGAAGAGATCGTTCCGCTTCGTGGTGAACCGATAGCAAATCAGCCGTTCCGGGGGCGCGTTCACTTTTTGCTCGTGCGACCCGGGGACGTCTCCGCGCGCCGCCTTCGTGGCAGCATGTTCCCGAACGGGCAGGTAACGGCCCCCGGCACGGGGGCGGGACCATGCCCCGCGCCCCCAGTATGCGGGGGCGGCGCCCGTCCCGTGCGGCCGGGTGTGACGCTTGTCCCGTGTGTTCGGCCGCGGCACGCGCGCCCGCCGGGCGTAGCGTGCACCCGAACGGCCGGGTCCGGCGGCCAGGGTTCGTCCACAGCCTGTGGAGGCGGCGATGCGGTGGTTGGTGGGATGGAGCAGTATCGCCGCCCACTTCGGCTCGGCCGGGGCCGTGGGCGCGTCCGACGAGGGCCGCGCCATCCAGCCCGTCGGCTCCCAGCTGCTCTGGGGCGACCCCGATCCGCTCTGGGCGGTCGGCGACTGGCGGCCCGACGAGATCCGCGTCATCAGCCTCGACCCGCCCGCCGGCCACGCCCCGGAGACCCACCTCACCCGGATGGCCGTCCTCGGCTGCTGCGCCGCCGGCGACGACGAACTGCGCGCCGGACTGCTCTCCGCCCGGGGCGGAGCCCTGCGCCATCTCACCGCCTGGCCCGGCAGCTACACCGCCGTCGTCCAGGCCGGCCGCCGGATCACCGTCCTCGGCGACCTCGCCGGGGCCCGGCCCGTCTTCCACACCCCCTGGGCGAACGGCACCGCGTACGCCACCGCCGCCCTCCCCCTCGCCGACCTCATCGAGGCCCAGCTCGACATCGGACACCTCGCCGCCCTCCTCGCCTGCCCCGAGACCCCGGAGGCGCTCCGCGACTCCACCCCCTACGAAGGCGTCAAGCGCGTCCCGCCCGGCCACGCCCTGATCCTCCGCGAGGGCTCCCGGGAGATCACCGGCTACGAACCGGTCGCCTCCCTCGCCGTCGCCGGACCGCAGATCGACCCCGACCGGGCGGTCGACGGCGTACGGGACGCGCTCGTCGAGGCGGTGCGCGCCCGGCTCACCGCCCCCCGCCACGCCCCCGACACCCTGCCGCCGGACCCGGGGCCGGTGCCCGGGATGGGACCCGCCGACCGGCGCGCCCGCCGAGGCGGCGGCCCCGCCCCCGGCATCGGCGCCGACCTCTCCGGAGGCAGCGCCTCCGGCACCCTCGCCCTTCTCGCCGCCGGACTGCCCGGCAGACCCGGCACCCTGCTCGGCCACGGCACGGGCGCCGGCGAACGGCTCCTCGCCGTCACCTACAACGACCTCACCGCGGACGGCCGCGAGGCCGAGCTGGAACGGGCCCGCGCCCTCGCCGACGACCCGCGGCTGCACCATGTCGTCGTGGCCGCCGGTGAGGAGGGCCTGCCCTACACCGGCCTGGAGAACGGGCCGCTCACCGACGAACCGGCGCCCTCCCTCGTCGTCGCCGAACGCCACCGCGGCCGGCTGGCGTCCGGCAGCGCCGACCACTTCACCGGCGCGGGCGCCCGGCAGGTCCTGGACGCCCACCCGGCCCGTCTCGCGGATCTGCTGCTGGACCGGCAGAGACGGCATCTGCTGCGGCCCGTGGCGGCGCTCACCAGGGCCGAAGGCCCCGCGCCCAACTCCCTGTTCGTCCCGCTGACCGTCTACCGGGCCGCCCGGCGGCTGGCCCGCACGCCCTACCGCACCGGACTGGAGAACGCGGCGGACCTGCTCCTCGAAGCCAACCGCGCGACCCACCGGGACCAGGACGCCGGACCGCTCGGAGCCTCCCTCGCCGCCCTCGCCTGGTCCCGCCCGGGACCGGCGGCCCGCTGGCTCACCGGCGAGGCCCTCGCCGAAGTATCGGTTCGCCTCACCGAGGCGGCGACCCGTCCCGTGTCCGTGCAGCGCCCCGGCGAGGCCCGCGCCCGGGCCGCCCTCACCCGTCACGCCTTCGACCAGCGCATCCTGGAACAGGCCGCCGAGGTCCGCAGCCAGCGCCTCCACTCGCCCTTCCTGGACAACCAGGTGGTACGCGCCTGCCGCGACCTTCCCGAGTCCCTCCGGGTACGCCCCGGGGCGCGCGCGGAGATCCTCCGCACGGTCCTCGCGGGCGCGGGCGTCCACCAACTGCCGCCCGGCTGGGGCGCGGCCGCCCACAGCACCTCCGGCGCCACCGCCCGCAAGGGGCTGCGGGCGGCGCTGCCCCAGCTCATCGCCCTCTTCGACGCCCCGCTGCTGGCGGACGCCGGCCTGGTCGAGGCCCGGGTCGTCCGCAAGGCCCTGCGCGCCGCCTCCGAGGGCGAGCCCCTGCCCCTGGACGGCCTCGCGGAGCTGGTCTCCACCGAACTCTGGCTCCGCCGTCTGCTCTCCCGCCGGGGCACCTGCTGGACCGGCACCGCGGCCCCCCGCCGGCGCGCCGTCCCCACCGGCGTACCGTCGAGACCCTCCCTGAGGCCCTGACCGCCCTGGCCGCCCCCGCTCTCAGGCGCAGGTGATCCGGGACTGGGCCCAGTCCACCAGGGCGACCGCGTCGAACGGCGTCTCCGGCTCCACCACCAGCCGGATCGTCTCCCGCCCCGCGAGCGGCACATGCACCGGCACCCCCGCCTCGCCGCCCAGCACCACGGGCGACCGCCACAGCCGGGCCCCGTCCGCGTAGACCGAGAAACGCACCGCGCCCAGCCCCATCGTCATGTCGTCCACGCCGACCACCGCGTCATAGCCGGAGCAGTCCCGGTTCAGATCGATGGTGACGGACGAGCGCGCGTGCACGGTGATCCCGTGTCCGTACCGCTCCCCGCCGATCAGCAGACCGGTGCGCTGCCAGAGCCACCCGCTCTCGCCGATGCGCACCTCGGGCCCGGTGCCGTCGCCGAACAGGCCGTACTGCAACCGGTTGAGCTGGTAGACCTTCGGCTCCGGCGCGGACGGCGAGGGAGTCGGGCTCGGCTTCGGCGGCGTCGGGGACGGCGTGGGCTCGACCGGGCTCGGGGTGGGCGTCGGCGTCGGGCTCGGCTTCGGCGGCGAGGGCTTCGTCCGCGTCGGCGTCGGTTTCGGCGGCGCGGGCTTCGCCGGGGCCGGCGCGGACGTCACGGGCCGGGGCGCGGGCGCCGGCGGCGCGGGCTTCGGCTTCGGCGCGGGCGGCTTCGGGGCCGGCCTCGGCGGAGGCGGCGGCTCCACCGGGGCGACGCTCCGCACCGCGGGCGGCTTGGCGTCCGGGGCGGGCTCCCGCGAGTCGTTGGCGAGCGCCCACACCAGACCGGCGGTCACGGCGACCGCGATCAGCGCGGCGATCCCCGCCTTCGCCGGAGCGCCCAGCCCCTCGGCCGCCGCCGCGCCTCCGGCGGCCCCCGTCGTCGAACCCCCGCCCGTGGCGGCCGCGGCGGCTCCCGCCCCGGCGGCCCCCACGGCGCCCCCGGCGGCGATCCCGGCCGCCTTGAGCGAATACCCGGCGGCGAACCAGCCGATGACCGCGACCGGCAGCAGCGCCGGAATCGCCGAGTTCACCTGAGCCAGCTCGCCCGCGGCCAGCCGGCACTTGGCGCACTCGTCGAGATGCTTGCGCAGCCCGCGCTCGGCCCGCATCCGCAGCCCGCCCCGGGCGTACGCGCCCAGCCGGTCGGCGTATCGGGCGCAGTCCCCGCCCGAGGTGAGCGCGGAGCTGACATGCGCCTGGAGATAGGCCTGCTTGAGGCCCTCGCGCGCCCGGCCGGCCAGCACCGCCGTGGCGTTGGCGGTCAGCCCGAAGAGCGGCGCGACCTCGCTCGGCGACTCCTCCTCGACCGTGGTGTGCCAGAGCACCGCCTGCCAGCGCTCCGGCAGCGACCGGAACGCCTGGAGCGCGAGCGACCGCTCCGCCTCGTGCATCGCCCGGACGTCGGCGCCCAGATCGAGGGTCTCGCCCGCCGCCGCGTCCTGGCCGCGGGCGGCCTCCGCGGCGAACACCGCGAAGTCGTCGACCAGCTGCTCCCGCTTGGCGGTCTTCGTCCAGGTCGCCGCCACCCGCCGGACCGTGGTGAGCAGATAGGCCCGCACCGCCTGCTCGGGTCCCGCGCCGCCGCGCACGGCCTGGAGCGTCCGGGCGAACACCTCGGCCGTCAGATCGTCCGCGGTGTGCGCGTCCCGGCAGCAGGTCCGCGCATAGCGGCGCACCGCCTCGGAGTGACGCCGGAACAGCTCCGCGTACGCGCTGTCGTCGCCTCCCCGCATCCGCTGGATCAGCTCGGCGTCCGACTGCGGCAGTTCACGCGGCGGCGGCAGTACGGAATCGAACCGCGCGCCCCCGCCCTCACGCTGCGGCGGCACGGCCGGGTCGCCGGGGAATCCCGCGGCCCCGAACGCCGCGGAGTCGTCCGCCCAGGCGCCCCCCGCCCCCTGACCGGGGACCGTGGGCGCCGCCGGGTCATGACCGGGGGCACGCACTCCGGAGGCCCCGGGCCCGGCAGGTCCGGGAGATCCGACGGGTCCGCCACGCCCGGCAGGTCCGCCCCGCCCGGGAGATCCGGCTTGTCCGGCAGGTCCGGCAGGTCCGGCGCGCCCGGGAGATCCGGCAGATCCGCCCGCCGCGCCGCCGCCCGCACCGTACGGCGCTCCGCGCCGGGAACCTCCCGGCCCGCCCTGCTCCGGCACCTGCCGTGAAGGCGCTCCGTCAGGCTCCCCGCCCCGCTCCGTGCCGTCCCGGCCGGCGGGGCCGCTCGCGCTCTCCGGGCCGTCCGTACCGCCCGAGCCGCTCACCGGTTCGTCCCGTGCGTCCCGCCCGTCACCGCTCATCGCGGAAGCCCTCATTCATCGCGCAAGCCGCCGTCAGCACCTCAGACCCGAACACCGGGCAAGCGTGCCACACGGCAACTGCGCACCGACCACTCAGCCGTGTCAACCACTCATCCGGGGAGACCTGACCGAATCCGCGCTCGCGCAGGCCCTTCCAGAAGAGATGATTCCGGCCGTCCGCCCCGCAGCACAGCCTCCAGGAACGCCCCGGAACGGACCGTGACCCACGGTCCGCGGCCCCGCGTCACAGCGAGCGGGCGCGGCTCGAC
Source organism: Streptomyces sp. NPDC014894 (assembly GCF_043080985.1). Taxonomy (NCBI): domain Bacteria; kingdom Bacillati; phylum Actinomycetota; class Actinomycetes; order Kitasatosporales; family Streptomycetaceae; genus Streptomyces; species Streptomyces sp. NPDC014894. The sequence continues at coordinate 152,134 of NZ_JBIBWD010000019.1, forward strand.
ACGGCCGAACGGACCGCCGGCGTCGGCGGGAGACGTCTCAGCAGGTCACCGGAAGCGGGCCCGGCCCACCGCGAACGAGCACCGCTCGTCGGCAGGACCGCGACCGGGGCCGGTCCCTGAGCCAGACCATGGCCGCGACGGGCCGCGCACGGCGAAGGGCTCACCCCGGCCGCGTACGGCAGAGGACTCCCCCTGACCGCGCGCCCATGAACTGACCGCGCGCCCACCACAGCCGAGCCCACGACAGACGCGCCCCGACCGCGCACACGCACACCGAAGGCCCGCCCGGCGGGATCGCACCCCGCCCCGGCCGTCCCCGTCGCGGGCGCGGTCCGTCTCCGGCGCGCCCGCCGGGACGCTCAGGCGCCCCTCGGCCGCAGCCCCTCCAGCAGGATGTCCAGCAGCCGTGCCGAGGCCGCCGCCTGCTGAGCCGCGTCCGGCAGCGACGGCGCGGCCGTCGCTATCACCAGCAGCACATCCGCCACGGTCACATCGCCCCGCAGCTCGCCCGCCGCCCGCGCCCGGTCGACCAGCTGGCCCACGACCTCCAGCAGCACCCCGGCCCCGGCGTCGTCCAGCTCCTCGGCCGTCACCGCGCGCTGCCCGACGATCCGCAGATCGGCCCGCTCGCCCGCCCGCTGATGCGGCACCCGGGCCTCGTCCCGCGTCGGGACGTCCTCCGGATCGACGCCGACCCGCAGCACCTGCGGCGGCAGCAGCCTGCCCGCGCCCGAGGCCACCGAGGTCCGCAGGAACCGGGCCAGCGCCGACCACGGCTCCTCCTCCTGCCCCAGAGCCGTACGCGCCTGCTCCGTCAGCCGGGAGGTCTCCTCCTCGGCTATTCGGCGCACCAGCACGTCCTTGCTCGGAAAACGGCGGTACACCGTCCCGACGCCGACGCGCGCCCGGCGCGCCACATCCTCCATCGGCGCGCCGTAACCCAGCTCGCCGAACACCTCACGGGCGGCCCGCAGCACATGCTCCAGATTGCGCTGCGCGTCCACCCTCAGCGGGGCCGAACGACCCACCCCGCCCGATACCGTCCGTCCGTTCCCGACGGCCCCGTCGCCGCCCGGATGACCGCCCTGCGACTGCGTGTCCGCGGTCGTGGGAACGGCTGCCTGCCAATGCGAATCCTGAATGGTCATACGTGTTCCCCCGGTCACTGTGTCTCCCCCCGGAGACCTCCCCACCTGGTCTGCCGGGCGCGCCTTGACCAAGCACCCCGACGAGGTACGAACATAGTTGAGCGGGGGTCAATTCAGAAGGGGGTAGTTCCGCACGGAGCGCCCCCCGATCGGAGCAAGGACCGGAAGGCTCCCGTTTACGCCCCCCGGCGCCCCCCTCCGCGTCACCTCTGACCTGCGCACCTTCCCCTCCCTCCGACCGCCCCCCGGCGCACGGCGGCACAAAGCCTCCGGTCACACAATTTGCCGGGCCTGTGGACAAACGCCGGGGACCGTTGCGTCATGGGATGGTGAAGGCAGCTGACTCCCGGGGCCAGGCCCCCGGCACCCCACCGACCGTGCGCACGTCCGGCACGCGGATTCTCGTCCTCGGTGGTGGCTATGTCGGGATGTATTCGGCTCTCCACCTCCAGCGGAAGCTCAGACGGGAGCTGCGCGACGGCTCGGTGGAGATCCTCGTGGTCACCCCCGACCCCTATATGACGTATCAGCCCTTCCTCCCCGAGGCCGCGGCCGGCTCCATCGCCCCGGCCCATGTCGTCGTCCCCCTGCGCAGAGTCCTCGACCGGTGCAAGATCCTCATCGGCGAGGCCACCGCCGTCGACCACGCCAAGCGCACCGCCACCGTGACCACCCTCGCCACCGCCGAAGAGGGGACCGGAGCCATCGAGGTGGCGTACGACGAACTGGTCATCGCGCCCGGATCCGTCTCCCGCACCCTCCCCGTCCCCGGACTTGCCGAGTACGCCATCGGGTTCAAGACCGTCGAGGAGGCCATCGGGCTGCGCAATCACGTCATCGAACAGATGGACATCGCCTCCTCCACCCGCGACCCCGCCATCCGCGACGCCGCCCTCACCTTCGTCTTCGTCGGCGGCGGCTACGCGGGCGTCGAAGCCCTCGGCGAGCTGGAGGACATGGCCCGCTACACCTCCCGCTACTACCACAACATCAAGCCGGCCGACCTGAAATGGATCCTGGTCGAGGCCAGCGACCGCATCCTCCCCGAGGTCGGCGAGGAGATGGGCGGATACGCCGTCCGCGAGCTGCGCTCCCGCAATATCGACGTCCGCCTCAGGACCCGGCTGGACTCCTGCGAGGACCGGGTCGCCGTGCTCAGCGACGGCAGCCGCTTCCCGACCCGTACGGTCGTATGGACGGCGGGCGTCAAACCGGCGCCGGTCCTCGCCGCCACCGATCTCCTGCTCACCGAACGCGGCAGGCTCCGCTGCACCGCCCGCCTCACCGTCGCCGGAGTCGAACACGCCTGGGCCGCCGGCGACGCGGCCGCCGTCCCGGACATCACCTCCGCCGCCCCCGGCGCCGACTGCGCCCCCAACGCCCAGCACGCCGTACGCCAGGCCAAGGTGCTCGCCGCCAACCTCGCCGCGTCCCTGCGCGGCGGCGCGCAGCGGGAGTACGCCCACAAATACGTCGGCTCGGTCGCCTCCCTGGGACTGCACCGGGGCGTCGCCCATGTGTACGGCCGCAAGCTCAAGGGCTACCCGGCCTGGCTGATGCACCGCGTCTACCACCTCAGCCGGGTCCCCACCGTCAACCGCAAGGCGCGCGTGCTGGCAGAGTGGACCCTCGCCGGACTGTTCAAACGGGAGATCGTCTCCCTCGGCTCGCTGGAGCACCCCCGCGCCGAATTCGAGAGCGCGGCGGGCGGCGGCCCCGGACCCGGCACACCCCGGCCGGGACCACCGGGCGTCCCGCCGCGCGGACCCTCGGACCCACCACGGTCCACACCGCCGGACACGCCGGGACCCGCCCGGCCGGACACGCCGGGCCCGGGCCCGGACGACAGCGGCCCCGGCGGCGCGTGACAGCGGCGCACAGGGCCTGACGGCAACCCCGGAAGGGCCTAGTAGACGCCCAGTCGACACCGACTGTCAGTACGTTCGGTCACACTGACCGTGTGACCATAGGTGGGCTCACATTTGCACAGAGTGACCCTTGTGACCCTTGGCGACAACCATTGAGGCTAGAAAGTCAGTGAACTTCACGCGTTGGAGCGCAAGGCTCCCCGGTACGCAGCGCCGCGCCGCGGCGCGAAGGACCGACCGTGGGATCTCCACCGCGCCTCCACGACCGGACCGGCGGGAAGACGGCGGCCGGGCGGAGGGCCGGGAGGGCTCGGTCCCCGCGGCCCGCGGCGACACCGCCGAGGCCGACTCCGCCCGCCGCCCGGAGGAACGGGCCGCGCTCGACCCGCTCCCCTCCGCGCCCCCGGTCGAGGACTTCCCGATCGCCGAGATCCTCGGACGGCTCCCCGCCCTGGTCGCCGTCGCCTACGGCGCGGAACACCGCATCGCCTACGTCAACGACGCCTACACCACGGCCTTCGGCCCCCGGCCGATCGGCACCCGCGCCGCCGACACCTGCCCCGAACTGGCCGAGCTGGGCCTGTCCCCGCTCATGGACCAGGTCCTCAGCGGCGGCACCTCACGCACCGTGAAGTCCCGCAAGGTCGCCGCCGGCGGCTCGTACACCGTCACCTGTCTGCCCGTCGAGATCCCCGGCGCCGGCAGCGGAGTCCTCGTCTTCGCCGCCGACGTCACCGGCCACGCAGAGTCCGCCGACCGGCTGCGCGCCAGCGAACGCCGCCAGCGCGAGATGGCCGTCACCCTCCAGCGCTCACTGCTCCCGCAGGAGCTCGAACAACCCGACGACCTGCGGATCGCCGCCACCTACCAGCCGGGCAGCGAGGACGCTGCGGTCGGCGGCGACTGGTACGACGTGATCACCCTCGGCGCGGGCCGCACCGCCCTCGTCATCGGCGACGTCATGGGCCGGGGCGTGCGCGCGGCCGCCGTCATGGGCCAGCTCCGCACCGCGGTACGGGCCTACGCCCGGCTCGACCTCCCGCCCCACGAGGTCCTCCAGCTCCTCGACGGGCTCGCCGCCGAGATCGACGCCAGCCAGATCGCCACCTGCGTCTACGCGGTGCACGACCCCAACGAGGGCCAGCTCGTCTACGCCTCGGCGGGCCACCTCCCCATCCTGGTGCGCGACGAGGACGGCGCCGTCCGCCGCGCCGCCGACCCGACCGGCCCGCCGCTGGGCACCGGCGGCTGGCTCCACAGCTCCGGCTCCATCGCCCTGCCGCCCGGCTCCAGCGCCGTCCTCTACACCGACGGACTGGTCGAGCGCCGGGGCGAGGACATCGACGAAGGGGTGGCGGGCCTGGAGCGCGCCCTGTCCGGAGCCACCGGCACCCCGCAGGTCGTCTGCGACCGGCTGATCCGCTCCCAGGGAGTGACCGCGGACCACGACGACGACGTCGCCGTCCTCGTCGTCCAGCACCCCGCCCGCAGCGGACCCTCCGCCGAGCTGTTCCACAACGCGGCGCTCGAACTCCTCGGCGGCACCGAGGCCGCGCCCCGCGCCCGCGCCTTCGCCTCCGGAGTGATGGCCTCCTGGCGGTTCTCCCCCGAACTGCACGACCTGGGCGTGCTCGCCACCAGCGAGCTGGTCGCCAACTCCCTCCAGCACGGCACCCCGCCCATGCGCCTGCGGCTGCGCCGTACCGACCGCCGCCTGATCATCGAGGTCACCGACGGCGACGACCACCTCCCGCGCCGCCGCCGCGCGGAAACGGAGGACGAGGCGGGTCGCGGGATCTCCATCGTCGCGACGATCGCCTCGTCCTGGGGCAGCCGCCGCACTCCGGGCGGCGGCAAAGCGGTCTGGTGCGAGTTCGCCCTCCCCGCCTGACACCCGCCCCGTTACGGGCCCGGCGGGCACGGCCGGCCCCCGGAAAGGGGCCGGACGGTCAGGCGGCGGCCTCCACCTGCTCGGCCGGCTTGTGCTGCGCCACCACCCGCGAGGTCACCGCGAGATACGGCTGATTCTGTACGGGGGTGAGCTGCCGCCCCAGCCGGATCGCCAGCACGGTGATGCCGAGCGAGAACAGTACGAACGTCACGATGTACGGACCGTGCAGCGAAGCCCCCATCGGTCCGCCGATCGCCGGGCCGAGCGCCAGAGCGAGCTGCTTGACCAGGGCGAAGGCCGAGTTGTACTGCCCCACCATCGACTCCGGAGCCAGATCGGCCACCATCGGCGCCACGGTCGGCGCGAGCATCGCCTCGCCGAGCCCGAAGAGGGCGTACGTGGAGATGAAGGCCGCCGTCGCCATGGCCTGGCTGCCGGATCCGAGGCCCGCGTACCCCGCGAGCACCCAGGCGACGGCCCAGATCAGGCCAACCGCCGCGATCATCCGGCTGCGCTTGCGGCGCTCCACGAACTTCAGCACCACGAACTGGGCGAGCACGATCACCGCGGTGTTCGCGGCCAGCGCCGTCCCCAGCGTGGAGGGCTCGATTCCGGCGGCCTCGGTGCCGTACGCGGCCAGCCCCGACTCGAACTGTCCGTAGCAGGCGAAGAAGAGGACGAAGCCGAGCACACAGAGCTGGACCATCGCCTTGTGCCCGAGCAGCACCCGCATCCCGCCCTTGGCGCCCTGCTGCGCCGCCGAGCCCGGCAGCGGCACGGCAGGCCGGGGCAGCCGGACCGTGAGCGCGATCCCGGCGAGCACCAGGAACATCACGGCCTCGATGCCGAAGAGCAGGGTGAAGGTCTCGGGCCGGCTCTTGTCGACGATCTGCCCGCCGATCAGCCCGCCGAGGCCGAGCCCCAGGTTCTGCAGAAAGAACTGCATGGCGAAGGCCCGGGTGCGGCCCGCCGCGTCGGTGCACCGCACCAGCATCGTGGCGAGCGCCGGCTGCATCACGGCCGTACCGGCTCCCAGCAGCGCGGCCGAGAGCACCACGGTCGACACATGGGCGGCCAGACCGATGGAGACGGCGCCCGCCGAGGCCAGCAGGGCCCCGCCCACCAGCACGGGCAGCGGCCCGCGCCGGTCGATGATCCGCCCGGTGAAGGGGAGGGCGACGAGAGCGGCCATCGCGAAGACCGCGAGGACGGCGCCGGCCGTCGTCGCGCCCAGGTCCCGCACCTGAGCCACATAGACATACAGATACGGGACCGTGAAACCGAGTCCGAACGCGCTCAGCGCGCTCCCTGCCTGGATCCGGCGCATCGCTGCACCCATCACCCTGCTCACACTCACCTGCCTCAGAGATCGAAGGGATGAAGCCTCAAGACTTCAACAGTAAAGTTCGAGTGTTAACAGTACACACCGAAGGACTTCAATGCCAACGAGTGCCGTGCGATACTGCGCCGTATGCCTAACGCGAGCCCCGAGGGCCCAGCAGTGACGGGCCCGGCCATCCAGGAGCCGTCCCTCGACGAGCAGATCGCCGCGTACCAGCGCGAGTACGGAGACCTGGACCCACAGGTCGAGAAGGTGGTCTCCGCACTCGGCCGCCTCAACCGCCGGATGAACGTCGGATACGGCCGCCAGCTCGCCACCCTCGGCATCACCAACGCCGAGTGGGAGGTCCTCAAGACCCTCGTCCTCGCGGGCGCCCCCTATCGGATGGGCCCCGGCGAACTCGCGAAGCGCCTCGGCCTCACCCCGGCCGCGATGACCCACCGCATCGACCGGATGGCCGGCGAGGGCCTGGTCACCAGGGACCGCGACGAGAGCAACCGGGTCCGCGTGATCGTGGAACTGACGGACGAAGGCCGCTCGAAGTGGCTGGAGGCGATGCGGATGGCCTCGGACTTCGAGGGCGATCTGCTCCAGGACCTCTCGGCGGACGAACGAGGCGTCCTCGGGGAGCTGCTCATCCGGGTGCTGCGCCGGGTCGAGGACGCCCAGCCCGACGCGGGCGGCCGCCTGACCGACCTGGAGTGAGGGAGCCGGAGCCACCGAAGAGGCCCTGGACCAGGGCCTTCTCGGGGCCCTTTGATCGAAGTTGACACGGACTTCATCGGTCCGTAAGGTTCTTCGAGTTGTCACGGGGCCGGAACGGTTCTGCGACAGCCACTCACGCCGCGGATGCGGCAATCAAACTCAGCACGATCTCCCCGGCCGGGGTGGATTTCGGCACGCCGAAATCCATTGGACAGACTCGATTATGAGTCGCTCGGGAAATCCGCTACAGTTTGAAACGTCGGAACGGCCCAACAGCCGGAAAGACAAACCGATTTCGACCGGGAGTCAGGCCCGAAAGGATCTGATAAAGTCGGAGCAGCCGAAAGGCGAAAGGCCGGTCCAACTGGCCGCTGGATCTGAATC
>NZ_JBIBWD010000020.1:0-143388 GCF_043080985.1 Streptomyces sp. NPDC014894
GGACCCTGTGGGAGAGTAGGACGCCGCCGAACAATTTTTAGCCTCAGTCTTCCCGGACCTTGTGTCCGGGGAGGCTGAGGCATTTTTGCGTTCACGATCTTTTTGCACGGCCTTTTGCCGGACGATCCGAGCCGGCCGCGCCGCGCGGGGTTTCTCCTAGGCTGGAGGTATGCGATATGACCTGGTCATCTTCGACAATGACGGTGTGCTGGTCGACAGTGAGCCTGTCGCCAACACCATCCTCGCGGCCTATCTGACCGAGCTGGGGCACTCGACGTCCTACGAGGACTCCCTGCGCGACTACATGGGCGCGGCGGTGCACCGCGTACACGATCTTGTGAAGGAGCGGACCGGGCAGCGGCTGCCGGAGGATTTCGACGCGACGTTGCACGCGCGGACGTTCGCCGCGTTCGAGCGGGAGCTGGTGGCCGTCGAGGGGGTGGCGGAGGTGTTGGAGAAGCTGGTGGCGGACGGGGTGCCGTACTGCCTGGCCTCCTCCGGGAGCCATGAGCGGATCCGGGTCGGTCATCGCAAGACCGGGCTCGACCGCTATTTCCCCGAGAACGTCGTCTTCAGCGCGCAGGACGTCGGACGGGGAAAGCCGGCTCCCGACCTCTTTCTGTACGCCGCCGAGCGGATGGGAGCGGCTCCGGAGCGCTGTGCGGTGGTGGAGGACAGCGTGCTAGGAGTGCGCGCCGCCGTCGCCGCCGGAATGGACGTCTACGGATTCACCGCCATGACGCCCGCGGAGAAACTCGGCGGCGCCCAGGGGTACTTCGATTCGATGGCCCGGCTGCCCGCCCTCCTCGCCTGACGCGCCCGGCCGATACGGTGGCGTGATGAGCAGCCGCACGGTGTTGATGTGGGACGAGGCGGTCACGAAGTACGACTTCGGGGAGAGCCACCCGATGGATCCGGTGCGGCTCGCGCTGACCATGGGGTTGGTGCGGGCCTATGAACTGGATCGCGTCACGGAAGTGGTGTCCGCGAAGCCGGCCGGGGACTCCACGCTCCGGCTCGTGCACCGAGAGGACTATGTGGCGGCCGTGCGCGCGGCCTCGGCGCGGCCGCGCGCAGCGGACCAGTCGTACGGACTGGGGACGGTGGACGACCCCGCCTTCGCCGGGATACACGAGGCGTCGGCGCTGATCGCCGGGCAGTCCGTCGGGGCCGCCGAGGCCGTGTGGCGGGGCCGGGCCGAGCACGCGGTGAACTTCGCGGGCGGGCTGCACCACGCGATGCCGGGGTCGGCGGCCGGGTTCTGCATCTACAACGACGCCTCCCTCGCCATCGCCCGGCTGCTGGAGCTGGGCGCCGAACGAGTCGCGTACATCGATGTGGACGTCCATCACGGCGACGGCGTCCAGGCCGCCTTCTGGGACGACCCGAGGGTGCTGACGGTCTCGCTCCACGAGCATCCCCGGACGCTGTTCCCCGGCACCGGCTGGCCCGAGGAGACCGGCGGCCAGGGGCCGGGCGAGGGCGGGGCCGTCAATGTGGCGCTGCCGGCCGGGACCGGCGACGAGGGCTGGCTGCGGGCGTTCCACGCGGTGGTCCCCGAGCTGCTGGCGGACTTCCGTCCCCAGGTCCTGGTCACCCAGCACGGCGCCGACACCCACTTCGAGGACCCGCTCGCGCATCTGGCGGTCTCGCTGGACGCCCAGCGCGCGGTGCAGGAGGCGTGTCACACGCTGGCGCACGAGTACGCCGAGGACGGGCGGTGGATCGCGCTCGGCGGCGGCGGATACGCCGTGGTGGACGTGGTGCCCAGATCCTGGACGCATCTGGTGGCGATCGCCGCGCACCGGCCCATCGACCCGGAGTCCGCGATCCCGCAGAGCTGGCGGGACGAGGTGTACGCGCGGACGCGGCAGCCCGGCCCGTACCGGATGACGGACGGCCGTACGCCGGTGTGGCGGGAGTGGGGGGAGGGCTACGACCCGGCCGACCGGTTGGACCAGGCGGTGCTGGCGACCCGGCGCGCGGTGTTCCCGCTGCGGGGGCTGCTGGCGTAGACGGGTCGTACGCGGCTGGAGCGGCTGAAGGGGCCGGAGCGGGCCGGGTGGCGTGCGGGAGGCCCGGGAGGGCCCCGGGGGATCCCGGCGGGCCCTCGGGCCGCCGTAAGGGTCCGTTGGGCCAACCGTGCGGCCCCGGAGCGCTTTCCCGGCGGCCGGGCACGCGTCTGCGGCACCATCGGCAGCGTGTCGAGTACCCACGCGCTGCGGGAGCACCTTCTGACCGCCCGGCTGGCCGGGACCGTGCGTACGCTACGGGAGGAGAGTCTGCGCAGCTATCGGCTGTTCGCCGCGCGCGACCCCCGGGTCACCCTCGGGCTCGGGCCCGAAGGGGAGTGGACCGAGCGGGACGTCATCGCGCTCATGGCCGACAGATGCGGGGTCTCGGCCGATCCGGCGCACCTCACCGGGCCCGACGTCATCGATCCCGACCGGACGATCGCGGCCCTGGACGCCTTCGCCGAGCGGCTCGCGGAGATCGCCGCCCGCCGGGGAGCGGTGCTCCTCGGCACCGGTCATCCGCACCGCCTGCTCGGGTTCTACGGGGGGCTGGCAGACGCTTTGTCGGCGGCGGGCTGTCTCGTCCTCACCCCTGCGCAGGGGCGATGTGTCGACATAACGACCCGGTTCGGGGTACGTACCTACGCCATTGATTACGTACGGGGAGTCGCGCTGGTGCGGAATCCCGGCGCGCGGCCGGCCCCCGGTGAAACCGGCGCACACACCCATTCCCCCCTCCCGGTGAGGGTCGCTCTGGAGGCTCTCGCGGAGGCCGGAGGCCCCCTGCCCGACCTGGTCGTCGGGGACCACGGATGGGTCTGCGGGGCAGGTCAGCTGGGCATTGAGGCCATGGGCCCGGCCGATGCCGACGACCCCGCCCTCTTCGTCGGCGAGGCCGAGGGCCGGGTGGCCGTCGCCGTCCCGCTCGATGACTCCGTGCGGTCTCCCTGCTACCGACCGCTGACGCGCTATGTACTCAATCGAGCGTGTCTGTCACAGTAGGCGGCCGATGGCTGCTCCTCTTCCCCACTCGCACCACCCGCCCCTAGTCTGGGGAGTGAGCGCGCAGCGACGAAGAGTCACCGGAGGGGAAGCCGGTGGGCGTCTTGCGCGGAAGGTACAGGTGGGTCATGGCTGCTGGCAGCGAGAGGCCTCTCAATGAGGTCAAGTTCCTTACCGTGGCGGAAGTCGCCTCGGTGATGCGGGTGTCGAAGATGACGGTGTACCGCTTGGTACACAGCGGTCATCTGCCGGCGATCCGGGTGGGGAGGTCCTTCCGGGTACCGGAGCAAGCGGTTCACGATTACCTCCGCGAGTCCTTCGTGGGGGTGGAATCCGCGTAGTGGAACCGGGCGGCTGCCCTCGGATTACAACCTCGATGCTCAGGCGGGTAGGCTGGACCGACGTAGGTCGTGTGGGCCCAGACGCCCCGCACCGAGTGAAGAGAAGTGAGCGAGGGTAGTCGTGGGCTCTGTTATCAAGAAGCGGCGCAAGCGGATGGCGAAGAAGAAGCACCGCAAGCTGCTCAAGCGCACCCGCGTTCAGCGCCGTAACAAGAAGTAGTACGGCAGCTGTACGTGTCATCTCGGCCCTCTCACCACCATGGTGAGGGGGCCGCGGTGTTCTCCGGGCCCGGGCCGGACGGGACCGCCGCGGCCGCGGTGCCGAGGGCGACATCCTCGTAAAGGAGCGGCCCGTGGGCGTCACGGCGCCCGGGCGAGCGGCTACGGTGACGCTGGGAGTGGGCCCATTCGACCTCAGGGGAGGCGCTGGTCTTGGGAAAGGTCGTGCTCGTCACCGGTGTGGCCCGGCAGCTGGGCGGCCGGCTGGTCCGGCGGGTGGCCCGCGATCCCGGCGTGGACCGGGTGATCGGGGTCGACGCGGTCGAGCCGGAGCACCATCTCGGCGGGGCCGAGTTCGTCCGCGCCGACATCAGGCACCCCGCCATAGGGCGGGTCCTCGCCGAGCACGCCGTCGACACCGTCGTCCATCTGGACGTCACGGGGACGCCCCTGGGCGCGGGCGGACGGACGGCGGTCAAGGAGACCAACGTCATCGGCACGCTCCAGCTCCTCGGCGCCTGCCAGAAGTCGCCCACCGTCCAGCGACTGGTGATCAAGTCCAGTACGAGCGTCTACGGCTCCGATCCCCGTGATCCGGCCGTCTTCACCGAGACCACGCTGCCCAAGTCGCTGCCGAGCGGTGGCTTCGCGAAGGACACGGCGGAGGTCGAGGGATATGTCCGCGGCTTCGCCCGGCGCAGACCGGACGTCGCCGTCTGCGTGCTGCGTTTCGCGAACATCCTCGGGCCGCGCGCCGACTCGCCGCTCGCCGAGTTCTTCTCGCTGCCGGTGCTGCCGACGGTGTTCGGCTACGACCCCCGGCTGCAGTTCGTCCACGAGGACGATGTGATCGACGTGCTCGGGCTCGCGCTGCGCGAGCCCCGGCGGGGAACGCTCAACAGCGGCACCTTCAATGTGGCCGGGGACGGTGTGCTGCTGCTGTCGCAGTGCGCGCGGCGGCTCGGGCGGCCCACGCTGCCGGTGCTGCTCCCCGCGGTCACCTGGATCGGTTCGGCGCTGCGCACGGTCGGGGTCACGGACTTCTCGCCGGAGCAGATCCGGCTGCTGACGCACGGCCGGGTGGTGAGCACCGCGCAGATGCGCGAGACACTGGGATTTGAACCGAGGTTCACGACCGCGGAGGCGTTCGCCGACTTCGCCCGGAGCCGGGGGTCGGGGCTGTTGCCGCCGCAGGCCCTCGCGGGGGCGGTGGACCGGGTGGGGGCGTCTCTCGGGAGCGCTGAGCGGCGAGCGGGCCGGGCGGCCGTACGGACGGCCCGGAGCGACGCCGGAGAAGGAGCATAGGCACGATGGCGGACGCCAAGGTCATTCCGTTCGACGACGACCGTGCGCGGGGCGGTGGCGGCAGCGGCGGTACGCAGCGCTCCTCGCGCCGCCGGTCCGGCGCGGGCCCGGCTGCCTCCGCCGGGGCCGGCCCGGGCGGTGAGGAGCGCGCGGAAGGGCCCCGGGTGGTCCGGCAGGCTCCGGTGCGCTCGCTGCCGGGCGCGCGGTCCTCGGAGGAGCGGCCCGCGGAGCCTTCCGGCGCGGCCGGCGGCCCGGAGGACGGATCCGCGGGCGGCGCCGGCGGCGGCCTGGACCGGAGGATCGCCGAGGGGCTCTCGTTTCTGCGCCGCCGGATCACCGGCGAGTACGAGGTCGACGAGTTTGGCTTCGACGAGGAGCTGACCGACCAGGTGCTCATGTCGCTGCTGCGGCCGCTGTACGAGAAGTACTTCCGGGTCGAGGTCCGGGGCATCGAGAACATTCCGTCCGAGGGCGGGGCGCTGGTGGTGGCCAATCACTCCGGCACGCTGCCGCTGGACGCGCTCATGATGCAGGTCGCCGTCCACGACCGGCATCCGGCGGGCCGGCATCTGCGGCTGCTCGCGGCGGACCTGGTCTTTGTGCTGCCGGTCGTCAGCGAGCTGGCCCGTAAGGCCGGGCACACCCTGGCCTGCGCGGAGGACGCGGAGCGGCTGCTGCGGCGCGGTGAGATCGTCGGGGTGATGCCGGAGGGCTTCAAGGGCATCGGGAAGCCGTTCAGCGAGCGGTACAAGCTTCAGCGCTTCGGCCGGGGCGGCTTTGTGTCGACGGCGCTGCGGGCGGGAGCGCCGATCGTGCCGTGTTCGATCGTCGGGGCGGAGGAGATCTATCCGATGATCGGCAATTCGAAGACGCTCGCCCGGCTGCTGGGGATTCCGTACTTCCCGGTGACGCCGACCTTTCCCTGGCTGGGGCCGCTGGGCGCGGTGCCGCTGCCGACGAAGTGGACGATTCAGTTCGGGGAGCCGATCGAGACCAAGGGGTACTCGGCGGAGGCGGCGGAGGATCCGATGCTGATGTTCAATCTGACGGATCAGGTGCGGGAGCAGATCCAGCACACGCTGTACAAGCTGCTGGTGCGGCGGAGGTCCGTGTTCTTCTGAGCGGGCTCTTCCGAGCCGGTTCGTCTGAGGGGCTCTTCCGGGGGCGGTTCTGCGCGGGGCCGGTGTGGAGCGGGCGGCCCGGATCGCTCCGGGCCGCCCGCTCTCTCCGTCGAGGGCCCGCTCACCCCGGTGGGCGGGCCCTCGACTACTCCTCGTCCTCCGCGCTCAGCCCCAGCTCCGGGATGAGACCGGGGAGCAGGGGCGGGATGGTGACATCCGCCTTCGGGGAGGACGACGACGACTTGCCCGACGAGGGCGTGGAGGCGTCCTGCGACGGGGAGTCGAAGAGCCCGGTGCCATTGCCGCCGAGGAGGCTGTCGTCCTCGGCCGCCGCGGAGTCCGAGGGGCGCGGCTTGGCGGTGTCGGCGCCGCTCTGGGCCGGCGGACTCTGCGAGGCGGACGGGGCGGGGCGCTCTCCGGACGGCGCGGTGCGACCGGTCTCCGGGGAGGCGGCGCCGGGGCGCTGGGAGGAGCCTCGGCCCTGCTCCGGAGGGGTGGGCAGCAGCGACTGCAGCGGGCTGACCTCGTCCTCTATGGCCTTGAAGACATCGCTGACCTCGTCGCCGACATCGGTGAGCTGGGCCGGAAGCCGGTTTCTCAGCCCGGCCCACGCGTCCCGGTGGGCGCGGGAGAACGAGTTGAGCTTCTGGATCGGGCCGAGCGAGCCGTCGCGCGCGTACGCCGCGTGGAGCAGCCGGTGGCCCTCCTTGGCGTCGTGGCGCATGCCGTTCAGCGCGCGGCGGACCTCGCCGAGCGATTCATGGTCCAGATCTCCCGCCCGGCCCCGCTCCATGAGGCGGCGGGCCTCGCTGAGCCGGATGGAGGCCTGGTCGAGATAGAGCTCGCCGCGGTCCGAGTCGCCGTCGGCCATGCCGAGCCGGATGTCCTCCATGCCGCGCTTCAGCCCGTACAGCGTGTCACCGGGGAGGGCGTCGGAGCTGGCAGCGGCCACTCCGCTGAAGGCCCCCGCGGCGACGCCGACGGTCAGCCCGCCGGCCGCGAGCCCCTTCGACCAGCGGGAACGCGGTCGCAATTTCCGGAGCGGGGATGCCCGGTGCGCACCTCGGCCGGATTTCCGCTGCTCCGGCACCGTAGGGCCCGCGGCGTCGGCTCCCGCGGCCGTGCCCTCCTGGAGCATGGCCTCCATGGCTGCCACGAGCTGTGCTCGCTGCACCACTTTGACCTCGGGATCCATCTCCGGTTTCGGCAGCTCGCCGAGACCGGACGCCAGAGCCAACAGCCGTCCGCGTTCGGTCGGTTCGACCGAATCGTCCGGCTGCCCGGCCGCCTGGTCTTCCAAGGCCTGGGCGAAGGCGTTCGCCCGCCGGTGCGCCGATACGTTCGCGATCACTGGCGGCACCTCCTCTCGTCATGACGGTCGACTCCCCCGGGGATCGACAAGGTTGCACACCTTGAGCGCAACCACACGATCGAGTGAGTGGCTGCGGGCATGGCGTGACCACAGGGAGCCTGCATCCCGGACAACGAGTGTCGCGGCACTTGGGTTACGCGCGGAGGATGATCGGACCAGTGCGTCATCGAGGCGTCACCGATGGTGAGTTGAGGGCGGTCAGCGGGCGTCGTCGGGCAGCAGGCGGGCGAGGGTGCGTACGGCGCGGTACTGGAGGGTCTTGATCGCGCCCTCGTTCTTGCCCATCACCCTGGCGGTCTCGGCGACCGACAGGCCCTGGAGGAAGCGCAGGGTCACACACTCCTGCTGCTGGGGATTGAGCTTGCGCACCGCTTCGAGCAGGGCGGCGTTGGAGAGCGACTCCAGGACGGAGTCCTCCGGGCTGCGCTCGACCTCGTTCGCGTCGAGCATTTCGCCGGTGGTCACTTCCAGTCGGAAGCGGCTCGATTTGAAGTGGTCGGCGACCAGATTGCGGGCGATCGTGACCAGCCAGGCGCCGAAATCGCGGCCCTGCCAGGTGAAGGTGGAGATCCGGCGCAGGGCGCGCAGGAATGTCTCGCTGGTGAGGTCCTCGGCGGTGGCCTTCCCGCCGACGCGGTAGTAGATGTAGCGGTAGACCGTGTCGCTGTACTGGTCGTAGAGCCGGCCGAAGGCTTCGGCCTCGCCCGCCTGGGCGCGCTCGACCAGCTCCATCATGCGGGCGCTGTCGCTGTCGGCGGTGGGACGGCGGGCGGTGGTCGGGGCACTGGAGCCGCCCCGGGGGCTCCGTCTGCCGACGGCCGCGCGGCCGTCGGCCAGGGCGTAGCAGGGGGCGGTGGGACCGCTGGTGGCAAGGCGGGGCAGGGCGAGCGCGGGGACGGCGTACGCGGTGGGGACGAAGCCGCGCAAGTGGTCGAGGACCGCCGCGCGCAGCGTAGCCAGGCCCGAGGCGTCAACCCCGACGTGTGGGTACACGGGACTCCCAGAGGCAGAGCTTCCATCACGAGCAGTGCGGAACCGTTCACCCGCCGTGGCGACTGGTGGGGTCCCGTATGCGTCTGAGGAGAATAACGCTTCGTACAGGCAGTGCTACACCCAGTTGCTCAAATCACCGTTTCCGTCGCTTCTGTGCCGTCTGGGAGGCGGTTCGGCTAGCGGAATGTGACCGTTTGGCGATCGGATGAGAGCGACTTCTGACCGTTTGCGAGGCGGCGTGACAGGGGCCGGCGTCGGGCGCTCCGGGCCGGGGCGCGGTCAGGGGTCCGGCCGGGGCGGGACGGCGCGGGGCGCGGGGCCGGGCGGGGCCGGGGAAGGGCGAGGGAGCGGGTCGTACGGCCGGGTCAGCGGCGGCGGCGGTGAATGGCCACGGCGGCGGCCGTGCCGCCCGCGATCGCGCCCACTCCGGCGGCCGCCGGGATGCCGACCTTGGCCGCCTTGCGGCCGGTGCGGTAGTCCCGCAGCCGCCATTCGCGCGCCCGGGCGTACTTGCGGAGCTTGGTGTCCGGATTGATCGCGTAGGGGTGTCCGACCAGCGAGAGCATGGGGATGTCGTTGTGCGAATCGCTGTAGGCCGCGCAGCGCGCCAGTTCGAGGCCCTCGGCCGCCGCGAGCGCGCGGACCGCCTCGGCCTTCGCCGGGCCGTGCAGCGGCTCGCCGACCAGCCGTCCGGTGTAGACGCCGTCGACCGACTCGGCGACGGTGCCCAGCGCGCCGGTCAGGCCCAGCCTGCGGGCGATGATCGTCGCGGTCTCCACGGGGGCCGCCGTGACCAGCCACACCTTCTGGCCCGCGTCGAGATGGGCCTGGGCGAGCGCCCGGGTGCCCGGCCAGATGCGGTCGGCCATGTACTCGTCGTAGATCTCCTCGCCGATGCTCATCAGCTCGGAGACCCGGTGGCCCTTGACGATGGAGAGCGCGGACTCGCGGACGTCCTGCATGTGCTCGGGGTCCTCGACGCCGGCGAGCCGGAACCAGGTCTGCTGCCAGGCGAAGCGCGCCAGCTCGTTGCGCTGGAAGAACTTGCGCTTGTAGAGGCCCCGGCCGAAGTGGAAGAGCGCGGCGCCCTGCATCACGGTGTTGTCGAGGTCGAAGAAGGCGGCGGCCCGCTCGTCCCCCGCGACGGGGAACGGCGGCTCGTCGGCGGCTCGCGCGGCCTCGGTCCCGGCGGTCTCCTCCAGCTGCCGCGACGACTTGCGCGCCGCCTCGGCTGCCGCCTCGCCTGCGAGGACGCTCCGTGCGGTGGCGGAGCGCCTACGGGGGGTGAGCCATCCCAGTGCGGCCATGTGGCGAGCATAGCCAGTCTGTTCGGAACTTCCCGACACGCCGGGGCTCGGGGGTGTGAACTCCAGGCGTCCGGGTGGCCAACCGGAGCGGGTACGAGGAGGTGGGCGCGGTCGCCCGCCGCCTCGGGCGGCGGGCGCTCCCCGCCCCGGCCGGGGTCGCTCCCGCCCGGCCGGGGTCGCTCCCGCCCGGCCGGGGTCGCTCCCGCCCGGCCGGGGGCGGCTTCCCCGGCCCGGGCGGCGGGCGGAGAATAGGGGGCATGAGTCCTCTGTTTCGGCGTGGGAAGAAGCGGGCCGGCGAGCGTGTGGTGACGCTGATCGGCAAGCCGGGGTGTCATCTGTGCGACGACGCGCGGGCCGTGGTCGAGGAGGTGTGCGGCCGGACCGGCGCCGCCTGGGAGGAGAAGGACATCACCCGGGACGAGGAGCTGCACCGGGCGTACTGGGAGCAGATCCCGGTGGTGCTGGTCGACGGTGAGCAGCACACGTTCTGGCGGGTGGACCCGGAGCGGCTGCGGCGCGCGCTGGAGGCGTGACGGCGGGGGCGGGGCCGAGAGGGGCCGGAGGCCGGCAGGGGCGTGCGGTACCCGGCGGTCCGGTGGTCCCCGGCGGTCGGGGGGCCCGGGCGGTCCGGGTCTGCGCGGCGGGTGTGAAAAGAAGGGTGCGCCGGGGGACGGGCGCGGGGCCGGGGGACGGGCACGGCTCCCGGAGGCGCGCGGCTCTCGCGAGGGCGCGGGTTCGGCCCGTGCGGGGCTCCCGTCAGGGCGCGGCTCCGAGGAGGGGGCTGCGGCTCCCGCCAGGGCGGGGCTTCGAGGAGGGGGCTGCGGCTCTCGTGGGGGCACGGCTTCCGGAGGGTGTCGTTCCGGGAGGTGCGCGGCTCTCGGGAGGGCGCGGCGGCGGTCGTCCGCCGGGGCGCGGGGGAGGGGCTCGTTGCCTTCGGAACGTTTGCCCGGGCGTTCTTCCCCCGTCATGGCTCTATCGGGACTCAGGGGGTTCAGGGCACAGTAGAGCGGTCTCGGGGGCGGTCAGGTGAGGAGTGTGTGCGGCTTTGCCCCCTTCGCGTCGTCAACGGTCCGAGTCGGCTCGCGGTTCCACGTTTACGCGATCCCAGCGCGTGACCCCGATCACTTTGCTCGGACAAAACGGACACTATCTTTGTGCACGCGTTCACAAAGACATAGCCTGCATTCGACGGGGCGGTCTTGGAACACACGGCCGCCTAGAGCCTCGCTCATCCCGCAGGAGCACCGTGGCAACTGGCCGAAATCACCGACCGGCGACCCGTAGCCGAGGAATCCCCGAGGCCACCGTCGCCCGGCTTCCGCTGTACCTGCGGGCGCTGACCGGACTGTCCGAGCGTTCCGTGCCCACGGTCTCCTCCGAGGAGCTGGCCGCGGCGGCCGGAGTCAATTCCGCCAAGCTGCGCAAGGACTTCTCCTACCTGGGCTCCTACGGGACGCGCGGCGTCGGCTACGACGTCGAGTACCTCGTCTACCAGATCTCCCGTGAACTGGGTCTGACCCAGGACTGGCCCGTGGTGATCGTCGGCATCGGAAACCTGGGCGCCGCCCTGGCCAACTACGGCGGGTTCGCCTCCCGGGGCTTCCGGGTCGCCGCGCTCATCGACGCGGATCCGGCGATGGCCGGAAAGCCCGTCGCCGGGATCGGGGTGCAGCACACCGACGAGCTGGAGAAGATCATCAGCGACAACGGTGTGTCGATCGGCGTCATCGCCACGCCCGCCGGCGCCGCCCAGCAGGTCTGCGAGCGTCTGGTCGCGGCCGGGGTGACCTCCATCCTGAACTTCGCCCCCACCGTGCTGTCCGTGCCGGACGGCGTCGACGTGCGCAAGGTCGACCTCTCGATCGAGCTGCAGATCCTCGCCTTCCACGAGCAGCGGAAGGCCGGCGAGGAGGCCGAGGCCGAGGCCGCCGCGGCCCGGAAGGGACCTGACGGGGACATGCCCGCCGTGATGCCGGCATGAGCCTTCTGGTCGTCGGACTGAGTCACCGCAGCGCACCGGTGAGCGTGCTGGAGCGCGCCTCGCTGTCGGCGGACGCGCAGGCCAAGCTGCTGACGGACACGCTGGCCGCCGAGCCCGCCTCCGAGGCGACGGTGCTGGCCACCTGCAACCGCATCGAGCTGTACGCGGACGTGGAGAAGTTCCACGCGGGCGTCGCCGAGCTGTCCACGCTGCTCGCCCAGCACAGCGGGGTCGGCCTGGAGGAGCTGACGCCCTATCTGTACGTCCACTACGAGGACCGGGCCGTCCACCATCTCTTCTCGGTGGCCTGCGGTCTCGACTCGATGGTGGTCGGCGAGGGCCAGATCCTCGGCCAGATCAAGGACGCCCTCGCGACCGGACAGGGTCTGCACACCGCCGGGCGTCTGATCAACGACCTCTTCCAGCAGTCCCTCCGGGTCGGCAAGCGCGCGCACAGCGAGACCGGGATCGACCGGGCCGGGCAGTCGCTCGTCACCTTCGGCCTGGAACAGCTCGCCGAGGGCCGCGACCTGGAGCGGTGGGCGGCCGACAAGAGGGTGCTGGTGATCGGCGCGGGTTCGATGTCCTCGCTCGCCGCGACCACGCTCGCGCGGCTCGGCGTCCGGGAACTGGTGATCGCCAACCGTACGGTGGAGCGCGCCGGCCGGCTGGCCGCCGTGCTCTCCGGTCCGGGCGGGGTGCCCGCCCGCGCCGTGCCGATGGGGGACGTGGCCGATGAGCTGACACGTGCCGACGCCGTGGTCTCCTGCACCGGCGCGACCGGGCTCGTGCTGACCGCCGAGGCGGTCGCCGCCGCCCTCGCCGAGTCCTCCGCCGAACGCGGCCTCCCGGCCGCGGGCGACGCCCCGCGCCGCACCACGCATCTGCGCGCCCCCGACGGAAGTCTGGTGGCCCGGCTCGCCGAGGCCGCCGCGCGCGACGGCCGCGTACCCGACCGTTCCGCCAGCGGGCCGGTGGGCGGCGAGACCGTCTTCGGCGAGTCCGTCGCCGCGGGCGCCGAGGGCGAAGCGGCCGGCGGCTGCCCCGTGGGGCTGGAGGACCGGCACTCCGCCGAGGCTCTCGCCCAGCACGGCCTGTGGACGGAGAACGCCCCGCGCCGGGTCCGCACCGGCTCCGCCTCCGTGGCGGGCGCCGGCGGCGAGCCCGTGCGGATGGCGCTGCTCGACCTCGCCATGCCGCGCGACATCGATCACGCCGTGCACCGGATCCCCGGCGTCCGGCTGGTCGACATCGAGTCCCTGGCCGAGGCCTCCGCCGACGCGCCGATGGCCGCGGACGTGGACCAGGTCCGCCGTATCGTCTCCGACGAGGTCGCCGCCTTCGGCGCCGCCCAGCGCGCCGCGCACATCACCCCGACCGTGGTCGCCCTGCGCGCCATGGCCGCCGATGTCGTCGCCGGTGAGATCGCCCGGCTCGACGGCCGGCTGCCCGCCCTGGACGAGAAGCAGCGCGCGGAGATCGGCCAGACCGTCCGCCGTGTGGTCGACAAGCTGCTTCACGCGCCCACCGTGCGGGTGAAGCAGCTCGCGAGCGAGCCCGGTGGCGCCGGGTACGCCGACGCGCTGCGGACACTTTTCGACCTCGACCCGGAGACGGTCGCCTCCGTCAGCCGGGCCGACCTGAATGACGCAGACGTCAAGAACCGAGGGCGAGTATGACCGAGAGGGCACTGAGACTCGGGACCAGGCGCAGCAAGCTCGCCATGGCCCAGTCCGGGCAAGTGGCTCGGGCGGTGCGCCAGCTGACCGGCCGTCCCGTCGAGCTGGTCGAGATCACCACGTACGGGGACACCTCCCGTGAGCATCTCGCGCAGATCGGCGGCACGGGCGTGTTCGTCGCGGCGCTGCGGGAGGCGCTGGTCCGCGAAGAGGTGGACTTCGCCGTTCATTCGCTGAAGGACCTTCCGACGGCCCAGCCCGACGAGCTTCTCCTCGCGGCGGTCCCGCCGCGCGAGGACCCTCGGGACGTGCTGGTGGCGCGGGACGGCCTGGCCTTCGAGCAGCTCCCCGAGGGCGCCCGGGTCGGGACCGGTTCGCCGCGCCGGATGGCGCAGCTGAACGCGTACGCCCGCGCGCACCACACGCGCATAGAGACCGTGCCGATCCGGGGCAACATCGACACCCGGATCGGATACGTGCACAACGGAGAGCTGGACGCGGTGGTACTCGCCGCGGCCGGACTCAATCGCATCGGCCGTGCCGATGAGGTGACCGACTTCCTGTCGGTCGACTCCGTGCTGCCCGCCCCCGGCCAGGGGGCACTGGCGATCGAGTGCGCTGCGGATAACGCAGACCTCGCCGCTCTGCTCGGTGAGCTCGACGACCCGCGAACCCGGGTCGCCGTGACCGCCGAGCGATCCCTGCTCGCCGCCCTGGAGGCCGGCTGCAGCGCACCTGTGGGTGCGCTCGCCGACCTGTTGGGCGAGGAGGAGGCTGTCACTGAGATGCGCCTGCGCGGCGTCGTCGGCACCACCGACGGCTCGACGCTGGTGCAGCTGTCCACCACCGGTCCCGTACCCACGTCGCACGGCGACGCCATCGCGCTCGGTCGCGAACTCGCGTCCGAGATGCTCGCCAAGGGTGCGGCCGGTCTTATGGGGGAGCGAGCACATTGAGCCCCACCACCCACCCGTCCTCGGCGTACTCGGCACACGGGCACGTCACTTTCCTCGGCGCCGGTCCCGGCGATCCCGGACTGTTGACACTGCGCGCTGTCGAGGCACTCGCGGGAGCCGACGTACTCATCGCCGAGCCCGATGTGCTCGAAGTGGTACGCGGCCATGCGCGGGCGAGCGTCAGCACGCCTGAGCCGACAGTTGTTGACGATGCGTCAACAGCCGCCGGAATCCCCGTACTCAGGGATGCGGTCAATCTTGTCATGGAGGCCGCACGGGGCGGCAAGCGGGTCGTCCGTGCGGTGACCGGGGATCCGGGTCTGGACGCGGACGCCGGGCAGGAGATGCTCGCGTGCGCCGCGGAGGGGATTCCCTTCGAGGTCGTGCCGGGCGTCGCCACCGCCGTCGGCGTGCCCGCGTACGCCGGTGTCCCGCTGCGGGACGCGCAGGGGACGGACGTCCGGTTCGTGGACGCCCGTACCGCGAGCGAGCGGTGCTGGACCGAGGTCGGCGCGAGCGACGGCACGGTCGTCGTCTCGACCACGCTGGAGACGGTCGCCGCGGCGGCGAGCGAGCTGGTGGCCGCGGGCCGCAAGCCCGACACCCCGCTGACCGTCACCGTCGCCGGCACCACCACCCGGCAGCGGACCTGGACGGCGACCCTCGGGTCGATCGCCCAGACCCTGAAGCAGGCGAAGGTGCTGCCGTCCCCGGACGGGCACCGGCCGGTGATAGCCGTGGTCGGGGAGCGCAGCTCCGCCGCGCAGCGCGACCAGCTCGCCTGGTTCGAGTCGAAGCCGCTGTTCGGCTGGAGGGTGCTGGTGCCGCGGACCAAGGAACAGTCCGCGTCGCTCTCCGACCAGCTCCGGTCCTACGGGGCCGTCCCGCACGAGGTCCCGACGATCGCCGTCGAGCCGCCGCGCACTCCGCAGCAGATGGAGCGGGCGGTCAAGGGCCTGGTCACCGGGCGGTACGAGTGGATCGCCTTCACCTCGGTCAACGCGGTGAAGGCGGTGCGGGAGAAGTTCGAGGAGTACGGGCTCGACGCGCGCGCCTTCGCCGGGATCAAGGTCGCGGCGGTCGGCGAGCAGACGGCGCGGGCCCTGGTGGACTTCGGTGTGAAGCCGGATCTGGTGCCCAGCGGCGAGCAGTCGGCGGCGGGGCTCCTGGAGGACTGGCCGCCGTACGACCCGGTCTTCGACCCGATCGACCGGGTGTTCCTGCCGCGGGCCGACATCGCCACGGAGACGCTGGTCGCCGGGCTCATCGAGCTGGGCTGGGAGGTGGACGACGTCACCGCGTACCGGACGGTGCGGGCGTCGCCGCCGCCGGCCGAGACGCGTGAGGCGATCAAGGGCGGCGGGTTCGACGCGGTGCTGTTCACCTCGTCGTCCACGGTGCGGAATCTGGTGGGGATCGCCGGGAAGCCGCACAACGTGACCGTGATCGCGTGTATTGGGCCGGCGACGGCCAAGACGGCGGAGGAGCACGGGCTGCGGGTGGATGTGCTGTCGCCCGAGCCGTCGGTGCATCGGCTGGCCGAGGCGCTGGCGGAGTTCGGGGCGGCGCGGAGGGTGGCGGCGGTGGAGGCGGGGGAGCATGTGCTCAGGCCTTCGGAGCGGCGGCCCGGGGGGCGGCGCAGGCGGACCACCTGAGGTGAGGGTCGGCTGAGGGCGGGGTGGGGATTCTTCCCCCACCCCGCCCTTTTCCCTTTCCGGGGCTCGGCCCCGGGGGCGCGCCTCAAACGCCGGCGGGGCTTGTAACACCCCCGAGGCTTGAAATACCCCCGGGGCTTGAGATGCCCGGGGTGCGCCTCAATCGCCGGCGGGGCTGGAAGTACCCCCGGGGCTTGAGATGTCTGGGGGCGGGGCTGGAAGGTACCCCCCGGGCTGGAAATATCCCCGGGGCTTGAGGTGTGTGGGGTGGGAAAAGGGGTTGGTGTGGAGGTGGGGGTGGGTGGGAGGGTGCTGGGGTGAGAATTGAGGCAGGTTCGGGGCGGGCCGATCTATTGGTGGGGCAGCTCGACACCGTATGGTCCCTGTTCGACTATTTCCGGCCGCGGGTGGATGACGCCCTGTGTCTGTGGGAGCCGGCGCCGGGGGCGTGGACGGTGCGGGAGGACGGGCGGGGGCGGTGGGTGGCGGATTGGGAGGTGCCGGAGCCGGAGCCGGCGCCGACCACCAGCGTGGGGTGGCTGACGTGGCACATCGGGTACTGGTGGACGACCACGCTCGGGCACTGCTTCGGTGACGGGGCGCCGGAGCGGGAGGAGATCACCTGGCCGGGGGGCGCGGCGGAGGCCGTGAGCTGGCTGGAGGGGCTGAAGGACCGGTGGCGGGCGGAGCTGCTCGCGCTGGACGACGAGCAGCTCGATTCGTTCGAGCGGACCCGGGGGCTGCCCTGGGGCGAGGGGCAGCGGATGGTCGACATCGCGGCCTGGGTCAACTTCGAGCTGGCCAAGAACGTCGCCGAGATCGGGGTCACTCTGAGGCTGCGCGATGCCCTCGCCGACCGGGGCGTAGCGTTGTCCCCATGAGTGTGTATGGATCCTTCCCGGGCACGAGGCCCCGCCGTCTGCGGACCACCCCCGCCGTTCGCCGTATGGTCGCCGAGACCCGGCTGCACCCCTCCGATCTGATTCTTCCCGCGTTCGTACGGGAGGGTGTGGGCGAGCCCGTGCCGATCTCGGCGATGCCGGGCGTCGTTCAGCACACCCGCGACACCCTGCGGAAGGCCGCGGTGGAGGCCCGGGAGGCCGGGGTCTCCGGGATCATGCTCTTCGGGGTGCCGGAGGACGCGAAGAAGGACGCGCTGGGCAGTGCGGGCACCGACCCGGAGGGGATCCTCCAGCTCGCGATCCGCGATGTCCGGGCCGAGGTCGGCGACGATCTGGTGATCATGTCGGATCTCTGTCTGGACGAGTACACCGATCACGGACACTGCGGGGTGCTGGACTCCGAGGGCCGGGTCGACAATGACGCCACTCTGGAGCGGTACGCGGAGATGGCCCAGGTCCAGGCCGACGCCGGGGTCCATATGGTCGGCCCCAGCGGGATGATGGACGGCCAGGTCGGGGTGGTCCGGGACGCGCTGGACACCATCGGCAAGGAGGATGTGGCGATCCTGGCGTACACGGTCAAGTACGCCTCCGCTTTCTACGGCCCGTTCCGGGAGGCCGTCGGCTCGTCCCTGCGGGGGGACCGCAGGACGTATCAGCAGGACGGCGCGAATGTGCGCGAGTCCCTGCGCGAGCTGGCCCTCGATCTGGAGGAGGGCGCGGACATCGTGATGGTGAAGCCGGCCGGACCTTATCTGGACGTGCTCGCCAAGATCGCGGACTCGGTGGACGTGCCGGTCGCGGCGTACCAGATCAGCGGTGAGTACGCCATGGTCGAGGCCGCCGCGGAGAAGGGCTGGATCGACCGGGACCAGGCGATTCTGGAGACCCTCACCGGGATCAAGCGGGCGGGTGCGGACATGATCCTCACCTACTGGGCGACCGAGGTGGCGCGCGCCCTCTGACGGGCTCGCGGGAACGGCGGGACGGGCCGGGGAGAAAGCTCCCCGGCCCGTCGTCGTACGGTCAAGCGATCACGCGGTCACACCGTCAGGTGTCAGCAGGACAGGTTCGGACCGGTCGGCACGCCCAGGATCTGGGTGAAGTTCTTGTACCGGTTGATCCGGCTCTGGACCTGGGCGGGGTTGCCGCCCTCGCACTCCATCGCGCCGTTGATCGAGCGGATGGACTGGCCGAAGCCGGCGCCGCTGACCATCGCGTCATGGCCGGTGACCGGGCCGGGGCCGTCCTGGGTGTTCCAGTACCAGAGGCCCGTCATCATGGCGACGGCCGGGTCGGTCTCGACGCGCCACGGGTTGTTCAGCAGGTCGATGCCGAGGAAGTCGCCGGCGGCCTTGTAGTTGAAGTTCCAGCTGAGCTGGATCGGTCCGCGGCCGTAGTAGGCGGACTGGCCCGCGGGGCAGCCGTAGGGCTGGCTGCGGTCACAGTAGTGCGGGTAGTTCGCCTCGTTGATTTCCTTGATGTAGTACAGGCCACCGGTCTCGTGGCTGACGTTGGCGAGGAACGCCGCCGCCTCCTGCTTCCGCATGGTGTCGGTGCCGGTGTGGGCGAACTTCGGGAACGCCTTCACCGCGTCCGTCAGACCCTTGTACGTGTAGAAGGGGTTCCGGCGGGGGAACATCTGGTTGAACTGGGCCTCGGTCACCACGAAGCTGTTGTGGTTCGGGTTCCCGTTCCCGCCACAGGTGTACGGGTCCCAGTAGTACGTGCTCGACACCGGGTTGTAGCCCGGGTTGTCGCGCTCGGCGATGTAGATCTTGCCGTCGGTGTGCTTGACGATGTCGTTCGCCTTGTAGTTCGCACCGGCGGACCAGGTGGGCGCGATGGCGCACTCGTCGACGGGCGTGGTGGCGGCGGACGCCGTGGCGGTCGGCATGAGAGCCGTCGCCGCGAGGGAGCCGGCCGCGACGACGCCGACCATCAGTGACTTCATACGTTCTCTGAGCACGACTATGCCTTTCGTGCGTCAACGGACATGCCTGGACCCTCTGTTGGGAACAGAGGTGGCCGTGAGCACGCCGTGGCGGGGTGTACGCCACACCCAAGCGCCCCCCGAGGGGTGCAGTCAAGGTATAGACCAATGCGAGATTCTGTAGTAACCCACTTGATATCGGGGGCCGTTGACCTGCGGGACAGGCCGCGGACCGGGGCAGGCGCCCCGGTCCGCGGTCGTCGTGAGAGGGATTCGACCCGCTCAGCAGTAGAGGTTGGCGCCCGTCGGCACACCCATGATCTGGGCGAACTGGGTGTATTTGTTCACCCGGCTCTGGACCTGTGCCGGATTGCCGCCGTTGCACTCCAGGGAGCCGTTGATGGCTCGGATCGTCTGGCCGAAACCAGCCTGGTTGACCATGGCCGAGTGACCGGTCATCGTGCCCGGGCCGCTCTGGGTGTTCCAGTACCAGAGGCCTGTCTTCCAGGCCACGGCCGCCTCGTTCTGGACGCGCGAGGGCTGGTTCAGCAGGTCGATGCCGAGGTGGTCGCCGGCCGCCTTGTAGTTGAAGTTCCAGCTGAGCTGGATCGGTCCGCGGCCGTAGTACGCGGCCTGTCCGGCCGGGCAGCCGTAGGGCTGGGTGCGGTCGCAGTAGTGCGGGTAGTTGGCCGTGTTCTGCTCCACGATGTGGACCAGGCCGCCCGTCTCATGGCTGACGTTGGCCAGGAACGCCGCCGCCTCCTGCTTCTTCACGGTGTCGCTGCCGGTCTTCGCGAAGGCGGGGAACGCGCTCAGCGCGTCCGTCAGGCCCTTGTACGTGTAGAACGCATTCCGGCCAGGGAACATCTGGTTGAACTGCGCCTCGCTCACCACGAAACCGCTCGGGTTCGGGGTGCCGCCGCCGCTACAGGTGTGGGGGTTCCAGAACCAGGTGCTGACCGTGGGGTCGTATCCGGGGTTGGCGTGCTCGGCGATGTAGTACTTGCCGTCGGTGTACTTGACGATGTCGCCCGGCACATAATTGGCGCCCTGACGCCAATTGGGGGCGGTGGTGCACTCGTCGGCCGCGGCGGGCGTCGCCGTGGGGATCAGACTGGCCGCCGCGAGGCCCGCCGCGGCGAGCACGGCGACCAGCACCGACTTCATGCGCTGCTTCAGCACGAGCTGTCTCCTTCGTGCGTCAACGGCCGTACCGGGGCCCGGTGGTGGGGTTCCGGGGGTGTCCCGGTGCGCCGTGGTGGTGGGGGTGTGCTCCCACTGAAGCTGCTTGTCGGAGTCCAGTCAAGGTATAGACCAATGTGAATGGTCTTTCACAACCCCGCCGGGCCCCGGCAGACGTCCCTCCCGGCCCCGCCGTTCCCGGCCGTCACTTCCGCAGCAGATCCACCAGACGGGAGAGCCCGTCCGCGCCGTGCCCCCGCTCCACCGCGCGCTCCAGCAGCTCCTGCAACTGCTCGAAGAACACCGGGTCCAGCCCCTGGTCCCGGAATGCCTCCACGAAATTGGGGACGGCAGCGCGATTGACGGCGAGGCTGGACACATCGGTCAGGTGCTCGCCCGAGTCGATCGCCCCGGCCCAGAGCGGCGCGCCGCGCAGCATCGTGCCGACCCACTCGGTCAGCGGGCCCGCCAGTTCGGTCGCCGGGATGTTCTCCGTACGGGCCAGGGCGAACGCCTGGAGGACGCCGATCGTCATCCCGTACATGCCGGTGAGCAGGGCGATGTCGTAGAGCGAGGCGAGTCCGGCGTCCGCGCCGGTGAAGGTGGCCCCGCCGAGGGCCGCGAAGACGGGCTCGTACTCCCGGAAAGCGTCCTCGTCGCCGCTGTAGAAGACATAGGCGGCCGGTCCCGCGATCATCTGGGGGACGGCCATGATGCCGCCGTCGAGATAGCGGGCCCCGCGCCCGGCGGCCCACGCGGCGAGAGCACGGGCCTGCCGGGGAGTTCCGTTGGTGAGGTTGACGAGCGTCCTGCCCGCGGCCCCGTCGCCGATCGCGTCGAGGACCTCCTGGACATTGCCGTTGTCCAGCAGGCAGAGGATCACCAGATCGCTCGCGGCGACGGCCTCGGCCGCCGTGCCGGCGGGGAGCGCGCCCTGGGCGACGAGCGGGCCGGTCCTGGCCCGGGTGCGGTTCCAGACGGTGACCGGGTGGCCCGCGGCGAGCAGCGCCGAGGCGAGCGCCGTGCCCATCATGCCGAGGCCGAGCACGGACACGGAGACGGCCGGGGAGGACGCCGGGGTCGCGGACGCGGCCGGGGAAGGCGCGGGGGACGTGGGGGAGACGGACGCGGGGACGGCGGAGAGGGCGGCGCGCGCGGACATGAAGGGACTCCTCGGGGACGGCCTGGGGGTGTTCCCCGATCCTTGTCGCGCGCCGGAAGGGCCACAAGTACCGACTATTTAGTGGGTACGCACCCGGAGGTAAGCCATGGCGGCCGCCGGGCGGTCCGGCCCCGGGCCCGGAAGCCCGGAAAGTGGTGATCTGCCGTCGGCGGGCGCACCCTGGAGACGTACCGCCGGAGGTGATCCACCATGCAGACACTCGTCGGATGGCACATCGAGCTGGAATTCCGCGAGGAGGGCGACACCACCCGCGCCGCCGCCCTGGTCAGACTCGCGGACGGGACGGAAGTGCGCGGCCACGGCCATGCGCAGCGTCACCCCTCGGACACGGAACAGCTCCGGGTCGGGGAGGAGATCGCCGCCGCGCGGGCGCTCATGGACATCTCGTCCCAGCTGCTCCAGAAGGCGCACACCGAGATAGACGAGGCCTCGGGGCGCACGTCCCACACGCTGGTCTGACCCGGTGCGCGTGCGGGGCCCCGGCCGTCCCCCGGCCGGGGCCCCGCACGCGACGCCTCGCGGTCCCTACAGGCGCTCGGGGGTGCGGATGCCCAGCAGCGCCATGCCCTGGTGGAGGGTGCGGGCGGTCAGATCGATCAGGAACAGCCGGTTCTCCACGATCTCCGGCGGATTGTCGGCGCTGAGCACCTGGCACTGGTCGTAGAACTTCGTCAGGTGCGAGGCCAGCTGATAGAGATACGCGGCCAGCTTGTGCGGCTCGTACGCCTCGGCCACCTCGGCCACCGTCTCCGCGAACCGGTCCAGATGCAGGCCCAGCGCCCGCTCGGCCGGGGCGAGCGCCAGCTCCGGGTGGGCGGCCGGGCGGACGTCGCCCGCCTTGCGCTTGATCGACTGGATCCTGGCGTACGCGTACTGGAGATAGACGGAGGTGTCGCCGTTGAGCGAGACCATCTGCTCCAGGTCGAAGCGGTAGTCCCGGGTCGCCGACGTCGACAGGTCCGCGTACTTGATCGCGCCGATGCCGACCTGCTCGCCGCGCTCGGCGATCTCCGCCTCGGTCAGCTCGCCCCGGCCGTCCTTCTCCCGGACGACCGCGGTGGCGTGCTGCACCGCCTCGGCCAGCAGATCCACCAGCCGGACGGTCTCGCCCTCACGGGTCTTGAACGGCTTGCCGTCCGCGCCGAGGACCGTGCCGAAGGCCAGCTGGACCGCCTTCACGTCGTCGCTCAGCCAGCCGGCCCGGCGGGCGGTCTCGAAGACCATCTTGAAGTGCAGCGCCTGCCGGGCGTCCACCACATAGACCAGCGTGTCCGCGCCCAGATTCCGGACCCGGTCGCGGATCGCGGAGAGATCGGTGGCCGCGTAGCCGTAGCCGCCGTTCGACTTCTTGACGATCAGCGGGGTCGGATTGCCGTCCGGGCCTTTGACGTCGTCGAAGAAGACGCAGAGCGCGCCCTCGGAGCGGACCGCGACGCCCGACTCCTCCAGGATCCGGCAGGTCTCCTCCAGCATGTCGTTGTAACCGGACTCGCCGACCACGTCCGCGTCGCGGATCTCCATGTCGAGCCGGTCGAAGACCGAGTTGAAGTAGATCTTCGACTCGTCCACGAACCGCTGCCACAGCTCACGGGTCTCCGGATCGCCCGCCTGGAGGGCGACCACCCGGTCCCGCGAGCGGGCCTTGAACTCCTCGTCGGAGTCGAAGGCCGTGCGCGAGGCCTTGTAGAGCCGGTTCAGCGAGGACATGGCCTCTTCGCCGGAGACCTCGTCGCCGGACTTGTGGTCCAGCTCGTGGGGGTGCTCGATCAGATACTGGATGAGCATGCCGAACTGGGTGCCCCAGTCGCCGATGTGGTGGCGGCGGATCACCTTCTCGCCGGTGAACTCCAGGATCTCGACCATCGCCGCGCCGATCACCGCCGAGCGGAGGTGGCCGACGTGCATCTCCTTGGCCACATTCGGCTGGGCGTAGTCGATCACCGTGGTGCCCGGGTGCTCGCTGAGCGGGACGCCGAGCCGCTCGTCGGCCGCGCGGGCGGCCAGCGTCCGCACGATCGCCCCGTCGGTCACCGTGATGTTCAGGAAGCCGGGGCCGGAGACCTCGATCTCCTGGAGCACGTCGGCCGAGTCCACGGCCTCGACGACCCGCGTCGCCAGCTCGCGCGGATTGGCCTTGTTCTTCTTCGCGAGCGCCAGGATGCCGTTGGCCTGGAAGTCGGCCCGGTCGCTTCGTCGCAGCAGCGGGTCGGCGGCGCCGGCCTCCGGCAGGGCTGCCGAGAGGGCGTCCGCGAGGCGCTGCTGCACATGCGAGGCGAGGGAAGGGACCGAGGCCATGAGCTTCCGTTCCTGAGGTAGGGATGGTGACGATCTATACGGTTGTCAAGTGTCCCATGGGGGAGCAGGCTCGATCACCCCAGTTGTGGACAACCCGGGAGCGGGCCGTTCCGTCTGGGAGAATGGGTTCGCCCGACGATGAGAAAGAAGGACGTGCCGACCGTGGCTCAGAGCAGCACCGAGACCGACTGGGTCTCCCGTTTCGCGGACGAGGTCATTGCGGAATCGGAACGGCGTGCGCCCGGGGCGAAACCGTCGGCCACCGCCGCGCCCGTCGTCGTGGCCTCCGGACTCTCCCCCTCCGGCCCCATTCACCTGGGGAATCTCCGTGAGGTGATGACCCCGCACCTGGTCGCGGACGAGGTCCGCCGCCGGGGCTATCAGGTCCGGCACCTGATCTCCTGGGACGACTACGACCGGTATCGCAAGGTGCCCGCCGGGGTCGAGGGCGTCGACGAGAGCTGGGCCGAGTACATCGGACGGCCGCTGACCTCGGTGCCCGCGCCCAAGGGGTCCCCGCACCCGAACTGGGCCGAGCACTTCAAGGCCGCGATGGAGACGGCCCTGGCCGAGCTGGGCGTCGAGTACGACGGCATCAGCCAGACCGAGCAGTACACCTCCGGGGTCTACCGGGACCAGATCCTGCACGCCATGCGGCACCGCCAGGACATCGACGCGATCCTCGCGCAGTACCGGACGAAGAAGGCCCCCCCGAAGAAGTCCCAGAAGCCGGTCGACGCGGCCGAGCTGGAGGCCGCCGAGGGCTCCGGCGCGGCGGGCGAGGACGACGGCACGGGCTCCGCGGGATATTTCCCGTACAAGCCCTACTGCGGCGGCTGCGACAAGGACCTGACCACCGTCACGGCGTACGACGACGACACCTCCGAGCTGACCTACACCTGCTCGGCGTGCGGCTTCTCCGAGACGGTGCGGCTGACCGAGTTCAACCGCGGGAAGCTGGTCTGGAAGGTCGACTGGCCCATGCGCTGGGCGTACGAGGGCGTGATCTTCGAGCCGAGCGGTGTGGACCACTCCTCGCCCGGGTCCTCGTTCCAGGTCGGCGGGGAGATCGTCGGGATCTTCGACGGGAAGCAGCCGATCGGGCCGATGTACGCCTTCGTCGGGATCAGCGGGATGGCGAAGATGTCGTCCTCGCGGGGCGGGGTGCCCACCCCGGCCGACGCGCTGAAGATCATGGAGGCGCCGCTGCTGCGCTGGCTGTACGCGCGCCGCAGGCCCAACCAGTCCTTCAAGATCGCCTTCGACCAGGAGATCCAGCGGCTGTACGACGAGTGGGACAAGCTCGTCGCCAAGGTCGCGGACGGGTCCGCGCTGCCCGCGGACGCGGCGGCGCACTCCCGGGCCGTGCGCACGGCCGCCGGGGAGCTGCCGAGCACGCCGAGGCCGCTGCCGTACCGGACGCTGGCGTCCGTCGCGGACATCACCGCCGGGCACGACGAGCAGACCGTCCGCATCCTCAGCGAGCTGGACCCCGAGCATCCGATCGGCTCCCTCGACGAGGTCCGGCCCCGGCTGGACCGCGCGGAGAACTGGATCGTCAGCCAGGTGCCGGCCGAGGCGCGCACCATCGTGCGCCAGGAGCCGGACACCGAGCTGCTCGCCTCGCTCGACGAGGAGGGCCGGGAGTCGCTGCGGCGGCTGCTGGACGGGCTGGAGTCGCACTGGTCCCTGGACGGGCTGACCACGCTGGTCTACGGGGTGCCGAAGGTGATGGCCGGGCTGGAGCCCGACGCGAAGCCGACGCCCGAGCTGAAGACGGCGCAGCGGACGTTCTTCGCGCTGCTGTACCGGCTGCTGGTGACGCGGGAGACGGGGCCGCGGCTGCCGACGCTGTTGCTGGCGGTGGGGATGGGGCGCGTGCGCAAGCTGTTGGGCGCGTAGCTTTTCACGGGGCCCGCGCCCCGGGGGTCCCTTCGGGGCGCCCGGGGGCGGGTCTTTGTCGTGTACGGGGGGCGTCCTCCGGACGGGCTGGATTGTTGTTTGGCTCGGGCTCCTGGGGTGCGGGTCCGTCCTCAATCGCCGGACGGGCTGGAATGCTGTTCGGCTCGGGCCCCCGGTGCGCGGGTTTGTCCTCGATCGCCGGACGGGCTGGAATGCCGCTCGGCTCGGCCCCCGGTGTGCGGGGTCGTCCTCAAGCGTTGGACGGGCTGGTTTTGGTGCGGGTCGGTGTCGTGTGTGGGGGTGGGGGGAGCGAATTCAGCCTCGCCGGCGTTTGAGGCGCGGGGGTTCGGGGGCTGGTCCCCGACGAGGGGGTGTGGTTTGCGGGGGTGGTGGTTTTGGTGCGGGCCCCCTGTGTGCGGGGCCGTCCTCAAGCGCCGGACGGGCTGGAATGCCGCTCGGCTCGGGCCCCCGGTGCGCGGGGTCGTCCTCGATCGCTGGGCGGGGTGGATTGGCGCTGGGCTCGGGTTCCTCGGGGGTGGGGCGGGCTCAAGCGGGGGGTGGGCCGGGAGGGGGCTTGGGGAGGGGGGAGAGGTGGAGGCGGGGGGTGGGGGTGGAGAGGCCGGAGAGGGCGGCGATGGATGAGCGGGTGACGAACATCTGGGTGCGGAAGGCGAGCACCGCGGTGTCGCCGACCCGTGCCGCCCCCGGCGTCGGGGGGACCTCCAGCAGCCGGTAGTAGTCGATGTACTCGGCGGGCGCGTCCGCCACCCGCAGCCGGACCCCGCTGCGCGGGAGAAGGGCGTCGCGCACCCGCCCCCGGGGGTAGAAGCCGCCGCCGAAGAGGGCGGGACGACCGTCCGCGAGGGTGTGGGCGACCTCGGTGACGTACACGTACGCCGTCGTCTCCGGCTGGCCCGGATCCACCGCGTGCAGCGGCGTCGTCCCGGTCAGCGCGTGCCCCGGCTCGGCGTGGGTCGCGCCCGCCGAGGCGAGCAGCGGCAGCGCGGCCAGGCAGGTGGCCCCGGGGGCGCTGAGCGACAGATCCCGGTGGCCGAGGCCGTACAGCGTCTCGCGGGCCCCGACGGCGAGGGCGAGGGAGGGCGTGGGCCGGGGCGCGCCGGTGACCGGGTCGCAGCGCAGACAGGGGAAGGCGGTGACCCCGGCGATCCGCGCGCCGGGCAGCCGCTCGACCGCCCGCGCGAAGCCGGCCAGCGCGGCGGGCGGGACACCGCCCTCCTGACCGGGGTGGACGGTCTCCGGGTCCCCTTCGACGCGTACGAGGAGGTCCTGGACGCGTCCGAGGCGCGCCGCGGCGCCGGCGACGGCCCGCGCGTTGGCCAGGTCGTACACGGTGACCGCGGTGGGCCGCCGGGCGAGCAGCTCGGGGAGGGCGCGGTGCGGGATCTGGACCAGATGGCCGAGGTTGCCGGGGAGGGCACCGGCCGCGTGGAGGAGGCGCGCCTCCTGGGCGTCGATCGCCGCGTAACGGGGGAGGTGACGGGCGATCGCCCGGACCACCTCGGGGTGGCGGCCGAACTGCTTGGCCACGAACCAGAGGGTCAGGCCGAGCCGCTTCGCCCCGGCGGCCAGCAGCGCGGCGTTGGACTCGACCGCGTCCAGGTCGATCACATAGGTGTCGGGCGGGATGTCGCCGCGCCGGTGCAGCTCCGCGGCGGCGTCCACCAGCGCGGGATTGCGGGCGAGGACGGTGTCGAGGAACACGCGGCTCACTCCCCGGGTTCGGCGAGCGCGTCGACGGCCCGGCGGAGCAGCCCGACGACCAGGTCCGCGCCGGCGCGCATCGGGTTGACGCGCACGGTCCAGTCGGCGAGCCCGGGGGAGTCGTCCAGGCAGGAGGCGGAGAGCCGGTGGATCAGCGGGGCGATCTCGTAGCGGGAGTTGGCCCCCACCGGGTGGGGCGCGGCCCCGAAGCCGGCCGCGACGCCGGGCAGTTCGCGGGCGACGGGCCGGTCCAGGCGCACCAGGAGACAGCGGTCCTGGGCGTTGGCGATCCTGACCTCGGCCACGCCCGGCACCTCCCCGGCGGCGAGCCGGTCGGCGACCTCCTGGGTGACCTGGGACTGGATCGACCACATCACCGGTACGTGGGTGAGGGCGCGCAGGGCGTCCAGCGCCTGGTGGCCCTGGACCTGGCCGCCGCCGGAGTAGTTGTCGGCGCGGACCCGGGCCACCAGGTCGCGCGCCCCGGCGACGATGCCGACGCCCTCCGGTCCGTGGAGTTTGAAGAGGGAGAAGCAGGAGGCGTCGGCCCCCAGCTCGACCCCGCAGGACGGGACGCGCAGCACCGCGTAGTTGTCGTCCACGACGGTGCGCACCCCGGCCTCCCGGCAGGCCGCGAGGACCTCGCCGAGGTCGTAGGAGTCGCCGAGCCGCTGCCGGGTGTGCTGGATGTACGCCCAGCGGGACCGGGCGAGCGCCGTGCGCAGCGCGTCCGGGTCGTTGAAGTCGGCCTCGGCGGTGCGTACGCCCATGCCCCGGAGGGTGGTCGCGGTGGTGCGGTAGACGGGGGCGCGGTGGATGAGGAGTTCGCGCTCGCGTTCCCGCGGGTCCGCCGAGCGGGCCATGGCCCGGGCCATGGCGTGCAGGGCGGCCCGGATGGCCCCGGTGCCCGCGCCCTGGACCAGGGCCGCGTCCTCGGCCCCGAGGAAGTCGGCGAGGACGGCCTCGACCCGTGCGGTGGTACGGGGGCGGCCGAGGCCCGGGACGACTCCGGCGTCCGCGGTGAACAGCTCCTGGCCCTCGAAGTGGACGGCCGTGCACTCCAGCAGCCGGAACTGCCGGGCGATGGCGTCCTGGAGCGGGACGGTGGCGAGGGGAAAGGTCGTGGGGAGGGCGGTCATCAGGGCTCCTGCGGGGTGCGCGGATCGGGTCGGGGGGCGGGGCCGGCGCCGGGGGAGGAGCGGGAGGCGTACGCGGTACGGGGGCCGGGATCCGCGCCGGTCAGCAGGCGCAGCGGGTTGCGCCGGGTGAGCAGGTCGATCAGCTCCTCGTCCGCCCCGGCCGCGCGCAGCCTCGGCAGGAAGACCCGGAAGAGATGCCCGTACCCCGGTCCGCCCTCCGACCACAGATAGCGGTGGCGCGAGATGTCGCAGCTGAGCAGCGCCCGGTCGGCGTGGCCCGCGTCCAGCAGGGCGAGGAGCAGCCGCAGCCGGGTGTCGTCGCCGAGGTAGTGCTCCTTGCCGACGGTGTCGAAGGCGATGTACGCGCCGGCCTCGGCCAGCTCGCGATGGGTCGCCGGGTCCGCCAGCAGGTCCTGGTGGCCGATGGAGATCCGGTCGGGGGCGAGGCCCTCGTGGGTGAGCAGGGCGAGCTGGGCGCGGCCGCCCCGGCCCAGTCCGGCGTGGGTGGCGACCGGGAGGCCGGTGGCGAGCGCGGCCCGGGCGGCGGCGCGCAGCACCCGGGCCTCGGGTTCGCTCGGCTCGTCGCCGTGGCTGCCGATCTCGCCGATGACCGCGGGGCGGACGCCGGTGGCGCCGATGCCGTCGTCGATCTCCCGTACGAGGGTCTCCGCGAGCCGCTCCACGCTGCTGCCGTCGATGTCGGGGGTGTGGAAGGGCTCGTAGTACCAGCCGGTGGCGGCGGTCACGGCGACGCCCGAGGCCCGGGAGAGCCGGGCGAGGGCGGCCGCGTCGCGGCCCATGCCCCGGCAGGTCAGCTCGACGACGAGGCCGAGGCCGAATTCCTCGCGCAGCCCGGTCAGCTCGGCGGTCACGGCGGGGGCGTGGCGGTGGTCCAGGACGGCCGCGTCCTCGCCGGTCCGGTCGAGATCGAGGGCGAGATGCTCGTGGGGCAGCACCGGGCCGGTGATCGTGTGGAGGGGGCGGGGGCCGGTGACGGTCCGCAGCAGGGGTGGTGGGGCTTCCGGTGCGGGCCGGGCGTTCTGTGTGGGCCGGGCGCCCGGTGTGGTGGGGGCCGGCCGGGGGTTCGGCGTGGTCGGTGGGTTCATGGAGCTTCCGGGGTGCGGTGGGGGAGGGCGGGGCTCATGGGTCAGCCGGTGACCGGGGTGAAGAGATGGAGCCAGTGGAGGACGTTGAGGAGGATTCCGCCGGCGATCACCGCGGCGGGCGCGGCCGCCATCCGCACCACCGGCCGTCCCATCGCCTCGTTGAGCAGCCAGAGCCCTCCGACGACGAGGATCCCGAGGCCGCCGCCCATGGCGGCGGCGGCCATCAGCGAACCGAAGAGGATCGCGAGCTGGAGGGTGTCGGTGATGGCGGCGCGCAGATGCTCCGAGGAGTCGCGGACGGTGGGCAGCCGGCCGAGGATCCGTCCGACGGCGGACAGAGCGAGCACCTCGGCCGCGAGGACGGCGGCCCCGGCGAGCGCGGCGAGGCCCGGGTTCGGCAGCAGATAGCCGATCGGGTAGACGAAGGTGAAGCCGGCGATGCCGTACGCGCCCGAGGCCAGCGCGGTCGTCGCGATCAGCGGGAGGAAGCCGAAGGCGCGGTAGAAGTCGACCTGGGCGGCCTCCGTGTGGTCGCCCTGGGCGATCAGGAAGCTGGTGGCCTCGCCGCCGCCGAAGACATGGCTCTGGGCCAGGACGGCGACCCCGGCGCCCAGCAGCATGAAGAGCGGCAGATGGCGGCGGAGGCGGGTGGCGCTGGCGCTGAACAGCGAGGCCATGGGGTCCTCGACGCCCCCGCCCGCACCCGTACCCGCGTCCGCACTCGTACCCGCGTCCGCACCGGCACTCGTACCCGTACCCGCGTTCGGCGCGCCGTCCTCGGAGCCGGTCCCCGCCCGGCGGCGGCGCCCGCGCAGATCGCGGCCGACGGCCAGCCCGATCAGCGTCAGCACCCCGGCGGCCATGGCGAGCGCCCCGGCGAACATGCCCGGCCAGAGCTTCATGGTCAGCACGGTCAGGGCCAGTTCGAGCAGACCGGTGGCGACGCCCGGGAGCCGGCCGAACTGCTTGGTGACCGCGAGCACCGGGAAGAGCGCGAAGAGATACAGGATCGGCGTCGACATCTGCCGCATCGCGGTGAGGAAGTCGACGGGCAGATCGTGCGCGAGGTCGTTCGCACCGTCGAGCCCGAGGACGACCACCGCGCCCCAGGCCCCGCCCAGGACCGGGGCGAGCCACCTTCTGGGGGCGAGCAGCCCGAGGACGTCCGTGGGCAGGAAGAGCAGCCAGGGATTGAGCACCCCGGTGGAGAGCGCCATGGGCGCGCCGAGACCGAAGACGAATCCGGCGGAGAGGCCGAAGGAGACCGCGGTGGTGGCCCCGCGGGTGGCCCGCCCCTGGTGGAAGTCGAGCAGGAAGGGGCGTACGCCGTCGTTGAAGACCGCGAGGGCCCGGTGCGCGAGATACGCGGACAGCGCGCAGAGGGCGGTGACGGTCAGCTGCTGGGCGAGGGTGAAGTCGAGGCCGGTGCGGGCGGCGGCGAGAGCGGTGCTCACGCGATCACTCCTTCGGACCGGGCCGCGCTCCGGACGCGCCGGGCTCCTGGGCCGGGGCGCGGGCCGAGGCGGGGCGGGCGCGATCCCTCAGACGCGGGCGGCGATGGCGCGGGCGAGCGTGGGCGCGACCGCCTCGATCCGGTCCACCGAGAAGCCGAAGACCCGGGTGCCGCCGGAGAGCAGGGCCGCGACCTCGTCGGCGGTGGGCGTGGAGCGGCCGAAGGTGTGGCACGCCTCCCGGCCCAGCAGACCGACCAGGACGCCGAGGGAGGCCCCGGCCCCGGTGTGACAGGTGCCGAGGTAGTAGTCGGCTCGGCCCGCGCGGAGACTGGCGGCCGCGTCCATGTCGTTGGAGACGGAGACCTCGACGCCGTCGAGCGCCAGCTCCCGGACGGCGTGCGCGGTCTCGGCCTTGCCGACTCCACCGGTGAGGATCTTCATGACAGGCTCCTTGTCGGGTGCGGAGGGTGTCGGACGTACGGGGGCGGAGGCGTTCGGCCGCCCGGTCCCTGGGCCGCCCAGCTGCTCGGTCCGGCCGGCTGCTCGGTCCGGCAGGCTGTCGGCCGTTCGCCCGTTCGGCCGTCAGGAGGTGAGCCGGCGGCCGAGCACGGCCAGATGCAGCCCGAGGAAGGCGACTTCGGAGTCGGGCAGCGCCGCGCCCAGCTCGCGGTCCGCGCGGGCGGCGACGGCGCGGGCCCGGGCCACGGCCTCCGGATGGGCGCACAGCTCGGCCGCCAACTGCTCGTCGGTCGCCGGGATCCCGCCGGCGTCGCCGTCGCGGGCCCGTTCGGCCGGCTCGCCGTCCAGCAGCCGCGTGAGGGCCATGACCAGATGGCTCGTCAGCATGCCCGCCGTCGCCTCGGTGACCGTCCGGCCCTCGTCGCGCAGCGCGTTCAGTTCGGCGGTGACGAAGTCGGCCACCTCGGGCCGGACATGACCGCCCTCGCGGAAGAGGCGGAGGCGCTCGGCGAGTCGGTCGTCCATGTGTGAACCTCCCAGCCCGGACAGTACACAGCATTCCGGACCCCGGGCGGGGCAACGACTCCGGCGCGGCGGGTTCGGTACGCCGGGCCGGCAGCCCCCGCAGCCCCCGCAGCCCCCGCAGCCCCTGACGACCCTGCCGACCCGCGGGCCCCCGCCGGATCGCGGCCCCCTCCTCGGCCCGCAGCCCCCCGCGCCCGCCCGGCGTACCGCTCCGGCCGCCCCGGATCCGCCGCTCCGGACCCGCCGAGGAGGGCGCCCCCGCCGGACCGCCCGGCCCCGGACTGCATCCTTCGGCCTACCGGGGACTCCGCCCCGCGCACGACGCGCCCGGCCCCGACGCGCGGGACCGTGGAGCCATGAAGAACGAAATCATCCTGACCATCGGCTGGATCTCGGCGATCCAGGGCGCGCTCGGCGTGGGCGGCCGGATGTTCGGGGACGGCCCGTGGGGCATGCTCCCCCAGTGGTGGGACGTGCCCACGGCCGGTTACGCGGCGATCCTCGTCGCGGGGCTGGCGGTGGCCGCCCACGGCGAATCGGCCCGCAGGCGCTCCAGGGCCTGAAGCGCCCGCGGACGGCGCGTCAGGCGATGTGCTCGTCCACCATTTCGGCCTGGAACCGCTCCTTGAAGGCCGGCATGGCCTGGCGCAGCAGCCGTGAGCTGTGGGCGTGGGTGATGCCGTGCACATCGGTGAGGTGTATGTCGAACAGCTCGACCTTGGGGTAGTCGCCGAGGGAGTGGGAGAGCGAGACGAAGACCGGGTAGGCCGCCTCGTAGAACTCCTGCTCCTCCTGGAGCAGACGCTCCGCCTCCGGGCCGGTCTCGACCTCCGGCGTCATCGGGTCGTGCGCGGGCTCCGGGCGCAGCGCCGGGTCGGCGAGGTCACGGGTCCGGTCGCCGGACGCCCCGGTGGGGACCTGTACGGGGGCGGGCTCACGGCCGCGGGCGTCCGCCGCGCCGTCCCGGCCGCCGGGGTGCTCGTCGTACTCCGGGTCGTATCCGCCCTCGTACTCGCCCCGCTGCACCGGGGGCGTGGTGAACCAGGGGCTTCCCTCGGGCCGCTGCTCGGGGTGGGGCCGGTGGCGGTCGTCGTACTCCTGGCGGTCGTGGAACTCGCCTTCGTACCCCTCGGGCTCCTCGGGCCACTCCTCGTGCGGCCACTCGTCCTCGGGCCACATCTCGTCCGAGCCGTCCCGCCCGGCGTACTCCCGTCCGGGGCCCCGCCGTCCGCCGGGCTCCTGCCCGGGGCCCTGCCGCCGGACATCGTCGCGCTCCGGGGAGTGCTCCCGCTCCGACGCGTGCTCCCGCTCCGGGGCCTGTTCCCGTACGGGCGGCAGCTGCGGGCGGCCGGGCCGCTCCTGGGCGGGGGAGCCGCCGGGGACGGCGGCGGGCTCCTTGCGCAGACTCACCGGCAGCTCACGGTCGGCCGGCCGGGCCCCCTGGGGCTCCAGCGCGGGCTGGGGCACGGGCGGCAGCAGCATCGGCTCCACGCCCGCCGCCGCGAGGCCCGCGGCGCTCGTCTCCGCGAGCGGCACCCCGTACTTCGCCAGCCGCAGCGGCATCAGCGACTCCACCGGGGCCTTGCGCCGCCAGCCCCGGCCGAATCTGGCCTGAAGCCTGGCCTGATAGATCAGCCGGTCCTGCTCCAACTTGATGACCTGCTCATAGCTGCGCAGCTCCCACAGCTTCATCCGGCGCCACAGCTTGAAGGTGGGCACCGGCGACAGCAGCCAGCGGGTGAGCCGTACGCCCTCCATGTGCTTGTCGGCCGTGATGTCCGCGATCCGGCCCACCGCGTGCCGCGCGGCCTCCACCGAGACCACGAAGAGCACCGGTATCACCGCGTGCATCCCGACGCCCAGCGGGTCGGGCCAGGAGGCCGCGCCGTTGAAGGCGATCGTGGCGATGGTGAGCAGCCACGCCGTCTGCCGCAGCAGCGGGAAGGGGATGCGCATCCAGGTGAGCAGCAGATCGAGGGCGAGCAGCACACAGATGCCCGCGTCGATGCCGATCGGGAAGACGACGGCGAACTCGCCGAAGCCCTTGCGTTCGGCGAGATCGCGCACCGCGGCGTACGAACCGGCGAAGCCGATCCCGGCGATGATCACCGCGCCGGTCACGACGACCCCGATGAGTATCCGGTGGGTCCGTGTCAGCTGCATCGCGGCCACCCGCGACCCCCTCCCCTGTCGAAACGCGTGCACGCTCACGGCTGAACGCGTGTTCCTTTTCGGCCAGGGGCAGGCTACTTGCTGGCAGGGGTCACTTGTTGGCCGCCGTTACCGAACCGACAGCCTCCTTGGCCGCGGAGGCGGCGTCCTTCGACAGATCCGAGACGGCCGGGGGCTTGGCGCCCGCGTATCCGGTGCCGTTGTACGTCAGGCTGACCACGGCGTTCTCGGTGCGGGCCACGACCGTGACGTACGAGAAGTCCTCGCCCGTCTTGCGGAGTTCGTAGGTGACGGCCGAGGCCCGGTCGCCGACGCCCTTCAGCTCCGCGGTCTTCACCTTCTTCGCGCCCGAGACGCCCTGGGCCTTGGAGAGTTCCTTGGCGAAGCTGTCCTCGGCGCGCTTGGCGCCGGTGACGGCGAGGGCCTCGTCGGACTCGTAGCGCAGGAAGGCGACGTCGAGCCAGCGGTACTGGGAGCCCTTGACGCCGTTGTCGTCCAGGCTGTTCCACGAGCAGCTCGCGCGGCTCATGATGTCCGTGGAGCGGCCGGCGGTGCCGCCCTTCGTCTTGGTCTCGGGGACCAGCTCCGCCACCGACTTGGCGGGGATCGACTTGCAGGCGTCGGGGAGCTTGGCGAACTTCTCGCGCTCGACGGCCGGGGACTTCTTCGCCTGGGGGGCGGCCGACTCGGAGGACGAGCCCTCACCGCCGCCCGACGCGCCGGAGGCCGCGCTCTTGTCGGCCTTGTCGGTCTTGTCGCCTGAGTCCGACGAGCAGCCGGTGACGGCGAGCATCACCGGTACGGCTGCGCAGGCGAGTATGCGGGCGAGTCGCGGGGCGCTTCGGTGCATGGTTCCTTCGGTTTCGTTGGTCGTACGGTCTCCGGTCGGCGGGCCAGGGCCACCGTACGCGGACCCGGTGCGCGGCCGGAGGCGTCTCCGGCCGGCCGTGCCGTCGTCCCGGCGGCCGCCGGGCGCGGTCAGCCGCCGAACTTCCCGGCCAGGTTCCCGGCCAGGCTCCGGGCCTTGTCCTGCAGTTCCTTACTGTCGGGAACCGAGGTGATACGCCCCGACTGCTCGGTGTAGACGACGGTGACGATCACAT
This sequence comes from Streptomyces sp. NPDC014894, assembly GCF_043080985.1. Classification (NCBI taxonomy): domain Bacteria; kingdom Bacillati; phylum Actinomycetota; class Actinomycetes; order Kitasatosporales; family Streptomycetaceae; genus Streptomyces; species Streptomyces sp. NPDC014894. The sequence goes on from NZ_JBIBWD010000020.1 coordinate 35,024, forward strand.
TCGATGTGCGGAACGCCACGCTGACGGTGCGGCGCTGGGCGGTGGATCCGGCGCCGGCGGGGGTGAGCACGTCATTGAGGAAGGCGATGTCCCCGAGGTCGTCGAGGATGCGCGGATCGAGATTCTCCTCCGACTCCTCCGACTCCTCCGCGGGCTCTGTGTCCCCCGACTCCGGTGTGCCCCCGGCGCCGTCCGCGCCCTCCGTCCCGGGGCTCTCCCCGCCCTCTTCGGCGGGGGACGACGAGGCGTCCGGGCCGGGGGAGGACGGGGACGACGGCGAGGTCCGCGCGCTCTCGCCGGCCGTCGTGCCCTCCGCGGACTCGGAGGGGGCGGCGATCGGGAGCGGCACGGCGCCCGCCTTCTTGGCGAACACCTCCTGCGCCCGGTCGTTGTCGCTCACGGCCGGGTCGTAGGAGACCACGCGCTCGAAGTCGAGGCTGAGGGTGTGCGAGGCGTCGGGCGAATCGGCGCGCCAGCCGCAGCCCACCCGGCGGTCGGTGTCGAAGGTGCTGGTGGCGATGCCGCGCAGGGCCTTCTTCTGCTGCTCCTGGGGGAGTTCGGCCGTACCGGGCAGCAGATCCCGCAGGGTGGAGCGGCCGATGGACCCGCACGGCTCCAGCAGGGTGCGGTACTTGCCGGGCTGGACGGCGGCGGTGGTCCCGTCGCCGGTCTTCGCGTCCGCGGCGCCCTCGGCGCCGGAGTCGGCGGTGCAGCCGGTCACCAGCGCCGCGACCAGTCCCGCCACGAGTACGGGCACCAGCGCCACGGTCGCGCGGGGCCTGAGCGCCGTGCGGTCCCGGCTCGCCTCGCGGCGGGGCGTGTAGGCCTTTCGCTGCACGGTCCCAGGCTCCCTTCGAGCGGAAAAGCGGTTGCCGCGCGACGGCGGCCGGTGGACACAATGTCTATCGCACGCGCCGCTGTGAATGCCGGTCCGCTGGGTCTTTCGCGGACATTGGCACCGGTTTTGCGTTTCATTGATTTTCGGAGCTTATCGGGGGAATTGAGGAAGTATGTCGTACGTCGAGGTGCCGGGAGCGCAGGTCCCGATCCGGATGTGGACCGACCCGGCGTCGGTGGAGGACGTCGCGATGCGACAGCTCCACAACGTCTCCACGCTGCCCTGGATCAAGGGCCTGGCCGTGATGCCGGACGTCCACTACGGCAAGGGCGCCACGGTCGGCTCGGTGATCGCCATGGAGGGCGCGGTCTGCCCGGCGGCGGTCGGCGTCGACATCGGCTGCGGCATGTCGGCGGTGCGGACCTCGCTCACCGCGAACGACCTGCCCGGCGACCTCTCCCGGCTGCGCACCCGGATCGAAGAGACCATCCCGGTCGGCCGGGGCATGCACACCGAGCCCGTCGACCCGGGCCGGGTCTACGGCTTCTCGGCCCAGGCCGCCGTCTGGGGCGACTTCTGGAGCCGTTTCGACGGGGTGGCCGACGCGGTGAAGTTCCGCCGTGAGCGGGCGGCCCAGCAGCTGGGCACGCTGGGCGGCGGAAACCACTTCGTCGAGTTCTGCCTCGACGAGACCGGCGCGGTCTGGCTGATGCTGCACTCCGGATCGCGGAACATCGGCGCCGAGCTGGCCGCCCACCACATGGCCGAGGCCCAGAAGCTCCCGCACAACCAGGATCTGCCCGACCGGGACCTCGCCGTCTTCGTCGCGGACACCCCGCAGATGGCGGCGTACCGCAACGACCTCTTCTGGGCGCAGGAGTACGCGAAGCACAACCGCGCGATCATGATGGGGCTCTTCCAGGAAGTGGTCCGCAAGGAGTTCCGCAAGGCGAAGGTCTCCTTCGACCCGGTCATCTCCTGCCACCACAACTATGTGTCGGAGGAGCGGTACGACGGCATGGACCTGCTGGTCACCCGCAAGGGCGCGATCCGCGCGGGCAGCGGCGACCACGGCATCATCCCGGGCTCGATGGGCACCGGCTCCTACATCGTCCGGGGCCTCGGCAACGAGAAGTCCTTCAACTCCGCCTCGCACGGCGCGGGCCGCACCATGAGCCGCAACCAGGCGAAGAAGCGGTTCACGACCCGGGACCTGGAGGAGCAGACCCGGGGTGTGGAGTGCCGCAAGGACGCCGGGGTCGTGGACGAGATCCCCGGGGCGTACAAGCCCATCGAGCGGGTGATCGATCAGCAGCGCGATCTGGTGGAGGTCGTCGCCAAGCTCAAGCAGCTCGTCTGCGTGAAGGGCTGAGCCCCGGCCGGGCCCCGGCGGAGGGCGCGGGCCGGGGCCGCCGGCCGGTCAGAGTTCGCGGTGGACCTTGCTGTTGGACGCCTGCGCCCGGGGGCGGAGCAGCAGCAGATCGACGTTGACGTGCGGCGGCCGGGTGACCGCCCAGACGACGGTGTCCGCGACGTCCTCGGCCGTGAGCGGCTCCGCGACGCCCGCGTACACCTTCGCCGCCTTCTCCGCGTCGCCGTGGAAGCGGGTGGTCGCGAACTCCTCGGTCTTCACCATCCCCGGGGCGATCTCGATGACCCGCACCGGGGTGCCGACGATCTCCAGCCGGAGCGTCTCGGCGAGCACATGGGCGCCGTGCTTGGCGGCGACGTACCCCGCGCCGCCCTCGTAGGCCGCGTGCCCCGCCGTGGAGGTGAGGACCACCACCGTGCCGTCGCCGCTCGCGGTGAGCGCGGGCAGCAGCGCCTGGGTGGTGTGCAGGACGCCGATCACATTGACCTCGAACATCCGCCGCCAGTCGGCCGGGTCGCCGGTGGCGACCGGATCGGCGCCGAGCGCGCCCCCGGCGTTGTTGACGAGCACGTCGCAGCGGTCGAGCCCGGCGGCGAAGGAGTCGACGGCCGCGCGGTCGGTGACGTCGAGCACCCGCGCGGTGGCCCGGTGGCCCGCCGCGACCAGCTCCGCCGCGAGCGCCTCGATCCGGTCCTTCCGGCGGGCCGCGAGAATCACGTGATGGCCGGCCCGGGCCAGCCCCCGCGCGGTGGCGGCCCCGATCCCGCTGCTGGCTCCGGTGACGACGGCGACGGGCGTACCGGTGGTCATGTGCTGCTCCTCGCGCGGGTGGGCGGGTGATCGGAAGGTCGCGGCCAGGATAGGCGGGGCCCGGGCGGCGGGGGATCCCGAGGTCGCCCGGCGGCCCTTGCGGCGACCGTCCCGGCCTGACCGTCCCGGCCGACCGCGCCCGGCTTCACTGTCCCCGGCCGACCGCGCCCCGCGCGGCGAGGACCCCGCCGTACGGGCCGCTAGGGTCTTTCTTTTGGATCAGGCCGGATCAGGGAGCGGGGCCTGGTGCCGTGCATCGCAAGGCGGAGGAATGAGTCCATGCGGAGCATCGGCGATTGACGACAACGCCGCGAGGTGCGGTGCCAGGGCACGCGAGCCCGGCAAGATCCGAAAGAGAGGCCCTAGGCGGCCGCCCCGCCGAACTCCCGCACCGCCGCGTCCACGATCGCCTCCAGCCGGTCGTGGTGCGCGCCCCGCCAGTACACCCGCTCGCAGGCGACGCACTGCGCGAACACGTCGTACGACCGCTGGGTGCCCTGCCGCAGCCGGTCCTGGACGGCGTCCTTGTCGGCCGTGCGCAGCGAACCGTTGCAGGCCGTGCAGCGGGTCCAGGGCGCGAGCACGGGCGCGAAGCGCTCCAGCACGTCGCGCAGCTGCTCATCGGGCCGGTCGCTGTAGACATAGCCCCCGGCCCAGATCTCCCGGCGGCGCAGCAGCCCGCGGTCCCGGGAGAGCAGCACCCGCCGCTCCCGCGCGGAGAGCGCCGCCAGCGCCGGGTCCCCGATGTCCTCGTTCTCGTACGCCGCGTCGACGCCGAGGAGCCGCAGCCGGCGCGCCAGCGTGCCGAGGTGGACGTCGAGCAGGAACCGCAGCGGCGCGCCGGGCACCCGCTGCGGGCGCTCGACCCCGAACACCTCGACGCTCTCGCCCTCGCGCGGTATGTGGGCGACGGTCACCGGCTCCCCGTCGACCAGCAGCCGGCCCGCCTCGGTGAGCGGGACGCCCAGCGACTCGACGACATGGCCGAGCGTCGACGAGCCGTCGGTGATCAGTGCCGTACGCCCCTGGCGGCGCTCCGACGGGATGAAGAGCCGCAGCTCAGGGGCGACGACAAGGTGGATCTCCGGTCCGTTCACGCGGACAGGATGTCATCGGGCGAAGAGAACGGCATCCGTGATTTCCGGGGGGCCGCCACCGGCGGCGCGGGCGGTCGGCGTCAGGGCCAGACCAGGCAGTACGGCTGGTGCCCGGCCTCGTGCAGCCGCAGGCTGAAGTCCTGCCACTCGTGGAGCAGCTGGTAGACGTTGTACGCGTCCCGGGGGCCGCCCCGGTCCGGGACGGTCGACCAGATGAAGGCGGCCGCGCCGACGGACTCCTCGCCTATGTCCCGCAGCGGGTCCACCACCGTCATCGGCAGCCTCACCACCGCGTAGTCCGGATGCAGCACCACCAGCTCCAGCGGCGGCACCTTGCTCAGCGGCATGCCCTGGATGCCCATGAGCACCATGGCGGCTATGGTCTCCGGCTTGATCTTGGTGAAGAGGCCGCCCATGCCCAGCTCGTCCCCACCCAGCTCCTCCGGGCGCATCGAGATGGGGACCCGGGCTGCCGTGGCCCCATTGGGCGCGCCGAAGTACTTGTAGGTCACCCCCATGCGGCCGTTCCTGCCTCCCGTGGCATCCGCGTCCGCGTCGCCTCGCCGGTGCTTTCCCCGTCGGGCAGGCTCAGGACCCAGGTCGTCGGTGCCCTCGCCCAGTCCGCCACCGCGATACATATCTCCACCCGACCACTCGCAGCCCCCGCCGCGCAACCCGATCATCGTGACAGTGACCTCCCCCGCCGACGCCAGGTGAAACACCTGTCCGCGAGGAACACCGTGGCCTCTGACACCATGGATTCCGTGAGCCTTCCCTGTGTCGCACCAGTTTCGCAGATGCGAGGGGGCTGACGCCGTTCCGTCGTACGAGGAGATCCCGCTCCCCGCTCACCCGTGGCCGAGATCATCCGCACCGGCCGCCCGAACCCCGATTCGCAGATCAGGACCAAAGTGTCGTATTCATACGAAGCCCCAGTTTCGCAGGCGCTCTTCGACCGCGCGTCCGTCGTGACGCCCGGCGGAGTCAACTCTCCCGTGCGGGCCTTCCGGGCCGTGGGCGGCACGCCCCGGTTCATGGTGTCCGGCACCGGCCCGTACCTCACCGACGCGGACGGCCGCGAATACGTCGACCTCGTCTGCTCGTGGGGACCGATGATTCTCGGCCACTCCCACCCGGCCGTTCTCGACGCCGTGCAGCGCGCCGTCTCGCGCGGCACCTCCTTCGGCACGCCCGGCGAGGGCGAGGTCGCGCTCGCCGAGGAGATCGTGGCCCGGATCGCCCCCGTCGAGCAGGTGCGGCTGGTCTCCAGCGGCACCGAGGCGACGATGTCCGCGATCCGGCTCGCCCGCGGTTTCACCGGCCGGGCCAAGGTCGTGAAGTTCGCCGGCTGCTACCACGGCCATGTGGACGCGCTCCTCGCGGCGGCCGGCTCCGGGGTCGCGACCTTCGGGCTGCCCGACACCCCCGGCGTCACCGGCGCCCAGGCGGGCGAGACGGTCGTGCTCCCCTACAACGACCTGGAGGCGGTCCGCCGGGCCTTCGCCGCGCACCCGGGGGAGATCGCCTGTGTGATCACCGAGGCGTCCCCCGGCAACATGGGCGTCGTCCCCCCGCTGCCCGGCTTCAACCAGGGCCTGAAGGACCTGTGCCGGGAGCACGGCGCGCTCTACATCTCGGACGAGGTCATGACCGGCTTCCGCACCAGCCGGGCCGGCTGGTTCGGCGTCGACGGCGTGGAGCCCGATCTGATGACCTTCGGCAAGGTCATGGGCGGCGGCTTCCCGGCCGCGGCCTTCGGCGGCCGCGCGGACGTCATGGGACACCTCGCCCCGGCCGGACCGGTCTACCAGGCGGGCACCCTCTCCGGGAACCCGGTCGCCACCGCCGCCGGCCTGGCGCAGCTGCGGCTGCTGGACGACGCGGCGTACGAGAAGGTCGACGCGGTCTCCGCCGCGATCCAGGGCCTGGTCGCCGCGGCGCTCACCAAGGAGGGCGTGGCCCACCGGGTGCAGACGGCGAGCAACATGTTCTCCGTCTTCTTCACCGAGGACGCGGTCACCGACTACGAGGGGGCGAAGCGCCAGGAGGCGTTCCGCTTCAATGCCTTCTTCCACTCGATGCTCGCCGACGGCGTCTATCTCCCGCCGTCCGCCTTCGAGTCCTGGTTCGTGTCCACGGCCCACGACGAGGCCGCCGTCGAGCGGATCGCCGCGGCCCTGCCCGCCGCCGCCCGGGCCGCCGCGGAGGCCACCGCATGAGCGCCGGCGGTACCCCCGACACCACCCGTACCGTCGTCCATCTGGTGCGGCACGGCGAGGTCCACAACCCCGACGGCGTGCTGTACGGCCGCCGCCCCGGGTATCACCTCTCCGACCTCGGCCGGCGGATGGCCGACCGGGTCGCGGAGTACCTCGCGGGCCGGGACGTCACCCATGTCGTCGCCTCGCCGCTGGAGCGGGCCCAGGAGACGGCCGAACCGGTCGCCGAGGGGCACGGGCTGCCGCTGGGCACCGACGAGCGGCTGATCGAGGCGGGCAACGTCTTCGAGGGCAAGACCTTCGGCGTCGGCGACGGCGCGCTGCGCAGGCCGGGGAACTGGCGGCATCTGACCAATCCGTTCCGCCCGTCCTGGGGCGAGCCGTACATCGAGCAGGTCGTGCGGATGACGGGCGCGCTGAACTCGGCGCGGGACGCGGCCCGTGGCCACGAGGCCGTCCTCGTCAGCCATCAGCTGCCGATCTGGATCGTCAGGAGCTTCGTCGAGCGGCGGCGCCTCTGGCACGATCCGCGCCGCCGCCAGTGCACGCTGGCCTCCCTCACCACCTTCACCTACGAGGGCGACCGGATCGTCGCGGTCGGGTACTCGGAGCCCGCGCGCGATCTCGTGCCGCCCCATCTGCTCGCCGGGGCGAAGCCGGTGAAGGGCCAGTCGAAGGCGTTCGGCGCCTGAGGCGGTTACCGGGCCGCCGACGCCCGCACCCGCCCCTGCCCGAGCCCGAGCCCGAGCCCGAGCCCGAGCCCCTGCCCGAGCCCGCCCGAGCGGCGGAGCCTTCCGCGCGTCCTCCCCTCACGAGAGGCCGCACGGAAGGCGCCGCCGCCGGCCGAGGCCGCGCACCCCGCCCGCACCCCGACGGCTCCCTGTCCCCTCCCCGACGACACGGCGGCCCGCTCCTCCGCGCGGCGCGCCGAATGATCCTCCGTTTCGGCGCACCCGCCTCCGGCGGTGTTCTCGAACACGCCGGGCGGCGCGCTATCCGCGCCCCCTCCGGCCGCCGGAAAAGGGACCGGAAATCGCGTTCCGCCGTTCCCCGGCGACGACTTCGGTCACTTCGCGGGGCCGCATATGCCGACCGTTCCCCGGGCTTCGCGCGCCGCGGCCGGGACGGGCCTCCGGCACGCGACCTCGCCGTATTTCTTTAGGGCCGCTTGACAACGGGCCCAAGGGGGGCCATACGGGCAGCGAGGGGGGCGCGGAAGATCGCCGGAACCGCCATGCGAAACTTTTCACATGAGCCTGAGCCGTGCACCTCGTGCTGCCCTGCTGACCGCCGTGACCGTGGCCGGCGGGCTCGTCCTGTCCGCCTGCGGCGGCGAGGGCGCCGGTAAGACCGGTGGCGGCGACGACAGCAACTTCGTCACCAACACCGGAGGAATCTCCACCGTCGCGCACGGCGAGCGCAAGAGCACCGGCGATCTCTCCGGCGAGACCCTGGACGGCGGGCAGCTCGATGTCGCCGACCTCAAGGGCAAGATCGTCGTACTGAATGTCTGGGGCTCCTGGTGCCCGCCCTGCCGCCTCGAGGCCGCGCATTTCGTCAAGGTCTCCAAAGATCTGAAGCCCAAGGGCGTGGAGTTCGTCGGCATCAACACCCGGGACCGTCAGAAGGGACCGGCGCTCTCCTTCGAGAAGGATTACGGCGTCGAGTATCCAAGTCTGTTCGACCCGGCCGGCAAGCTGCTCGTCAATGGTTTCCCCAAGGGCACTCTGGCCCCCCAGGCCATTCCCTCCACCGTCGTTCTCGACCGCGAGGGAAAGATCGCCGCGCGTTCGCTGATGGCGCTCAATGAGAAGCAGCTCCGCAAGATGATCGACCCGTTGATCGCGGAGAAGTGATCCCGTGGGAGCCGTGCAGACCGTGGCGGGCTTCGCCGCGTCGAATTCGCCGATGCCGACCGGCTCCGCGATGAACACCCTGGCCGCGACCGGGATGAACGAGACCGTTTTCAACGGGGCGCTCGCGCTGGCCCTGCCGATCGCCCTGCTCGCCGGGCTCGTCTCCTTCTTCTCGCCCTGCATCCTGCCGCTCGTCCCCGGCTATCTGTCCTACGTCACCGGTGTCACCGGCACCGATCTGGCGGAGGCCAAGCGCGGCCGGATGCTGATCGGCGCGTCCCTCTTCGTCCTCGGCTTCACCGCCGTCTTCGTCTCGGGCGGCGCGCTCTTCGGACACTTCGGCAGCGAGCTGCAGGCGAAACAGGAGATCCTCACCAGGGTCCTCGGCGTGCTGATGGTGCTGCTCGGGGCGTTCTTCATGGGCGGGATGTCCTGGCTCAACCGGCGCGAGTTCCGCTTCCACAAGCGGCCGGTCGCCGGGCTGGCGGGCGCGCCGCTGCTGGGCGCGCTCTTCGGCATCGGCTGGACCCCGTGCATGGGGCCGACCCTCTCGGCCGTGCAGATCCTCGCCCTCGATCAGGGGAGCGCGGGCCGCGGGGCCATACTGACCGTGGCGTACTGCCTCGGCCTGGGGCTGCCCTTCCTCTTCGCCGCCGTCGCCTTCCGCAAGGCGCTCGGCGCGTTCGGCTGGATCAAGCGCCACTACGTCTGGGTGATGCGGGTCGGCGGCATCATGATGATTCTGACCGGGGTGCTGCTGCTGACCGGCGCCTGGGACGTCATGGTGCAGTACACACAAGGCTGGACCAGCAGCTTCACGGTGGGGATCTGACACCAATGAGCAAGACAGAGACCGAGAGCACGACCGCGGCCGAGGACGGGAGGGCCGGCGAGGCCGAGGCCGGCGCCAGGCTCTCCACCACCCCGAGGGAGGAGCCGACCGGCGGCCCCACACTGGGCCTGACCGGCTGGTTCCGCTGGTTCTGGCGGCAGCTGACCTCCATGCGGGTCGCGCTGATCCTGCTGCTGCTGCTCTCGCTCGGCTCGATCCCCGGCTCGCTGATCCCGCAGAACAGCGTCGACGATCTGAAGGTGCGGGCGTGGAAGGAGGAGAACGAGGGCTGGACGCCGGTCTTCGAGAAGCTCCAGCTCTTCGACGTCTACAGCTCGGTCTGGTTCTCCGCGATCTACATCCTGCTGTTCGTCTCCCTGATCGGCTGCATCGTCCCGCGCACCTGGCAGTTCGTGGGCCAGCTCCGCAGCCGTCCGCCGGGCGCGCCCGGCCGGCTGAACCGGATGCCCGCGTACACCACCTGGCGCACCGAGGCCGCGCCCGAGGAGGTGCGGGAGGCGGCGCTGTCGATACTGAAGCGCCGCAGATTCCGCGCCCACACCGTCAAGAGCGCGGTCGCCGCCGAGAAGGGCTTTCTCCGCGAGGCCGGGAATCTGGTCTTCCATGTCTCGCTGATCGTGATGCTGGTGGCGTTCGCCGCCGGGCAGCTCTTCAAGTCCGAGGGCGGCAAGCTGATCGTCGAGGGCGACGGATTCTCGAACACCCTCACCCACTACGACGACTTCCGGTCAGGCACCCTCTACGACACCGACGACCTGGTCCCGTTCACCTTCATGCTGGACAGCTTCACCGGCACCTACGAGCGGAACGGCCCCCAGCGCGGCACTCCGCGCACCTTCGAGGCCGCCGTCACCTGGTCCAAGCCGGGCGGCGAGGACCAGAAGGCCAAGATCGAGGTCAACAAGCCGCTGGTCGTCGACGGCACCAAGGTCTATCTGCTGGCGCACGGGTACGCGCCCGTCGTGACCGTCCGCGACGGCCGGGGCGAGGTCGTCTACCAGGACGCGGTGCCGCTGCTGCCGAGGGACGCCAATGTGACCTCCACCGGCGCGATCAAGGTGATGGACGGCTATCGCGGCAAGAACGGCAAGAAGACCCAGCTGGGCTTCAGCGCCTTCTTCGTGCCGACCTTCGCCGGGCACGGCGAGGGCAATATGTTCTCCACCTACCCCGGTCTGGACTCCCCGGTGCTGGCGCTGACCGGCTTCACCGGCGACCTGGGCGTCGACGCCGGTCTGCCGCAGAACGTGTACCAGCTCGAAACCCGCAAGATGAAGCAGTTCAAGGACGAGGACGGCGACAAGCTCGCCGCGCGGCTGCTGCCCGGCGAGACGATGAAGCTGCCGGACGGCGCGGGCTCCATCACCTTCGAGCGTGAGGTCAAGGAGTGGGCCAGCTTCCAGATCTCCGAGTCGCCCGGCAACGGCTGGGCGCTCGGCGGCGCGATCGCAGCGATCGCGGGCCTGGTCGGCTCGCTCTTCGTACAGCGCCGCCGGGTCTGGGTGCGGGCCGTGCGCGGCGCCGACGGGGTGACGGTGGTCGAGATGGCCGGCCTCGGCCGCAGCGAATCGCCGAGACTGCCGGAGGAGCTGTCCGAACTGGCGCTCGCCCTCCACGAGCGGGCGCCCACCGCGCCCGCTGAGGCGGACGCCGCGCCGAACGATCCGCCGCACGACCCACCGAACGATTCCGACGATCGAACCGATCCCGTGGAAGTTTCTGCCGAAGGGGCTGGGAAGTGACTCTCGCCGCCGCAACCAACGAGAATCTCGCCCAGATCAGCAATACGCTGATCTATTCGGCGATGGCCGTCTACACCCTGGCCTTCCTCGCGCACATCGCCGAGTGGGTCTTCGGCAGCCGCAGCAAGGTGGGCCGTACGGCCGCCGCGCTGACCGACGAGCGGGCCCCCGCCGCCGCGACGGCCGACCGGGCCCGCGGCCAGGAGGGCGGCACCGCCGTCCTGGACAAGCCGAAGGTCGTGACCCGCACGGGGCCCGGCGTCCGGGACGTGCCGGACGGCCCAGGGGCCGCCGGCGGCACCTTCAAGGGCGATCTGTACGGCCGGATCGCGATCGCGCTCACCGTGGTCGCCTTCGCCGTCCAGGCGGGCGGGGTCGCGGCCCGCGCGTTCTCGGTGCAGCGCGCCCCCTGGGGCAACATGTACGAGTTCTCCATCACCTTCTCCACGGTGCTGGTCGGCGCGTATCTGGCGTTCCTCGTGGCCGGGAAGAACGTCCGCTGGATGGGACTGCCGCTCGTCGGAACGGTCCTCATCGACCTGGGCATCGCCACCACCTGGCTCTACACCGCCAGCGACCAGCTGGTGCCCGCGCTGGACTCCTACTGGCTGTGGATCCACGTCTCCACCGCGATCTTCTGCGGTGCGGTGTTCTACCTCGGCGCGGTCGGCACCCTGCTCTATCTCTTCCGCGACTCCTACGAGAGCAAGCGCGCGCGGGGCGTCACGCCCGGCAACTTCGTCGTCTCGGTGATGGAGCGGCTGCCGTCGGCCGCCTCGCTGGACAAGTTCGCGTACCGGGTCAACGCGGCGATCTTCCCGCTGTGGACGTTCACCATCATCGCGGGCGCGATCTGGGCGGGCGACGCCTGGGGCCGGTACTGGGGCTGGGACCCCAAGGAGGTCTGGTCCTTCATCACCTGGGTCGCGTACGCCTGCTACCTGCACGCGCGGGCCACCGCCGGGTGGAAGGGCCGCAAGGCGGCGGTGCTGGCGCTGATCGCCTTCGCCTGCTGGCTGTTCAACTACTACGGCGTCAACATCTTCGTGGACGGCCTGCACTCCTACGCGTGACCGCGTGACCGCGTGACCCGGTGACAGCGTCACCGGGCGCGCCGGAGCAGGCCCCACGACCGAGCCCCGCGCCCCGCCCGCGAACCCGGGCGGGCGCGGGGCTCGGCCGTGCCGCTCACGCCTCGTCGTCGTTCTTCTTCTCTTTCTTGTCTTCCTCGTCCTTCAGGGACTTCAGGAACTCCGGATTGTCGTCCGGCGCCACCCAGCCGCCGCCGCGCGCGCCGCCGTATCCCGCGGTCTTGCGCGGCCGGCCCGCGATGAACCAGGCGACCGGTCCGAGAAGCACCTGTCCGAAGAGCAGCACGATGATGACCCACGCGACCTTCGGCAGATTCCTGACCTCCTTCTCAGGAGTGTTCAGGCAGTCGATGAAGGCGTAGATCCACAGCGCCAGGACCAGCAGAAAGGGCAGATACCTGAGCATGGTCTTACGGTCCCCCAGTACGAGGCGGCAGGGCGCGGAAACCGGCCCCGGTGACGCGGCCAGGGTAACCGGTACCGGATACTGGGGCGTATGGCTTACGACGATCTTCGCTCCCTGCTCAGGGCACTGGAACGCGAGGGAGACCTCAAGCGGATCAAGGCCGAGGTCGACCCGCATCTGGAAGTCGGCGAGATCGTCGACCGGGTGAACAAGTCGGGCGGACCGGCGCTGCTCTTCGAGAATGTGCGCGGCTCCGACATGCCCCTGGCGATGAACGTCTTCGGGACCGACCGCCGGCTGCTGAAGGCGCTCGGCCTGAAGTCCTACTCCGAGATCAGCGACAAGATCGGCGGACTGCTCAAGCCCGAGCTGCCGCACGGCTTCGTCGGGGTGCGCGAGGCGTTCGGCAAGCTCGGCTCGATGGTCCACGTACCTCCGAAGAAGGTGAAGGACGCCCCCGTGCAGGAGGTCGTCCTCCGCGGCGACGAGGTCGATCTCGACCGGCTGCCCGCGCTGTTCACCTGGCCCGAGGACGGCGGCTCCTTCTTCAATCTGGGGCTCACCCACACCAAGGACCCGGAGAGCGGGGTCCGCAATCTCGGGCTCTACCGCCTCCAGCGGCACGACCGCCGCACCATCGGCATGCACTGGCAGATCCACAAGGACAGCCGCAACCACTACCAGGTCGCCGCCCGCCGGGGCGAGCGGCTGCCGGTCGCGATCGCCTTCGGCGCCCCGCCGTCGGTGACGTACGCCTCCACCGCGCCGCTCCCCGGCGACATCGACGAGTACCTCTTCGCCGGCTTCGTCCAGGGCAAGCGGATCGAGATGGTCGACTGCAAGACCGTCCCCCTCCAGGTCCCCGCGCAGGCGGAGGTCGTCCTCGAAGGGTGGCTGGAGCCGGGGAAGACGCTCCCGGAGGGTCCGTACGGCGACCACACCGGCTTCTACACCCCGCAGGAGCCGTTCCCCGCGCTCACCATCGACTGTGTGACCATGCGGCGCAAGCCGCTGCTCCAGTCGATCGTGGTGGGCCGCCCGCCGACCGAGGACGGTCCGCTGGGCCGGGCGACGGAGCGTTTCTTCCTGCCGCTGCTGAAGATCATCGTCCCGGACATCGTCGACTACCACCTGCCGGAGTCCGGCGGCTTCCACAACTGCGCCATCGTCTCGATCGACAAGAAGTACCCCAAGCACGCCCAGAAGGTGATGTCCGCGATCTGGGGCGCGCACATGATGTCGCTGACCAAGCTGATCGTGGTGGTCGACAAGGACTGCGACGTCCACGATCTCCACGAGGTCGCCTGGCGGGCGCTGGGCAACACCGACTACGCGCGCGACCTGACCGTCACCGAGGGCCCGGTCGACCATCTCGACCACGCCTCCTACCAGCAGTTCTGGGGCGGCAAGGCGGGCATCGACGCGACGGCGAAGTGGCCCGAGGAGGGGTACGTGCGAGACGGCGGCTGGCCGCACATGGTCGAGTCCGACCCCGACACGGCGGCGCTGGTCGACCGCCGCTGGAAGGAGTACGGGCTGTGAGCCGCAGGCCCCTCGCGACCGCTCCCGGAGCGCGCCGGTGACCGCCTCCGCCGAGGCCGTCCCCGGGCCGGGCCGGACGAAGAGCTTTCTGCGGCTGGTGATGATCGAGCACTCGGTCTTCGCGCTGCCGTTCGCGTACATCGCCGCCCTCACCGCGATGTTCCTCGACGACGGGACCGTCCACTGGGGGACGCTGCTGCTCGTCACCGTGGCCATGGTCGGGCTGCGGACCTTCGCGATGGCCTGCAATCGGATCATCGACCGCGAGATCGACGCCCGGAACCCGCGGACGGCGGGCCGGGAGCTGGTCACCGGCGCGGTCAGCGTGCGCTCCGCGTGGACCGGGGCGCTGATCGCCCTCGCCCTCTTCCTCGGCGCGGCGGCGCTGCTCAATCCGCTCTGCCTGATCCTCGCGCCGGTCGCCGTGGTCCCGATGGTGGTCTATCCGTACGGCAAGAGGTTCACCGACTACCCGCACGCGATTCTCGGGCTGGCCCAGGCCATGGGCCCGATCGGGGCCTGGCTCGCGGTCACCGGGACCTGGTCCTGGGACGCGGTGATCCTCGGTCTCGCGGTCGGCGTCTGGATCGGCGGCTTCGACCTGATCTTCGCCACCCAGGACGTCCGGGCGGACCGCGCCGAGGGCGTACGGTCGGTGCCCGCGCGCTTCGGCGTGCCGGCGGCGCTGTACGGGGCGCGGGCCGCGCATGTGGTGACCACCGCGCTGCTGGTGTGGTTCGCGCTGGCGACGGACGCCGGGGTGTTCCTCTGGGCGGGGCTGGTGATCGTGGCCGTGGCCTTCGTCTACGAGCACACCGTGGTGCGGCCGCACGATCTGTCCCGGCTGAACCGGGCCTTCTTCACCGTCAACGGATTCATCGGGATCAGCCTGTTCGTGTGCGCCCTGCTGGATCTGCTGGTGCGCGGCCTGAGCGCGTGACGCGGGCCCGGGCCCTGCCCGGGCCGGCCGTCGGACCCCAGCGCCTGGCACACGGCTCCGGCGGCGCTCCGGATAGGCTCCCGGTGTGGAGCCAGCACAGAACACCCCCCGCCGTCCGTGGATCGTCGGAGTCTCCGGAGCCTCCGGGACACCGTATGCCGCCGCCGTGCTGCGCGGGCTGATCGACGCGGGGGAGAGCGTCGATCTGGTGGTCTCCCGGGCGTCCCGGCTGACCCTGCTCGACGAGACCGGGATCTCCTTCCGGGACGCCCACTGGCGCGACGATCTGCGCGAGTGGCTCTCCCGGGGCGCGGACGGCAAACCGGACGTCTTCCGGGTGGAGCTGGACGGCGTACGCCACTGGGCGGCGGGCGATCTCGCCGCCGGACCGTCCTCGGGCTCGTACCCCGCGCGGGGGATGCTGATCGTGCCCGCCTCCACGGCGTCCGTCGCCGGAGTCGCCCTCGGGCTCTCCAAGGATCTTCTCCAGCGCGCGGCGAGCGTGACTCTCAAGGAGCGGCGGCCGCTGGTCGTCGCCGTGCGGGAGACCCCGCTGAACGGCCAGACCCTCGGCCATCTGCTCGCCCTCGACACGGCGGGCGCGGTGGTCCTGCCCGCGTCCCCGGCGTTCTACGCGGGCGCGACGCACATCCAGGATCTGGTGGACTTCGTCGCCGGGCGGGCGCTGGACGCGGTGGGCGTGCCGCACACCCTGTACCGGCGCTGGAAGGGCGAGCTGGGGGGCCTGCGCCAGGGCTGACCGGTCGCCGCGGGATCCGGGGCGGACCCCGGTCCGGGAACCGGACGGATCTACTCCCGCTCTTCATGCAGGAATTCAGGAATGGCAGGGTTCGGCCCTGCGCGCCTCAGGTTCGGAAACTAAGGAAGGCTCCAGGCACATGGACGCGGTGGACAGACAGCTCATCCAGGCCCTCCGGGAGAACGGCAGGGCCTCGTACGCGGAGCTGGGACGGCTCGTCGGTCTCTCCGGACCCAGCGTCACGGACCGGATCAACCGCCTGGAGGCGGCCGGCGTCATCACCGGCTACCGCGCCACCGTCGACGCCGCCTCGCTCGGCCTCGGGGTCACCGCGCTCATCGGCATCTCGCTCTCCGACGCCGCCGACCACGAGGACGTGGCGCGCCGACTGCGGGACCTCGCCGAGATCGAGGACTGCTGGTTCATCGCCGGCGACGACTCCTACATGCTCAAGGTGCGGGTCGGCGACGTCGACGGGCTGGAGAAGACGATCCGCAGGCTCAGCGGGACCCGCGGGGTCTCCCGCACCCGGACCACGATCGTGCTCTCCACCAAGTGGGAGAACCGGGTCGGAGACCTGCCGGAGCAGGGCTGACGGACGGGGACGGGGGCGTCCTTCGCTGTCAAGAGCGGGGGAGTAACGTTGTCGGAGCCCGATTGACGTCAGACATGGGAGGCGGGCGCATGGACGCTGGGCTCAAGCGCGAGCTGGAGGACAAGGTCAGGGCCGGGGAGCGGCTGTCCCGCGAGGACGGCATCGCGCTCTACGACTCGGACGATCTGGCCTGGCTCGGCGGTCTCGCCCACGAGGTGCGCACGCGTAAGAACGGCGACGTCGTGCACTTCAATGTCAACCGCCACCTCAATATGACCAATGTGTGCACCGCGTCCTGCGCGTACTGCTCGTTCCAGCGCAAGCCGGGCGAGAAGGACGCGTACACCATGCGCATCGAGGAGGCCGTCCGCCTCGCCAAGGCGATGGAGAACGACAACCTCACCGAGCTGCACATCGTCAACGGGCTCCACCCCAACCTGCCGTGGCGGTACTACCCGCGCTCGCTGAGCGCGCTGAAGGAAGCCCTCCCCGAGGTCTCCCTGAAGGCGTTCACCGCCACCGAGATCCACCACTTCGAGACCATCTCGGGCATGTCGGCCTCGGAGATCCTGGACGAGCTGATCGAGGCCGGCCTCGAATCGCTCACCGGCGGCGGCGCGGAGATCTTCGACTGGGAGATCCGCCAGCACATCGTGGACCACCGGACCCACTGGGAGGACTGGTCCCGGATCCACCGCCTCGCCCACAGCAAGGGGCTCAAGACCCCGTCGACGATGCTGTACGGGCATATCGAGGAGCCCCGCCACCGCGTCGACCATGTGCTGAGGCTGCGTGAGCTCCAGGACGAGACCGGCGGCTTCCAGGTCTTCATCCCGCTGCGCTACCAGCACGACTTCGTGGACATGAAGGACGGCAAGGTCCGCAACAAGCTCCAGGCGCGGACGACGATGGCGACCGGCGCGGAGGCGCTCAAGACCTTCGCGGTCTCCCGGCTGCTCTTCGACAACGTCCCGCACGTCAAGGTCTTCTGGGTGATGCACGGGGTGCAGACCGCGCAGCTCGCGCTCCAGCACGGCGCCGACGACATGGACGGCTCGGTGGTCGAGTACAAGATCACCCACGACGCGGACAACTACGGCACGCCGAACAAGCTGACCCGCGACGATCTGCTCGACCTCATCCGCGACGCCGGATTCCGCCCGGTGGAGCGGAACACCCGGTACGAGATCATCCGCGAGTACCCGGGGCCGGACGCCGGCCTCCGTGAGACGCCGCAGGCCATGCGCGTCTGAGCGGCGGCCCGGCCGCCTCGCCCCGGCCGCCGTCAGGGCGGTTCGGGGCACATGTTTCACTGGTTTGGCAGGTTCTGTCATACGTAGAGAGAGTGGGCCCCGCCGTGTCATCCAAGTCGAGCGCCGCGATCAAGTACACGGGCATGCGCCTCGCCGTATTCGTCGGCTGCTTCGCTGTGGTGGCCGCCCTGGTCCACTTCGGGATCCTGCCCAAGGGTCTCGGCGACTCCAACTTCATGTGGGTCGTGCTGCTGGCCATGGTGATCTCCGCGCCGCTGAGCTTCGTGCTGCTGCGCGGCCAGCGTGACGCGATGTCCGCGCAGATCGTCGGCAAGGTGGAGCGGACGAAGGCGCGGATGGAGGCCAACCGCACCCAGGAGGACTGACCTCCCCCCTTTTTTCTGTACCTGTACGCCCCTGGCCCGCCGCGGCCGGGGGCGTACGGGCGTTTCCGGGGGCCTGGGCGTCCCGCGCCGGGTCTCGCGGGGGCCTCACTGGCCCCCGGGTCCCGGGTCTCGTCGGGGCCGCGCCGGGTCCCGCCCGGTCGCGCCGGTCAAGAGTGGCGAAGATCCCAAAGTAAAGCTTTGAGGATCTCAAAGTTCAAGTGTTAACGTATCGGACATGACGTCAGCAGTGCGCCTCCTCGATGCCGCGAGCCCTCCGCTCGTGGCGCGCGTGCATGTCGCCCTCTGCCGCTGCATGTCCGCGGTCTGTCGCCGCCCGGTCTGACCCGGCCCTGCCCGCCGACAGCCCCTCGCGCACGGGCGCCGCCCCTCCCCGCTCACTTTCTCCCCATATGCCGCTCTGGAGTGTGTCCGTGTCCGCGAACACCGCGTCCACCACGACCGGGAAGCCCTCGGGCCCCCGGTCCCGTATACCCAAGGTCCCGTTCTGGGCCCAGATCGTCGCCGGTCTGGTGCTCGGCGTCCTCTTCGGCTGGATAGCCAGGGAATTCGGCGTCGGCTGGCTCAAGGAGACCCTGGGCCACATCGGTGACATCTTCATCCAGCTGCTGAAGCTCGCCGTCGCCCCGCTCGTCTTCTTCGCGATCCTGGTGTCGATCACCAACCTCCGCAAGGTCAACAACGCCGCCCGGCTGGCCGGCCAGACCCTGCTCTGGTTCATGATCACCTCGCTGATCGCGGTCGCCATCGGCCTCACCATCGGCCTGCTCACCAACCCCGGCGAGGGCACCGGCCTCACCCCGAAGGACGGCGCGCTGCCCAAGAAGGAGGGCAGCTGGATCGACTTCCTCACCGGAATCGTCCCCACCGACGTCATCACCCCCTTCACCGAGCTGAACGTCCTCCAGATCGTCTTCCTCGCCGCCGTCGCCGGAATCGCGGCCCTGGCCCTGGGCGACAAGGCCAAGCCGATCCTCAGCCTCAGCGAGGCCGTGCTCGAACTGCTCCAGAAGGCCCTGTGGTGGGTCATCCGCCTCGCCCCGCTCGGCACCGTCGGCCTCATCGGCTTCGCCATCGCCGACTACGGCTGGGACCTCATCGGCAAGTACGCGACCTTCACCGCCGACGTCTACATCGGCTGCGCCCTGGTCCTCTTCGGCGTCTACCCGCTGCTGCTCGCGACCGTCGCCAAGGTCAACCCCGTGCACTTCTTCCGGGGCGCCTGGCCCGCGATCCAGCTCGCCTTCATCTCCCGCTCCTCGGTCGGCACCATGCCGCTCACCCAGAAGGTCACCGAGCGCCTCGGCGTGCCCAAGGAGTACACCTCCTTCGCGGTGCCGTTCGGCGCGACGACCAAGATGGACGGCTGCGCCGCGATCTACCCGGCGCTGGCGGCGATCTTCATCGCGGAGTTCTTCGATGTGACGCTGACGCTCCAGGACTATCTGCTGATCGTCTTCGTCTCCGTGGTCGGCTCGGCCGCCACGGCCGGTCTGACCGGTGCGACGGTCATGCTGACCCTGACCCTCTCCACGCTGGGTCTGCCGCTGGAGGGCGTCGGCCTGCTGCTGGCGATCGAGCCGATCCTGGACATGGCGCGCACGGCCACCAATGTGGCGGGCCAGGCGCTGGTGCCGGTGATCGTCGCCGCCCGGGAGAAGATCCTGGACCACGACGCGTACACCTCGGCCACCAGCTCCCCGATCGACGAGACGCCGGAGGACACCCGGCCGGCGCCGGTCGCCGCGTGAGCCGCTGAACGCGCCGAGGCCCCCGCACACCCCCGCGTACCGCACCGGGGGAGGGCGGGGGCCTCGGCGCGTTCCGGCGCTGGTGAACGGCCGTAGGCTTACCGCGCACCAGGGGGTGGTGCCGGGTTCGTGCGAGGGGGAATTTCGGGCATGGGTGCTGTGAGAGGCGTGCGGAACAAGCGGCTGCCGCGGGCCGTGCGCGAGCGGCAGATGATGGACGCCGCAGTGCGCACCTTCGGGCGGCGGGGGTATCGGGTCGCCTCGATGGACGAGATAGCGGAGCTGGCCGGCGTGTCCAAACCGCTGGTCTATCTCTATCTGAACTCCAAGGAAGAGCTGTTCACCGCCTGTATCCGGCGGGAGGCCGAGGCGCTGCTCGGCGCGGTCCAGACCGCGATCGACCCGGATCTTCCCGCCGACCGGCAGCTGTGGGCCGGGCTCAACGCCTTCTTCGCGCACACCGCGGAGAATCCGGACGGCTGGGCGGTGCTGCACCGGCAGGCGCGGACGCACGGGGAGCCGTTCGCGCGGGAGGTCGCCGCGATGCGCGACGCGATCGTGGCCTTCGTCGCCGGGCTGATCGGCGCGGCCGCGGCCGAGGCCCGCGCCGCCCGCCGCGAGCCCGAGCTGGCCGCCCGCGATGTGGCCGGGCTGGCCCACGCCCTGGTGGGCGCGGCCGAGTCGCTGGCCGGATGGCGCAACGAGGACGGCGAGGTCTCCGCCAAGGAGGCCGCTTCGACCCTCATGAACTTCGCCTGGGTGGGGCTGGGGCAGCTGATGCGCGGCGACCGCTGGACGACCCGCTGACCGCGCGCGCCGGGCGTGGGAGGCCCCGGCGCGCGCCCGCGACACGACACCGGGTCGCCGCGGCCCGCCGCGAGGCGGTTCGGGGTGGGCCGGTCCGAGGGGTGTGAGCGACCGTGCCGGTCGGCCGGGGGTGTGCCGGGGCACTTTCGACAGGTGCCGGGGCGTGCCCGGGGTCTGTCGGGGCAGGTGCCGGGGCGTTGGTGTGATGACGCCAGGGGCTTGTGCGGCCCGTGGGGCGTCGGTCGAGGGGTGTCAGGGGTGATTCAGGAGTACGCTCCTGATCGTCGAGGGGACCCAGATCAGGCGAGTCGGGGCATCAACGGATAAACTCCTCGTTTGCCGTGCGCGGCACGGCATCGCGGCGCACTCCACACGACCCATGGAGAGTGAGAGATGCGTACCAGCCCGTCTCGCGAGGAGCGGCCGCCCGCCGCCCGCAGGGTTCCGCCGCCCGGCGACGGGTGCGCTGGATGACCTTCGCCCCCGGCACCCCGGCCCTGATCGACCCCGGCCTCCCCGCCGGAGCGCCCGCCCTCTTCACCGCGGGGCGCGCGGCTCCCGAGCGGACGCTGCTGGACATCCTCGACGAGACGACCCGCCGGGCGCCGGACGCGCTCGCCGTGGACGACGGCGTCGCCCCGCTCACCTACCGGGCCCTCGCCGGGGAGGTGGAGACCCTGCGGCGGCGGCTGGCGGACGAGGGCATCGGCCCGGGCGACCGGGTCGGGGTGCGGGTGCCGTCCGGGACGGCCGATCTGTACGTGTCGATCCTCGCCGTCCTCGCGGCGGGCGCGGCCTATGTCCCCGTGGACGCCGAGGACCCCGACGAGCGGGCCGAGCTGGTCTTCGCCGAGTCCGCCGTCCGCGCGGTGCTGGGCGAGGGACGGCGGCTCGCGCTCCGGGGCGGGCGCTCCGGGGCCTCGCCCCGGGCCGGGACCGCCCCCGGGCCCGGGGACGACGCCTGGATCATCTTCACCTCGGGCTCCACCGGGAAGCCCAAGGGCGTCGCGGTCACCCATCGCGCCGCGGCGGCCTTCGTGGACGCCGAGGCCGGGCTCTTTCTGCGGCGGAGCCCGCTGGGCCCGGGCGACCGGGTGCTCGCCGGGCTCTCGGTGGCCTTCGACGCCTCCTGCGAGGAGATGTGGCTCGCCTGGCGGCACGGCGCCGCGCTGGTGCCCGCGCCGCGCTCCCTCGTACGGACGGGGCTCGACCTCGGCCCCTGGCTGGTCGAGCAGCGGATCACCGCCGTGTCCACCGTCCCCACCCTGGCCGCGCTCTGGCCGGCCGAGGCGCTGGACGGCGTACGGCTGCTGATCTTCGGCGGTGAGGCGTGCCCGCCCGAGCTGGCCGAGCGCACCGCCGTCCCCGGGCGCGAGGTCTGGAACACCTACGGGCCCACCGAGGCGACCGTCGTCGCCTGCGCCGCCCGGCTCACCGGCGGGGGGCCGGTCCGGATCGGGCTGCCGCTCGACGGCTGGGAGCTGGCGGTCGTGGACGCCCGCGGCCAGGTGGTGCCGCTCGGGGAGAGCGGCGAGCTGGTCATCGGGGGCGTGGGTCTGGCCCGCTATCTGGACCCGGACAAGGACGCCGAGAAGTACGCCCCGCTGCCCGCCCTCGGCTGGTCCCGCGCCTATCGCAGCGGGGATCTGGTCCGGGCGGAGGCGGCGGGACTGATCTTCCTGGGCCGCGCGGACGAGCAGATCAAGCTCGGCGGCCGCCGGGTCGAACTCGGCGAGGTCGACGCGGCGCTCCAGGCCCTCCCCGGCGTCGCCGGGGCGGCCGCCGCCGTCCGCACCACCCCCGCCGGGCACCAGCTGCTGATCGGCTATGTCGTCCCGGACCGCCCGGCCCCCGGCGACGCGAACACGGACCCGGACCCGGACCCGGACACGGACACGGACACGGACCCGAACACCGACACCGACACGCCGGGATTCGACCTGTCGGCCGCCCGGGAGCTGCTGACCGGCGAGCTTCCGGCGGCGCTGGTGCCCCGGCTCGCGGTGGTGGCCGAGCTGCCGACCCGTACCTCGGGCAAGGTCGACCGGGACGCGCTGCCCTGGCCGCTCCCGGACACCGCCCCCACGGCGGACACCGAAACCGGCACCGGCACCGGCACCGGGACCGAGCTGAACGAGACCGAGGCCTGGCTCGCCGCCCAGTGGGCCGAAATCCTCGGCGCGACCGTCACCGGCCCCGACACCGACTTCTTCGCCGTCGGCGGCGGCAGCCTCGCCGCCGCCCAGCTGGTCTCCCGCATCCGGGAGCGGTACGCGACCGGCTCCGTCGGCGACGTCTACCAGCACCCCGCCCTCGGCGCGCTCGCCCGCACCCTGGAGGCGGGCCCCGCGAAGGCCGTCGAGGCCCGTCCCGTACGCCCCGTGCCCCGGCGGGCGCAGCTCGCGCAGCTGGCCCTCATGGTCCCCCTGCTCACCGTCGCCGGTCTGCGGTGGAGCGTGGTCGCCGCCGCGGTGAACAATGTGCTCGCGCTCGCCGGGCCCGCCGTCTCCTGGTGGTGGATCGCGCTGGGCTGGCTGCTGGTGATCAGCCCGCCCGGGAAGATCGCCATCGCGGCCGGGGGCGCGCGGCTGCTGCTGCGCGGGGTCCGTCCGGGCGTCCATCCGCGCGGCGGCCGGGTCCATCTGCGGCTGTGGACCGCCGAGCGCCTCGCCGGGCTGAGCGGGGCGACCGGTCTGGCCGGCTCCTGGCTGACGTACTACGCGCGGGCCCTGGGCGTCCGGGTCGGCGACGACGCCGATCTGCACTCGCTGCCGCCGGTCACCGGGCTGCTGCGGCTCGGCCGGGGCGCGGCCGTCGAACCCGAGGTGGATCTCGGCGGGCACTGGCTCGACGGCGACCGGCTGCACATCGGGCCGGTCCGGATCGGCGCGGACGCCGTCGTCGGCGCGCGCAGCACCCTCTTCCCCGGAGCGCGGATCGGCAAGCGCTCGGAGATCGCTCCGGGCTCGGCCGTCACCGGGACGGTCCCGGCGGGCGAGCGCTGGTCCGGGGCGCCCGCCACCCGCAGGGGCAAGGCCCGCCCGGCCCCCGGCCCCCGCCCGCCGCGCCGGGCCCGCTGGACCGCGGGCTACGCGCTGACCTCGCTCGTCCTCGGTCTGCTCCCCGCGATCGCGGCCCTCCCCGCCCTGCTGATCATGCGGCTGTCCGGCTCCCCGCTCGCCGCGGTGCCGCTCGCGACGCTCGCCGCCCTGACGGCGTACGCGCTGCTGATCCTCGTCGGCGTACGGGGTCTGAGCATCGGGCTGCGCGAGGGCAGCCACCCCGTGCACGGCCGGATCGCCTGGCAGGCGTGGGCGACGGAGCGGCTGATGGACATGGCGCGGGTGCAGCTCTTCCCGCTGTACGCGAGCCTCGCCACGCCCGTGTGGCTGCGGGCGCTCGGGATGAAGGTGGGCCGGGGCGTGGAGGCGTCCACCGTGCTGGCGGTGCCCGCCATGACCACGGTCGGCGACGGCGCGTTCCTCGCCGACGACACGATGGTGGCCTCGTACGAGCTGGGCGGCGGACGGCTCCGGATCGCCGGGGCCCGGGTCGGCAAGCGTGCCTTCCTCGGCAATTCGGGCATGACGGCCGCCGGCCGCCGGGTGCCCAAGCGGGGTCTGGTCGGGGTGCTGTCGTCCGCCCCGAAGCGGGCCAAGGCGGGCAGTTCCTGGCTGGGGATGCCGCCGATGCGGCTGCCCCGGGCCGCCGAGGAGGGCGATCAGAGCCGTACGTTCGCCCCGCCGGCCCGGCTGAAGTGGGCGCGGGCCGCCGTCGAGCTGTGCAGAATCGTTCCGGTGATCTGTTCCGCGACGCTCGCGGTCCTCGGGATCATCGCCTTCGGCACGGTGGCGGAGCGCTTCGGGCATCCGGTCGCGGTGCTCCTCGGCGGCGTTCTGCTGCTGGCGGCGGGCACGGTCGCCGCGCTGCTCGCGCTGGCCGCGAAATGGCTGCTGGCGGGCCGCTTCCGGGCGGTCGAGCACCCGCTGTGGTCCTCGTTCGTCTGGCGCAATGAGCTGGCGGACGCCTTCGTGGAGGTGCTCGCCGTGCCCTGGCTGGTGGGCGCGACCGGCGGCACCCCGCTGATGAGCCTGTGGCTGCGCGGGCTCGGGGCCCGGATCGGGCGCGGGGTGTGGTGCGAGACGTACTGGCTGCCGGAGGCCGATCTGGTCGCCGTCGGGGACGGCGCGAGCGTCGGCCGGGGCTGTGTGGTGCAGACCCACCTCTTCCACGACCGGATCATGCGGATGGACAATGTCGTCCTCGGGGCGGGCGCCACCCTCGGCCCGCACGGCATCGCGCTGCCCGGCGCCGTGCTCGGGGACCGGTCGACGGTCGGCCCCGCGTCGCTGGTGATGCGCGGGGAGCGGGTGCCCGCCGGCACCCGCTGGCTGGGCAATCCGATCGCCGTCTGGAAGCCGCCGCGCGACCGGAAACGGCCGAAGGCCGCCCGGGGCGAGACCGCCGGGTCCCCCCTGCGGCCCGACGCGAACGAAGGACGCACGTGACGGACTCGTACTTCCCGCTCCATGGCGACGACCGCTACCGCACCACCTCGTACGACCTGCGGGTGGAGTACATCCCGCACACCGGACGGCTCACCGGCCGGGCCCTGGTCGCCGCGATCGCCGGATCGGGCGGCGCGCCGGGCACGGCCCCCGGGCCGCTCACCGCCTTCGATCTCGACCTCGGACGGTTCCGGCTGACGAAGGTGCTGGTCGACGGCCGTCCCCCGGCCCGCTACACCCATCGCGGCGACCGGCTCCGGATCCAGCCCGCCCGTCCGCTGCCGCCCGGGACGCCCTTCACCGTGGAGGTCCGCTACGCCGGGGTGCCGCAGCCCGTCCGCACCCGCGAGTGGGGCGAGCTGGGCTGGGAGCAGCTGGAGGAGGGCGCGCTGGTGGCCTCCCAGCCGCACGGCGCGCGCTCCTGGTTCCCGTGCAACGACCGGCCCGACGACAAGGCGGTCTACCGGATCGCGGTGACCGCCCCGACCCCGTACGCCGTGGTCGCGAACGGCTCCCTGGTCTCCCGCACGATCGGCGCCTCCACCACGACCTGGGTGTACGAGCAGCCCGCGCCGATGGCCTCCTATCTGGCGTCGGTGCAGATCGGCCCGTACGAACTGGTCGAGGTGGCGGGCGCGGGGACGGGGGCCGGGGCCGTGCCGCAGCCCGCGGCGGTGCCGCGCGCGCTGACCGGCGGCCCCTTCGAGCACGACTTCGCCCGGCAGCCGATGATGATGAGCCTCTTCCAGGACCTCTTCGGGCCCTACCCCTTCGAGGACTACCAGGTCGTGGTGGTCGACGAGGAGCTGGACGTGCCCGTGGAGGCGCAGGGGCTGTCGGTCTTCGGGGCCAATCATGTGGACGGGCGGCGCGGCAGCGAGCGGCTGATCGCCCACGAGCTGGCCCACCAGTGGTTCGGCAACAGCCTCACGGTGGCCGACTGGCGGCACATCTGGCTCAACGAGGGCTTCGCCAAGTACGCCGAGTGGCTCTGGTCCGAGGCGGCCGGCGGCCCGTCGGCCGCGGTGCTGGCGAGCCGCTCCCACGCCCGGCTCGCCCGGCTGGACCAGGACATCCGGATCGCCGACCCGGGGGTGCGCCGGCTCTTCGACGACCGGGTCTACGAACGGGGCGCGCTGACCCTGCACGCGCTGCGCACGGAGATCGGGCACCCGGCCTTCGCGGCGCTGCTGCGGGAGTGGACCGCGACGCACCGGCACGGGGTGGTGACGACGGAGGAGTTCGTGGAGCTGGCGGCCCGGCACGCCCGGCGGCCGACGGCGGGGCTCTTCACCCGCTGGCTGTACGAGGCCCGGCTGCCGGATCTCGCGCCCCCGGACTGACGGGCGGGGCCATGGCGGCCGGTTGTCCCGGTACGTGCGGATGCATCCCGATCTGCTTAGTTACGTCCGGGCGTTCCGGGAAAAGGCAGGAGCCCCGGTCCTCGAAAGGCCGGGGCTCCTTGGGTACTGCTAGTCGTGCGCGATCGCCGACCCTGGCTGACTAGGCCGGGGTGACGTTCTCCGCCTGCGGGCCCTTCGGGCCCTGGGTGACGTCGAAGTTCACGACCTGGTTCTCCTCGAGAGAGCGGAAACCAGACGCGTTGATCGCGGAGTAGTGGACGAAGACATCCGGGCCGCCGCCGTCCTGGGCGATGAAGCCGAAGCCCTTTTCAGCGTTGAACCACTTGACGGTTCCGGTAGCCATAAGCCCTCCTTGGGCCAAAGGGTTGCCCTGCTCCAGAACCTGCAAACAAGTCTGAAAACTACAAAAGCCTGCGGGTCACATGCTCCGCAGGCTCTGTACTGCAAGGGAAACCAAACTGCAACTTGCGTCGAGCCTAGCACGCACTGTGTTCGCAGCGGTAGAGGGAAAGATCACTTCACTCGGACGCTTGAAGCGCCCGGCCGCGCACTGACGCGCCGGTCGGCCTCCGTCGGGCCGTGCGCCCGGCAAGACCGGCCCCGGCGCAGCTCGCAGGGGGTGCGCCCGTCCCCGGGACCCGTCGCGGGGAGGCCGGGGGCCGGTCGCCGGGAGCGGAGCCCGCGACCCCCGTGGAGCGGTGCGACCCGCGTGCGCCCCCCGCCGCCCGGGAGCGGCCCCGGAGGTCTAGCCTCGCCTTTGTGGACAGTCTTGGAGAAAGCACAGCAACCGACCGCCGCCGCAGCCGTCCCCGCGTCGGCCATATCCAGTTCCTCAACTGTCTCCCCTTGTACTGGGGACTGGCCCGCACCGGAACCCTTCTCGACCTGGAGCTGTCCAAGGACACCCCGGAGAAGCTCAGCGAGCGGCTGGTGCGCGGCGACCTCGATATCGCGCCGGTCACCCTGGTGGAATTCCTGCGCAATGCCGATCAGCTCGTCGCCTTTCCCGATCTGGCGGTCGGCTGCGACGGCCCGGTCATGTCCTGTGTGATCGTGTCCCAGCGCCCGCTGGAGAGTCTCGACGGGGCCCGGGTCGCCCTCGGCTCCACCTCCCGCACCTCGGTACGGCTGGCGCGGCTGCTGCTGGCCGAGCGGTACGGGGTGCGGCCCGACTACTACACCTGCCCGCCCGACCTCGGTCTGATGATGCGTGAGGCCGACGCGGCGGTCCTCATCGGCGACGCCGCGCTCCGGGCCTCGCTCCACGACGCGCCCCGCCTCGGTCTGGAGGTCCACGATCTGGGGCTGCTGTGGAAGGAGTGGACGGGACTGCCGTTCGTCTTCGCGGTCTGGGCGGCCCGCAAGGACTATCTGGCCCGGGAGGAGGACCTGGTGCACGAGGTGCACCGGGCGTTCCTCGCCTCGCGGAACCTCTCGCTGGAGGAGGTGGCCAAGGTGGCGGAGCAGGCCGCCCGCTGGGAGACCTTCGACGCGGAGCTGCTGGAGCGGTACTTCCGCACCCTCGACTTCCGCTTCGGCCCCGACCAGCTCGAAGGCGTCCGCGAGTTCGCCCGCCGCACCGGGTCGGCCGCCGGCTTCCCCGCCGATGTGACCGTGGAGCTGCTGGGCGCCCCCGGCCCCGGGGCCGGCCGCTCCTGGTGACGCCGGGGGCCGCCTGGGGACACCGGGGCGCTGGGGGGGAAGGCGAAGGGACGGCGGCGCGCGGACCCGACGCGGACCCGGCGCCGCCCGGGCGCGTACCGCCGCGAGCCGGGCGCGGGCCCGGGACGCCCGCCCGCCCGCGCCCGCCCCTCGGCCCGCCCGCCCCTCTGGCGTAGGCTGGCCGGGCCCGCAGACGCTTCCCATCAGGCTCTGGCAAACCCGCCGAAAGGTGACACCCGGTGACCGAGAAGGCCGACCTCCAGTCCGTGCTGGACCGCGCCGCCGAAGGCGGCCGGATCACCCCGGAAGAGGCCCTCGACCTCTACCGCTCGGCCCCGCTCCACGCGCTGGGCAGTGCGGCCGACGCCGTGCGCCGCCGTCGCTACGCGGGTACGGAGCACATCGCGACGTACATCATCGAGCGCAACATCAACTACACCAATGTGTGCGTCACGGCCTGCAAGTTCTGCGCCTTCTACGCCGCTCCGAAGGACACCGGCAAGGGCTGGTCCCGGGACCTCGACGACATCCTGCGCCGCTGCGCGGAGACGGTCGAGCTGGGCGGCACCCAGATCATGTTCCAGGGCGGCCACCACCCGGACTACGGCGTCGAGTACTACGAGGAGCACTTCTCCGCCATCAAGTCCGCCTTCCCCCAGCTGGTCATCCACTCCCTCGGCGCGTCCGAGGTCGAGCACATGGCCCGGATCTCCAAGGTCTCCGCCGAGGAGGCCATCACCCGGATCCACGCGGCGGGCCTGGACTCCTTCGCGGGCGCGGGCGCCGAACTGCTGCCCGCACGGCCCCGCACCGCGATCGCCCCGCTCAAGGAGTCCGGCGAGCGCTGGCTGGAGATCATGGAGATCGCGCACGGGCTGGGCGTGGAGTCCACCTCCACCATGCTGATGGGCACCGGCGAGACCAACGCCGAGCGCATCGAGCATCTGCGGATGATCCGTGACGTACAGGACCGGACGGGCGGCTTCCGGGCCTTCATCCCGTACACGTACCAGCCGGAGAACAACAAGCTCAAGGGCCGCACCCACGCGACGATCTTCGAATATCTGCGGATGATCGCGATCGCCCGGCTCTTCTTCGACAACGTCGCCCACATCCAGGGCTCGTGGCTGACCACCGGCAAGGAGGTCGGCCAGCTGTCGCTGCACTACGGCGCGGACGACCTCGGCTCGATCATGCTGGAGGAGAACGTCGTCTCCTCGGCGGGCGCCCGGCACCGCTCCAACCGCCAGGAGATCATCGACCTGATCCGCCGCTCGGGCCGCGTCCCGGCGCAGCGGACCACGACGTACGAGCATGTCGTCGTCCACACCGACCCGGCCGACGACCCGGTCGACGAGCGGGTGGTCTCGCACATCTCCTCGACCGCGATCGAGGGCGGCACGGCCCATCCGGAGCTGAAGCTCCTCAACGCCAACTGAGCCCCGATTGCTCACCCTGCACACGGCCGACGCGGTCCTCGCCGGCGTCCCCGGCGCGGCCGCCGTGGCCGTCGACACCGGCCGGATCGCCGCACTGGGCCCGTACGAGGAGCTGACCGCCGCGTACCCCACGGCACGGGTACGCCGCTGGCCGGGCCTGCTGACGCCCGGGCTGCGCCATCCGCGCGCCGGGGAACTCCTGGAGTGGGCCTACCACCCCGACCCGCGCGAGGCGGCCGAACTGGGCACGGAGCCGGTCACCGGGGCCGCGCTGGAGGCGCTCGCCCCGGACGGGGCCCGGTGGGGCGGCAGCGCCCGGCGCGGGCTCCAGCGGCTGCTGGCGCACGGCGTCACGGCGGTGACCGGCCCCTTCGCCCGGCCCTCCGTGCGCATCGCGGTGAGCCGCGCGGGCCTGCGGGTACGGGACGCCGCCCCGGGCGCCGGACCGGGCTCCCCGGACCGCCCCGCGTCCCTGGACCCCATCGCGTACGCGCCCCCCGAAACCCTGCTCGACGGCCCGCTCGCGGTCGGCGCCCCGGCCGACTTCGCGGTCTTCGCCGTCCCCGTGGACGAGCCCTGGCCAGGTGCGCTGGAGCGGCTCGGAGCGGCGAGCTGTGTGGCGACCGTCCTGGCCGGGCGGCTGGTGCACCGCCGCTCGTGAGCCGGGCCCGCCGCCCTGCTTGAATGGGGAGCGTGATCAGAGCATCCCTGGACAAGCAGCCGCACGAAGTCGCCTCGATGTTCGATGACGTCGCGGCCAACTACGACCTGACCAACGATGTTCTCTCGCTCGGTCAGGACCGCCGCTGGCGCAAGGAGGTCGCGAAGGCCGTCGCCGCCCGCCCCGGCGAGAAGGTCCTCGACCTCGCGGCGGGCACGGGCACGTCCTCGCTCCCCTTCGCCCAGGACGGCGCGTACGTCGTCCCCTGCGACTTCTCCCTCGGAATGCTCCGGGAGGGCAAGAAGCGGCACGGCTGGCTGCCGCTGACGGCGGGCGACGCGACCCGGCTGCCGTTCCGCGACGGGGTGTTCGACGCGGTCACCATCTCCTTCGGCCTGCGCAATGTGCGGGAGACCGAGACGGCGCTGCGCGAGATGCAGCGGGTGACCAGGCCCGGCGGCCGCATCGTGATCTGTGAGTTCTCCCACCCGACCTGGGCGCCGTTCCGGACGGTGTACGAGGAGTATCTGATGCGCGCGCTGCCCCCGGTGGCCCGCGCCGTGTCGTCCAACCCGGACGCCTACGTCTATCTCGCCGAGTCCATCCAGTCCTGGCCGGACCAGCCCGAGCTGGCGGCGATCCTCCAGCGGGCGGGCTGGGCCCGGGCGGCCTGGCGCAATCTCTCCGGCGGGATCGTGGCGCTGCACCGGGGCACGAAGCCCGAGGCCTGACCGCCGCCGGGCCCGGGTCCAGGTCCGCCGCCTGGTCCGGCCCCGGCCCGGGTCCGGATCCTTCCACGGTCCGGACCCGACGGCTGTCGGCGGTACGGGGGGCCCGGCCCCGGGCCCCCGCCGTTCCGTCAGAGCGCCATCCGGTAGCAGTGGGCCTCGCGCACCCCGTCCGGCTTGACGAACGTCTCCGCCCGCGCCATCCCGAGCCGCCGCACCACCGCCGCCGAACGCTCATTGCCCGGGTCGACCATCGCCACCACCGCGCCGACCCCGGCCGCCCGCACCCGCTCCAGCGTCAGCCGGGCGGCGGCCGTCGCGTACCCCCGGCCCCACGCCGACCGGCCCAGCCGCCAGCCGATCTCTATCTCCCCGACCGGGCCGAAGTTCTTGTGCGGCCACGGCTGCGCACCGGTGAAGCCCGCGACCCCGCCCTCCTCGTCCAGCAGTGTCCACAGACAGAAGCCCAGCTCCGCGTCGTGTCTGCGCTGCCGCGCCGTCAACTCCTCGTACACGGACAACTCCGCGCCGCGTCCGCCGAGGAACCGCATCACCTCGGGGTCGTCGAACGCCCGGTGCCAGGCGTGGGCGTCCTCGTCGGTGGGCACGCGCAGCCGTACGGCGGGGAGGAGCCTGCTCATAGGGGGGAGCCCTTCAGTAGGTTGATCGGTACGCCCCCCTAGACTGCACATGTCCTGTGCCGATCGGCACGCCCTATTTCGAGTCTTCGGGAGAACCCGCCGTGACCGAGCCCCTCTCCGAACACAGCGCCGATGTGATCGTCGTCGGGGCAGGCCCGGCCGGCTCCACGGCCGCGTACTACCTCGCCAAGGCGGGACTGGACGTGCTGCTGCTGGAGAAGACGGCGTTCCCCCGCGAGAAGGTCTGCGGCGACGGGCTCACCCCGCGCGCCACCAAGCAGCTCGTCGCCATGGGCATCGACGTCTCCGAAGAGGCCGGCTGGCTGCGGAACAAGGGCCTGCGGATCATCGGCGGCGGAGTGCGGATCCAGCTCGACTGGCCGGAACTCGCCTCTTACCCGGACTACGGACTGGTCCGCAAGCGCGACGACTTCGACGAGCAGCTCGCCCGGCAGGCACAGAAGGCAGGCGCGCGGCTGTACGAGCGGTGCAATGTCGGCGAGCCGGTCATCGACGACCGCACCGGCCGGATCACCGGCGTCAAGGCCAAGCTCGGCGAGGAGAAGACCCCGGTCACCTTCCACGCGCCGCTGGTCGTGGCCGCCGACGGCAACTCCTCCCGGATCTCCCTGGCGATGGGTCTGCACCGGCGCGACGACCGCCCGATGGGCGTCGCGGTGCGCACGTACTTCACCTCGCCCCGCCACGACGACGACTATCTGGAGTCCTGGCTCGAACTGTGGGACCGCCGGGGCGCCCAGGACCGGCTGCTGCCCGGCTACGGCTGGATCTTCGGCATGGGCGACGGCACCTCCAACGTCGGCCTCGGCGTGCTCAACACCTCCTCCGCCTTCAAGGAGCTGGACTGGCGCGAGGTGCTGAAGGCCTGGTGCGCCTCCATGCCCGAGGAGTGGGGCTACACCGACGAGAACATGACCGGCCCGATCCGGGGCGCGGCGCTGCCGATGGCCTTCAACCGCCAGCCGCACTACACCCGGGGGCTGCTGCTCATCGGCGACGCGGGCGGGATGGTCAACCCGTTCAACGGCGAGGGCATCGCCTACGCCATGGAGTCCGCGCAGATCGCCGCCGACGTCATCGTCCAGGCCCACGCCCGCGCCACCCCCGCCCACCGCGAACTGGCCCTCCAGCGCTACCCGAAGGTCCTCAAGGACACCTACGGCGGCTACTACACGCTGGGCCGGGCGTTCGTGAAGCTGATCGGCAACCCCAAGGTCATGAAGATCGCGGCCCAGCGGGGGCTGACCCACCCGATGCTGATGCGCTTCACCCTGAAGATGCTGGCGAATCTGACCGACCCGACCGGCGGGGACGCGATGGACCGCATCATCAACGGCCTGTCGAAGGCGGCGCCCCGCGCTTGACCGGTCGAGGCCGGGCCGCCCGCCGGGCGGCCCGGCTCACCGCGTTCGGCCGTCACACGTTGACGATCTTCACCTTCGGCGAGCCGGGAAGCTCCTCGGCGGCCTTGCACAGCGCCGGGATGTGCGACCTGTCAGAAGTGACGAGGAGCACCGGAGGAGTGCAGAGTGCGGCCGTGGCCACCACCAGCGCGTCCGCAAGGCATTCGTGCCCGTCGAGGCCCGAAACGTCCAGCAGCTTCGCTGCGGCGTCCGTCACCGCTTCATTGACCGGTTTCACGTCGAACCGGGACAGCAGGAACGGGAGTCGCTCGGCAGCCTCTCCCGTTCGGCGCGCCTCCAAGGGCGTCAACGCGGAGAGCGCTACGCGCCGCCCGCTCTGCTGAGCGACCTCGACGCGCGCACGCATCCCCTCGTCACCGTCCACGTGCGGTGACAGCCCCTGGGCGTCCAGGACGAGTGTGCCCTCGCTCTTCGCCTTGATCTTGAGGCGCTTGCTCGCCATTCCCGCTCCGCCTGCCGCCGTGCTTCGGCGGAGACGGGCCCGAACGCCTCGCGGTCGGCGGTCACGACCTCGCGGAGCTTCTGCGCGGCGAGCCATTCCTCCAGAGCTTCAACCACTACGGAGGAGAACCCGCTCTCGCCGGTGCGTTCCTCGACTTCCTTGATCAATGACTGGGCGAGCGACACGGATCTCTCGCCGGCCCGCTCGACGGCCTGGGGCGCCGCGTGACCGCTCATACCTGGAACGTAATACCGCCGGCAGGGAATCTCGCGTACGACGGCAACCCGGTGTAAGCCAGGGCCGAGCCGAAGGCCCTGCCGGCGCCGGCCGCTCTCCGTCCCCGCCAGGACGGCGACGGGCCGGTGCTCCTCGCGCTGTGCGCCGCAGGCCGGCCGTGAGACGGCGGGCACGGCCCCGTACGCCGCCCGTCGGGCCTCCGGGTGACCGGCCGTGCTTGACCTTGCCCCCGTGTGAGGGCCTGGAGTTGCCGTGACGCCCCGACCGGCACTCATGGAAGGACGGCCCCCTGATGCATCCCTACATCGGCTCCGGCCCCTACTGCTACGCCAACTCCCTCGCGATGCTGCTCGGCCCCGCCGCGCCCCCGCCCGGTGTGATCGAGACGCTCACCGGCTCGCCCTTCGGCGTCCAGCTGGCCGGCGCGCTGCCGTTCTTCGACCCGTACGGCTGGGACCCGGAACAGGGCCTGGACGCCGCCGTCGCCCTCCTCGGTCACGGCCGCGAGCGCACCGCCGGGGGCACGCCGGCCCAGGCGCTCGCCCGGCTGCGCGCCGCCAGTGCCGTAGGCCCGGTGCTGGCCGGTCCGGTCGATCTCGGGCTGCTGCTCTACCGGCCGGGCACCCCGAACCCCGGCGGCGGCGACCACTACGTCGTGGTGCTCGACGTCCAGGACGACACCGTGCTCCTCCACGACCCGCAGGGGCACCCGTACGCGACTCTGCCGACGGGGGCGTTCCTGGAGGCGTGGCGGGCGAAGACGGTCGACTACACCGACGAGCCGTTCGTGATGCGGACCGGTTTCGTCCGGCGGTACGAGGTCACACCGCACGAGGCGCTCAGCCGCTCGCTGCCCCGGGCCGTCGAGTGGCTCGCCGGGCAGGGGGGACCGACCGCGCCCCCGGGCTCGCTCGGCGGGGCCGACGCGGTGGAGGCGCTGGCCGGCCAGGTGGCCCGGGGGCTCGACGCGGGCCTCCGCGACCATCTCCAGTTCTTCGCCGTGAAGGTCGGCGCCCGCCGCCTCGCCGACGCGGCCGGCTGCCTGGCCGCGCTGCGCCTCCCCGGCCCCGCCGCCGTCGCCGCGGGCCAGGCCCGGATCCTCGGCGGGCTCCAGCACCCGCTGGCCACCCATGACGACATCGCCCTGGAGCGGGAGCTGCGGCGGCTGGCCCCGGGCTACGAACGGCTGCGCGCCGCGCTGACGGAGGTCCTCGCGGACACCGCCGGGCGGGTCTGAGCGAAGGACCGGAGGGATCGGGACCGGCCACCGGTCGCGGTCCCTCCGGGGGCGGGGGCGGGGGCCCGGCTCAGTCCCCCCGTACCGGCCGTTCCGTCTCCCGCAGGCCGCGCAGAAAGCGCTCCTGGTCGCCGAGGGCGTCCTTCGCGAAGAGCGAGCGGGGGGCGAGGAGCGCGGTGAGGGTGAGCGCGGGGCCGGACTCCCCCAGCTCCGCGCGCACCAGGGTGTGGGCCGCGTCGGGGTAGTGCCGGACGGTCAGCCCGCCGCCGGCGGCCAGCTCCCGGCGGTAGACGGTCCCGGTCTCGGCCGTGTCGACGTGCACGTCCTGCCCCGGGAGCATCAGCAGCAGCGGCACACCGCGCAGGGCGGGCAGATCGGCGGTGACGTCGGCGGTGTGGTTCCTGGTGATGAAGCCCCAGCGCCCGGCGGTCATCTCCCCGGGCCCGCCCATGGCCCTCGTGTACTCCTCGAAGCTCGCCCCCCGGGCCAGGAGGCGGCGGGTCAGATCGCTGCGGGCGATCTCTTCGTCGACCGTGGCCGGGGACGCGCCCCGCTTCCTCAGTTCGGCCAGCAGGTGGTGGCGGCCCTGCCGGAGCCAGTTGACCGCGGGTGCGACGGCGATGACGAAGTCCACCGGGGTCCGCTCGACGATCTTCGGCAGCACCCAGCCGGCCTGGCTCGCGCCCCACAGCCCGATCCGGTCCGGATCGACGCCGTCCTGGGAGCGGGCCCAGCCGATGGCGGCGACGGCCTCGGCGGCCCGGTCGGCCATGGACTGGCCGAGCCAGTCGCCGGGCGCGCCCCCGACGCCCGGTTTGCTCCAGGACAGGGTCGCGTAGCCGGCCCGCGCGTACGCCTCCCACAGGGGCTTGTAGCCGTCCTCGTGGGTGGCGTCCACGGGCCCGTCGCCATGGATCACCACCACCAGGGGGCGCGGTTTCCCGTCGCCGCCCCGGGGGGCGGTGAGCACGGCGTGCAGGGTGTGGCCGTCCCGCCGGATCGTGACGCGCCGCTCGTCCATGTCGTACGAGTGCTGCCACAGCACGACCGCGACGATCCCGGAGCCGGCCAGCAGCGCCATGACCAGACCCCACACCAGGACCCGCCGCAACCGACCCCGACCGCCCCGGCCGTCCTGTCTGTCTCGCCCGCCCCGTCTGTCTCGGCCGCCCCGTCTGCCTCGGCCGCCTGGGCTCCGGGCCTCGCGGAACCGGCCGCCCCGGCCGCCCCCGGCCCGGTCGTCCCCCCTGTCCCCGTTCCCGTCCCCGTTCCCGTTCCCTTCCCCGCCCTTGGCCCCGCCGCCCGGGACCGTCTCGCCCCGGACCGCCTCGCCCCCGACCCGGCCGTACCCACCCTGGAATCGCACCCGCGCCCACCTCCCGAAGTATCGTTCAAGAAACGATCGTACTCGCTACGATCGTTCTTATGGCATAAGATCGGCGTTCATGAGAGCTGACGACGAGAGCCGCCGAGGCGACATCACCGTCCGCCGGGGCATCCCCGCTGGGGCCGGGCGCCGGGCGGCCGAGCTGTACTGGGAGGCGTTCGGCCGCAAACTCGGCCCGGCGCTGAACCCGCCCGAGAAGGCCGTGGCCTTCCTCGCGGCCCATCTCGACCCGGACCGGGCCGTCTGCGCCCTGCTGGACGGCGAACTCGTCGGCCTCGCGGGCTACCAGCACGCGGACCGCTCCGCGACCCGCGCCACGGCCGCCGACGTCCTGCGCGCGTACGGCTGGGCCTCGGCCCCGCGCCGGCTCGCGCTGCTCGCCCTGCTGGAGCACGCCGACGCCCCCGGCCGGCTGTGGCTGGACAGCGTCGCGGTGGCCGCCGGGGCCCGGAGCCTGGGCATCGGCAGCCTGCTCCTCAAGGAGGTGGTCACGGTCGCGTTGGAACTCGGCTGCCAAGAGGTCAGACTGGACGTGATCGACGTCAATCCCCGAGCGAGGGCGCTGTACGAGCGGCGCGGCTTCATCGCCGTCCGCACCCGGCGCACGCCGTATCTGCGGACGCTGATGGGATTCGGCGCGGTCACCACCATGCGCCGTTCCCTCACCGCGTCCGCGAGGCACACCAGACCATGACCACCAGCCCCCACGCGCGGCCGCCCGTCCAGGTGGCCACCCGGACGCTCGTCGAGGCGCTCGTCCGCGAGGACCACACGGTCGACACCGCCGAGCTGTACGCCACCGCGCCCCTGCTGGGCATGAGCGACCAGCAGGTGCGGCTCTGCGTCAAACGGCTCGTCGCCGAAGGGCGCTTCACCCACGAGGGGCGGGGGCGCAAGGCCGTTCTGCGCGCCGCCGGGGACACCGAACGCGCCCTGGAGCCCGATGTCGGCTTCGTCGCCCACGCCTTCCGGCAGGACGCCGGGCTCGCCCCCTGGGACGGCCGCTGGCGTCTCGTCGCCTTCGCCGTGCCCGAGACCTCCCGCGCTGCCCGCGACGCGCTGCGCACCGGCCTCGGCCGGCTCGGCGGCGCACCGCTCCAGGGCGGGCTCTACGTCGGCGCCAACGCCTGGGAGCCCCATGTCGAGGACCTCGCGCGCTCCCTGGGCCTCCTCGACCGCCTCACCCTCCTCACCACCGGCGAGCTGCGCCGGGGCGGCGAGAGCGATCCGGCGGCCCTCGCCCGCGCGCTCTGGCCGCTGGCGGAGATCGCCGAGCGCCACGACCGCCTCGCCGCCGTCGCCCGCCCCCGCCTCGAACGGCTGCGTTCCGGGGCCGAGATCCCCGGCCCGGAGCTGCTGACCGTCGCGGTCGAACTCGCCGCCGAGTTCACCCGCGCCATGGAGCCCGATCCGCTGCTCCCGCCCGAACTGCTGCCGAGTCCCTGGCCGGGCGCCCGGGCCCGCGCCCTCGTCGCCGAGTGCTGGACCCTGCTCCGCCGCCGCGACGAGTCCCGCGACCCCGGGCGGCACGGGCCGAGGCTCTTCCGGCTCTACGACTCCGTACTCCCGGAAACGGCCCCGGAGCCGGACCCGGATCCGGGCTCACGAACGGGCTCACGAACGGACCCGGACCCGGACCCGGAGCCCGAGCCCGGGCACGAGACCGGCTGACCCGCCAGCCGACCCGCCGCACGCCCCGCCGGTCGTCCGCACGCCCCGCCGACCGCCCCCGCAGGCTCAGCCCCCTCGCTACGACAGCGTCCCGGCCACCACCGACGCCGCCTCGGCGATCAGCCTGTCGTCGTGCTTCTCGTCCTCCCCGTCCCGGTTCGACATGATCGCCATGACGATGGGGGCGGAGCCGGGCGGCCGGACCACGGCGATGTCGTTGCGGGCCCCGTACCCGCCGCCCGTCCCGGTCTTGTCGCCGACCGTCCACCCCTCGGGCACCCCGGCCCTGATGAGATCGTCCCCGGTGGTGTTGGTCCGCAGCCACTCGTCGAGCAGCGCGCGTTCGCCCTCGCCGAGCGCGTCCCCGAGCGCGAACGCGCGCAGACTCCCCGCCATGGCCCGGGGCGTGCTCGTGTCCCTGGCGGAGCCCGGCGCCCAGCGGTTCAGCTCCGGCTCGCGGCGCTCCACCCGGGTGACGTCGTCGCCGATCTCCTCCAGCACCGCGTCCAGACCGGCCGGCCCGCCCAGCTCGTCGAAGAGCACATTGGCCGCGGTGTTGTCGCTGTGGCGGACCGCCGCGTCGCAGAGCGCCCGCAGACTCATCCCGGTCCCGACGTGTTTCCCGGTCACGGGGGAGTGGGGGACCAGATCGTCCCGCGAGTAGGTCACGACCCGGTCCATCCCGCCCAGCGAGCGCTCCCTGAGCACCGCGCCCGCCGCGAGCGCCTTGACCGTGGAGGCGAAGGGGAAGCGCGCGCCGTCGTTGTGGGCCACCTCGCGCCCGGTGCCGGTGTCCACGGCGTACACGCCCAGCCGCGCGTCGAACTCCCGCTCAAGCCGGGCGAACTCGCGTACGTACGGCTCCGGGGCCGCGCCCGGCTCCGCCGCCGCCGTCGTCCTCGTCCCCGCGCCGGGCGGGGCGGCCGACTCGTCCCGGCCGCAGGCGGCGAGCGGTACGAGGAGCAGCGCGGCGAGCGCGAGCGGAGCGGCGCGGCGGGTACGGGTGTGCTGCATGTCGGAACCTCCGGAGCGGGGGCAGGAGAGGGAGCGGCACGGCTTCCGCCCGATGGGCGGCCGTGGGGCCGGGAACACCCTCGCCCCCGCCCGTCCATGCGGTCCAATACGCGAACGCGCTGTTCCATGCCGAACCGGCATAGAGTTCGGTCGTGGATCTGGTGGGAGCGTGCCGCGCGTTCGTGAGCGTCGGCGAGTACGGCGGTTTCACCGCCGGAGCCGCCGCCGCCGGGATGGCGCAGTCGGTGGCCAGCCGTCGCGTCGCCGCCCTGGAAGAACGCCTCGGCGAGCAGCTGTTCGAGCGCACCACCCGGCGGGCCGTGCTCACCCCCTTCGGCCGGGATCTGCTCCCGGCCGCCCGGCGGCTGGTGCGGGCCGCCGACGAACTGCTGCACGAGGCGGAGGACGCCCGGCACAGGCCCTGGCGGCTCGCGATGCCCGACGTCTGCTCCACCGCCGCGCTCGCCCGGCTGATCGCCGAGGCACGGGACCACGGCATCACGCTCGACCTGCGGCTCGCGCCGCCGACGCGGCGCGCGGAACTCGTCCTCGCGCAGCAGGTGCGCGCCGCCCTGCTCGCGGTCCCCGCCGACGAGGCGGGCTGGTCGCTGCCGCTCGGGCTCGCCGGGGCGCGCGATCCCGGAGTGCGGCGCGTCTATCTGGAGACGCTGCGGCTCGGCCGGGCCTCCCCGGGCCCCGCGCGGCGCGTCTGGATCCAGCCCGAGGACGACGTACCGCACCTACGCGACCCGTTGACGCGGCTGTGCGAGGCGGTCGGCCTGCGGCCCGTGCAGCTCGCCGCCGCCGAGCTGACGACCGCGGCGGCGGAGGTCTACCGGAGCGGCGATCTGCTGCTGTGCTCCCCGGCGCAGGCCGGGGAACTCGCCCTGCACTGGCGGCCGATCGGCGAGATCGCGCTCCGCCGGGGATTCGCCCTCGCCGCCTCGGCGGACGGCAACCCCCAGCACCTCGCGGCCCGCCTCGGCGACGCCGTCGCCCGCTGTCTCGGCGCGGACGCCCGGCCGGCCGCCGGGGAAGGAGCGCCCGCGTGAACAGCGAGAGACTCCTGCGGGATCTGCGCCGGGAGCTGGGCGACGGCGGGCTGCGCGCCGGCCTGCTCGTACGGGATCTGCGCACCGGTCAGGAGCTGGGGATCGAGCCGGACCTCCGGCTCCCCTGCGCCTCCCTGGTGAAGGTCCCGCTGGCGCTGGCCACCGCGGAGCGCGTCCGGCGGGGCGAGCTGGACGGCGCGGCGGCGATCGACGTACGGCCCGGGCTGATCACCACGCCCGGCCCCACCGGGCTCAGCCGGTTCCGCCACCCCGCCCGGATCGCGATCGACGATCTGCTCTATCTGAGCACCTGTCTGAGCGACGGCGCCGCCGCCGACGCGCTGTTCGAACTCACCCCGCCCGCCCGGGTCGCCGAGATCCTCCGCGAG
The DNA here is from genome assembly GCF_043080985.1 of Streptomyces sp. NPDC014894. Lineage (NCBI taxonomy): Bacteria > Bacillati > Actinomycetota > Actinomycetes > Kitasatosporales > Streptomycetaceae > Streptomyces > Streptomyces sp. NPDC014894. The sequence continues at coordinate 75,237 of NZ_JBIBWD010000020.1, forward strand.
CTGGGGATCTCGGGCATCACCGTCCGGCACGGCATGCGCGAGCTGTCCGACACCCCCGTGGAACGGCTCGACGCGGACCAGGCCCATCTCGCCCACGCCCTCGCCATCGACGCGGGCACCGGCGGCCGCGGCCACCGGGTGCCGCAGCTCGACACCGCCCGCGCCAACACCGCCGACGCGCGCTCCTGCGTGGACCTGCTCCAGGCCCTGTGGACGCCCTCGGCGATCGACCCGGAGACGGCCGGGCGGGTGCGCGGTCTCATGGCCCACAACGTGCTCCGGCACCGGCTCGCCCCGGACTTCAGCTCCGACGCCGCCACCTGGTCCTCCAAGACCGGCACCCTGCTCAACCTCCGTCATGAGATGGGCGTCGTGGAGCATCTGGACGGACAGGTCTTCGCGATCGCCGTGTTGACCGAGTCGCTCGTTCCGGCCAGTGCCCAGCCCGGCGCCGACGCGCTGATGGCGCAGGCCGCCCGCCGGCTGCGCGACCGGCTCCGGCAGCTCTGACCGCGCCCGGCGCGCCCGGGGGCGCGCCGGACCGCCCCGAGGACGCGCTCCGGGCGGAACCGGCCGATTCGCGCGATCCGCCCGTGTACGCGGCGGCGGGGGTGGAAACTGGTCGGTGCGGGGGGACGCGGACTCGGGGGTGACGGAGCGGCCCCCGCGCATTCGACAGAGGGGGAAATCCCGTGGACGAAGCTGAGGACCGACGGCTGCGAGCCATCGCCCCGGACATCTCGCACATCTCCGTCAGCCTGCTGCGCAGAGTGGTCGGCGCCTACCCCGAGGAGCGCATCCCCGAAGAAGCCCTCCGCACCGCCGACGAGGTGCTGGAGCGGTACGGGAGCGACGGGCTGCGCGTCCTGGTCATGAGCCTCACCGGCTGGGCCGCCGTCGAGATCGAGAAGGACGCCCATATGAGCGGGCGCACCCATGAGGCCCTTCTCGACGACATGGACCTGACCCGCCTGGAGGCCAACCCCGACGGCTGAGCCGGCCGGCCCGCCCCGCGTCCGGCCGTCGCCCCGCCGTCCGCGGATACGCCGACGGGGCCGGCGGGAGGAGTTCCCGTCGGCCCCGTCGGGCGGACACTCGCCGGCCCGGGGCCGGCTGTGCGTCACACGTCAGAGGACGCGCACCGCTCCCGTCGCCGGGTAGCCCGACAGATCCTGGATGACGACGCCCTTCTCCGGGTTGGCCGCGTCCAGGTACTGGCCGTTGCCGATGTAGACGCCCGTGTGGTACGCGCTGCCCGCGGCGCCCCAGTACAGGATGTCGCCCACCTGGAGGTTGGAGGTGCCGACCTGGGTGCCCGCGGTCGACTGGTCCTGCGAGACGCGCGGGAGGTCGATGTTGACCTGACGGAACGCCGCCTGGACGAGGCTGGAGCAGTCCCACGAGTTGGGCCCGGTGGCGCCCATCACATAGGCGTCGCCGACCTGGGCCTTGAGGAACGCGATGACCGTTCCCACGTTGCCGGAGGCGTTGCCGGTCGAGGACGGCGCGGGGGTGCTCGCGCTGGAAGAGCCTCCGGTGGACGCCTTGTCGGCGGTGGAGGAGCCGGCCGCCGGGGCCGAGGCGAGCGTGGTCCGCTCGGCGGTGCGCGAGGCGCGCTCCTGCTTCTCGGCCTCCGCGGCGGCGGCGGCCGCGGCCTCCCGCTCGCGCTTCTCCTCGGCCTTCTTCTCGGCCTCGGCCTTGCGCACCGCTTCGGCCTTCGCCGTCTTCGCGGTCTGCGAGGCCTTCTTGGCGGCGGCGTCCTCCTGGGCCTGGAACTCCAGGTCGAACGCGGCCTGCTGCTGGGTCTGGGCGGACTGGGCGACCGCCTGGGAGAGACCGGCGGGGGTGAACGTCGGCATCTCGATGGTCTCGGTCACCGGCTCGGCGTTCGCCGTTCCGGCGGCTCCGGCCACTGCGATGGTGCTGAGAACGCCACCGGCAACTCCGGCTCGGAGCGCCATGGCGGAGGCACTGCGGCGCCGGGGCTTCCGGTGGCTGGGTATGTGAGCGGTGTGGGACATGGGACAACCGCTATCAGCCATACCCGGTTCCCGACAAGAAACGTGTGTTGCGCCACAGTTACGACCGGAACTTATCAATCCGCTTTCTGCGGGGCTTTATTGACGCCCTAACGGGCAATTCGGACAGTAGTGATCATGGTCGTGATCACGGTCTTTTAGGAAAAGGTCCGAATTGCCTTTGACCTACCACCGCCTCAGGTCGATGGCCAAGCCCGTCTTCCCTGGCGGGATGGTGCAGTGGCGCAGCTCACATTGCCGGTTTCGCCGCCGATGACGGCTTGTGTCCGGACGGCTACCGATTGAGCGCCGATCGCCCGGAGTCGGCGGGGGTGCTCGCGGCCGCCCGGGTCCGGCCGCCCGGACCCGGGCGATCCCGGTGGGTGGCGGACCGTGTCGCGGGAGTCACCGGAGGGTCGCCCGAAGATCGTGAACGTATGCACGCGGACCTCTTCCCGAGCGGTCGCGCCGGAGCGTTTCCGTCGCCCGCGAGGGGGTGCTCCGAGCCCTTCGCGGACCCCGGAGTCAGGTGAGGCAAGGCTTACTACCATCCATGTCCAACCATCGCCAATTTGCTTCAGCAGCCATCCGCTTGATAGTGGCAAACCCTCTCCACCAGCCAAAACACCGAGAGATGTCACTTCTGGTAACCATGTGCACGCTTCACGTATGAAGATCACCTCTCATCCGCCTTCATGATCCTTCGCCGGGTGGTGGAGATCACAAGAGTGGTTACCGACCCCGTGTCGCAGATCACAGACCGGCAGGCATAGGATGCGGGGCAGTCGGGCTTGTGAACTGCCTCACATGAACACGATCTTCGAGGCGGCGCGGTAGACGCCCGGTGCGGTCCACTCGGTCAAGGACGACTGGAAGGAGCGAGGAGGGTGAATGCTTACGCGCCCATCCTTGTACTCGGCGCCCTCGGGGCAGGGTTTGCGATCTTCTCCGTGGTCATGGCCACGCTGATCGGCCCCAAACGGTACAACCGGGCAAAGCTGGAAGCGTACGAGTGCGGTATCGAACCCACTCCGACGCCCGCCGGCGGCGGCCGCTTTCCCATCAAGTACTACCTGACGGCGATGCTCTTCATCGTCTTCGACATCGAGATCGTCTTCCTTTACCCCTGGGCGGTCAGCTTCGACGCCCTCGGGCTTTTCGGGCTCGTGGAGATGCTGCTCTTCGTGCTCACCGTCTTCGTCGCCTACGCCTATGTCTGGCGGCGCGGCGGGCTGGAATGGGACTAGGGGCTGAGCTGCCATGGGACTCGAAGAGAAGCTTCCGAGCGGATTTCTGCTCACCACGGTCGAGCAGGCCGCGGGCTGGGTGCGCAAGTCGTCCGTCTTCCCGGCCACATTCGGACTGGCGTGCTGCGCCATCGAGATGATGACCACCGGCGCGGGCCGTTACGACCTCGCCCGCTTCGGCATGGAGGTCTTCCGCGGCTCGCCGCGCCAGGCCGATCTGATGATCGTGGCGGGCCGGGTGAGCCAGAAGATGGCCCCCGTGCTGCGACAGGTCTACGACCAGATGCCCAGCCCCAAGTGGGTCATCTCGATGGGCGTCTGCGCGTCGTCGGGCGGCATGTTCAACAACTACGCGATCGTCCAGGGCGTCGACCACATCGTCCCCGTCGACATCTATCTGCCCGGCTGCCCGCCGCGCCCCGAAATGCTGCTGGACGCGATCCTCAAGCTCCACCAGAAGATCCAGTCCTCCAAGCTCGGCGTCAACGCGGAGGAAGCGGCCCGCGAGGCGGAGGAAGCGGCGCTCAAGGCGCTCCCGCTGATCGAGATGAAGGGGCTGCTGCGATGAGCGACCAGCCACAGGACCGGCCGAACCCGGAGAAGGAGCTGAGCGAGCAGAACCTCCCCGGGCAGCGCGGCGACCACGGCGAGGAGATCCGCGTCCAGCGCGGCATGTTCGGCGCGGGCAACGGCGGCGACACCTCCGGCTACGGAGGGCTCGTCCGCTCGGTCCGGCTGCCCGGCGCGGCGAACCGCCCCTACGGCGGCTACTTCGACGAGGTCGCCGACGAACTGGAGGGCGCACTCGAGGAGCAGGGGCTCGTCCCCGAGCACGCCATCGAGAAGACGGTCGTCGACCGCGACGAGCTGACCTTCCACATCGAGCGCGAGCACCTGCTCCAGGTCGCCCGGACCCTGCGCGACGACCCCGCCCTGCGCTTCGAACTCTGCACCGGCGTCAGCGGCGTCCACTATCCGCAGGACAAGGGCCGCGAACTCCACGCCGTCTACCACCTGCGCTCGCTCACCCACGGGCGGCTGATCCGCGTCGAGGTCTCGGCGCCGGACAGCGACCCGCACATCCCCTCGCTGGTCGCCGTCTACCCGACCAACGACTGGCACGAGCGCGAGACCTACGACTTCTTCGGCCTGGTCTTCGACGGCCACCCCGCCCTCACCCGGATCATGATGCCGGACGACTGGCAGGGCTTCCCGCAGCGCAAGGACTATCCGCTCGGCGGCATCCCCGTCGAGTACAAGGGCGCCCAGATCCCGGCTCCGGACCAGCGGAGGTCGTACAGCTGATGACCACATCCCACGCACCCGCGCGCGAAACCACCGAAGGTCCCGTATACACGGTGACCGGTGGCGACTGGGACGAAGTCGTCCAGGCCGCGGCCAAGACCGACGACGAGCGCATCGTCGTCAACATGGGTCCCCAGCACCCCTCCACCCACGGCGTGCTCCGGCTGATCCTGGAGATCGACGGCGAGACCGTCACCGAGGCCCGCTGCGGCATCGGCTATCTGCACACCGGCATCGAGAAGAACCTCGAATACCGCACCTGGACGCAGGGCACCACCTTCGTCACGCGCATGGACTATCTGACGCCCTTCTTCAACGAGGCCGCCTACTGCCTCGGCGTGGAACGGCTCCTCGGCATCGAGGACCAGATCCCCGACCGGGCGACCGTCATCCGCGTGCTGCTGATGGAGCTGAACCGGCTCTCCTCCCATCTGGTCTGCATCGCCACCGGCGGGATGGAACTCGGCGCCACCACGATCATGATCTACGGCTTCCGGGACCGCGAACTCATCCTGGACCTCTATGAACTGATCACCGGTCTGCGGATGAACCACGCGTACATCCGGCCCGGCGGGCTCTCCCAGGACCTGCCCCCGGGCACCGTGGACCGGCTCCGCGACTTCGTGAAGACCATGAAGAAGAACCTGCCGGAATACGACAAACTCGCCACCGGCAACCCCATCTTCAAGGCCCGTATGCAGGACATCGGCTATCTCGACCTCACCGGCTGCATGGCCCTCGGAGCCACCGGACCCGTCCTGCGCTCCGCCGGACTCGCCCACGACCTGCGCAAGACCGACCCGTACTGCGGCTACGAGACCTACGACTTCGACGTCCCGACCGCGGACACCTGCGACTCCTACGGCCGCTTCCTCATCCGGCTGGAGGAGATGCGGCAGTCGCTCCGGATCATCGAGCAGTGCGTCGACCGGCTGGAGCCCGGACCGGTCATGGTCGCCGACAAGAAGATCGCCTGGCCCGCGCAGCTCGCGCTCGGACCGGACGGCCTCGGCAACTCCCTCGACCACATCAAGAAGATCATGGGCACCTCCATGGAGGCCCTCATCCACCACTTCAAACTGGTCACCGAGGGCTTCCGAGTCCCCCCGGGACAGGTCTACGCGGCCGTCGAGTCGCCCAAGGGCGAACTGGGCGCGCACATCGTCTCCGACGGCGGGACCCGCCCCTTCCGGGTCCACTTCCGCGACCCGTCCTTCACCAACCTCCAGGCCATGGCCGCGATGTGCGAAGGCGGCCAGGTCGCCGACGTCATCGTCGCCGTCGCCTCCATCGACCCCGTGATGGGAGGCGTCGACCGATGACGGCGCACTCGTCCAACCAGGACGTACAGCTGGGGATGCCGCAGCTCCCCGCCCCCGACTACCCGGCCGACGTACGCGCCAGGCTGGAGACGGACGCCAAGGAGATCGTCTCCCGCTATCCCGACTCCCGCTCCGCGCTCCTCCCGCTGCTGCATCTGGTCCAGTCGGAGGAGGGCTTCGTCTCCCGCACCGGCATGCGCTTCTGCGCGGAGACCCTGGAACTCACCACCGCCGAGGTCACCGCGGTCGCCACCTTCTACTCCATGTACCGGCGCAAACCCTCCGGCGACTACCAGGTCGGCGTCTGCACCAACACGCTCTGCGCGGTCATGGGCGGCGACGCCATCTTCGAGGAGCTGAAGGAGCACCTCGGGGTCGGCAACAACGAGACCACCGAGGACGGCAAGGTCACGCTGGAGCACATCGAGTGCAACGCGGCCTGCGACTTCGCCCCCGTGGTGATGGTGAACTGGGAGTTCTTCGACAACCAGACACCCGGCAGCGCCCGCAGGCTCGTCGACGACCTGCGCGCCGGCCGCCCCGTCGAGCCCACCCGCGGCGCTCCGCTGTGCACCTACAAGGAGACGGCGAGGATCCTCGCCGGCTTCCCCGACGAGCGCCCCGGCGCCGTCGCGGCCACCGGCGGCGCGGGCCCCGCCTCGCTGATCGGACTCCGCCTGGCCAAGGGCGAGTCCGCCCCCGCCCGGGTGGTCTCCCCCCGCGGCGAGGCCCCCGAGGACGCGCCGCAGCCGGGCTCCCGGCACCTCAGTTCCCACGACGCACCGCAGCCGACATCGGAATCCGACCCCAGTCACCCGTCGGGGCCGGTCACCGAGGAGGGGGAGTGATGGCCGTGTCCACCGAATACGGAGGCGCAGCCCGGCCCGGATCCGGCGGGGAGAGCGGCCCGGAGAAACTGCTCGCACCGGTCCTCTCCGCGTTCTGGGACGAGGAGGAGTCCTGGACGCTGAAGACCTATCAGCGGCACGAGGGCTACCAGGGTCTGCGCAAGGCCCTCGCCATGGCCCCGGACGACCTGATCGCCTACGTCAAGGACTCCGGTCTGCGCGGCCGGGGCGGCGCGGGCTTCCCCACCGGGATGAAATGGCAGTTCATCCCGCAGGGCGACGGCAAGCCGCACTATCTTGTCGTCAACGCCGACGAGTCGGAGCCCGGGACCTGCAAGGACATCCCGCTCCTCTTCGCCAACCCGCATTCCCTCATCGAGGGGATGATCATCGCCTGCTACGCGATCCGCTCGAACCACGCCTTCATCTACCTCCGCGGCGAGGTCGTCCCCGTACTGCGACGGCTCCACGAAGCCGTACGCGAGGCGTACGAGGCGGGCTACCTCGGCAAGGACGTCCTCGGCAGCGGACTCGACCTCGACATCACCGTGCACGCGGGCGCGGGCGCGTACATCTGTGGTGAGGAGACCGCGCTGCTGGACTCGCTCGAAGGACGGCGCGGCCAGCCCCGGCTGCGACCGCCCTTCCCCGCGGTCGCCGGTCTGTACGCGTGCCCCACTGTGGTGAACAACGTCGAATCCATCGCCTCGGTTCCCGCGATCCTCCAGCGCGGAAAAGACTGGTTCAAATCCATGGGGAGCGAGAAGTCCCCCGGCTTCACGCTCTACTCCCTCAGCGGCCATGTCTCCGGCCCCGGCCAGTACGAGGCCCCGCTCGGGATCACCCTCCGCCAGCTCCTCGACATGAGCGGCGGCATGCGCCCCGGCCACCGGCTCAAGTTCTGGACCCCGGGCGGCTCCTCCACCCCGCTGCTCACCGAGGAGCACCTCGACGTGCCCCTCGACTACGAGGGCGTCGGAGCGGCCGGCTCCATGCTCGGCACCAAGGCGCTCCAGTGCTTCGACGAGACGACCTGCGTGGTGCGGGCCGTCACCCGCTGGACCGAGTTCTACGCCCACGAGTCCTGCGGCAAGTGCACGCCCTGCCGCGAGGGCACGTACTGGCTGGTCCAGCTGCTCCGCGACATCGAGGCCGGCCAGGGCGTCCTGTCCGACCTCGACAAGCTCAACGACATCGCCGACAACATCAACGGCAAGTCGTTCTGCGCCCTCGGCGACGGCGCCGCGTCCCCGATCTTCTCCTCGCTGAAGTACTTCCGCGCGGAGTACGAGGAGCACATCACCGGCGCCGGCTGCCCCTTCGACCCGGCCAAGTCCACCGCTTGGGCCGATCACCGCACGGAGGTGAACGCATGACTGTGACCACGAGCGCTCCCTCCGGGGGCGGGGAGGCGGCGGTGCCGCCCGAGGACCTCGTCACACTGACCATCGACGGCGCCGAGATCAGCGTCCCCAAGGGGACCCTCGTCATCCGCGCCGCCGAACTCCTCGGCATCGAGATCCCCCGGTTCTGCGACCACCCCCTCCTCGATCCCGCCGGAGCCTGCCGGCAGTGCATCGTCGAGGTCGAGGGCCAGCGCAAGCCGATGGCCTCCTGCACCATCACCTGCACCGACGGCATGGTCGTCAAGTCGCAGCTCAGCTCGCCCGTCGCCGAGAAGGCGCAGAAGGGCGTGATGGAGCTGCTGCTGATCAACCATCCGCTCGACTGCCCCGTCTGCGACAAGGGCGGCGAGTGCCCGCTCCAGAACCAGGCGATGTCCCACGGCGACACCGACTCCCGCTTCGACGGCAGGAAGCGCACCTACGAGAAGCCGGTGCCGATCTCCACCCAGGTGCTGCTCGACCGCGAGCGATGCGTCCTGTGCGCCCGCTGCACCCGCTTCTCCAACCAGATCGCCGGCGACCCGATGATCGAACTGATCGAGCGGGGCGCGCTCCAGCAGGTCGGCACCGGCGAGGGCGACCCCTTCGAGTCGTACTTCTCCGGAAACACCATCCAGATCTGCCCGGTGGGCGCGCTGACCTCGGCGGCGTACCGCTTCCGCTCCCGCCCCTTCGACCTCGTCTCCTCGCCCAGCGTCTGCGAGCACTGCTCCGGCGGCTGCGCCACCCGCACCGACCACCGGCGCGGCAAGGTCATGCGACGGCTCGCCGCCGACGACCCCGAGGTCAACGAGGAGTGGATCTGCGACAAGGGCCGGTTCGGATTCCGCTACGCCCAGCAGCGGGACCGGCTGACCACCCCGCTGATCCGCGACACCGACGGCGAACTGCGGCCCGCGAGCTGGCCCGAGGCGCTCGCCGCGGCGGCCGCCGGACTGAGCGCCGCGCGCGGCCGGGCCGGCGTCCTCGCGGGCGGCCGGCTCACCGTCGAGGACTCCTACGCGTACGCCAAGTTCGCCCGGGTCGCCCTCGACACCAACGACGTCGACTTCCGCGCCCGGGTCCACTCCGCCGAGGAGGCCGACTTCCTGGCCGCCGAGGTCGCGGGCCGCGGGCGGGACCTCGCGGGCGACGGCGTCACCTACGCCGAGCTGGAGCGGGCCCCGGCCGTCCTCCTGGTCGGCATCGAGGCGGAGGAGGAGGCCCCGGGAGTCTTCCTCCGGCTCCGCAAGGCCCACCGGCAGCGCGGACAGCGCACCTACGCGCTCGCCACCCACACCACCCGCGGACTGGCCAAGGCGGGCGGCGTGCTGCTGCCCACCGCGCCCGGCACCGAGACCGAGTGGCTGGACGCGCTCAGCTCCACCGTGGGACTGGACGGCGACGGCACGGCCGCCGCCGACGCCCTGCGCACCGAGGGCGCGCTCATCGTGGTCGGCGAACGGCTCGCGGGCGTCCCCGGCGGACTCACCGCCGCGGTCAGGACCGCGACCGCCACCGGCGCCCGGCTGGTGTGGATCCCGCGCCGGGCCGGGGAGCGCGGCGCGGTCGAGGCGGGCGCGATCCCCTCGCTGCTGCCCGGCGGCCGGCCCGCCGCCGATCCGCGGGCCCGCGAGGAGACAGCCGAGATCTGGCGGCTGCGGGAACTCCCGCGGCGCCACGGCCGGGACACCGCCCGGATCGTCGAGGCGGCCGCCGCCGGAGAGCTGGCCGCCCTGCTGGTCGCGGGCGTCGAGATCGCCGACCTGCCCGACCCGGACCGCGCCCGCGAGGCGCTGGACGCGGTCGGCTTCCTGGTCTCCCTGGAGCTGCGGCCCAGCGAGGTCACCGAGCGGGCCGACGTCGTCTTCCCGGTCGCGGCCGTCGCCGAGAAACCGGGCGCCTTCCTCAACTGGGAGGGCCGGGCGCGGATGTTCGAGGCCGCGCTCAAGCCCGAGCAGATGACCCGCAGGGTCGCCCCGGGCGACGCCCGCGTCCTGCACATGATCGCCGACGAGATGGACATCCCCTTCGGGCTGCCCGACCTCCTCGCCGTCCGCCGGGAGCTGGACCGGTTCGGCGCCTGGCGCGGGCCCCGCGCGGGCGGACCGATGGAGTCCGCGTCGCCGCTGCCCCACGCGGGCGAGGGCGAGGCGGTCCTCGCCGGCCACCGGCTCCTGCTCGACCAGGGACTGCTCCAGCGCGGCGACACGGCCCTCGCGGGCACCCGCCACGAGGCCGTCGCCCGGCTCTCGGCCGCCACGGCGGCCGAGACCGGCGTCGAGGACGGCGGCGAACTCGCCGTCACCGGCCCCTCCGGCACGGTACGGCTGCCGCTGAGGATCACCGAGATGCCCGACCGGGTCGTCTGGCTGCCGATGAACTCGGCGGGCGGCGGCGTCACGGCGGACACCGGGGCCCACCCCGGCGAGCTGGTCCGCATCGGAGCGGCCGCCGCGCAGGACGACACGGCGCAGGCGCCGGAGGTGCACGCATGATCGCCGGGGCTCAACTCGCCGAGGTGCAGCTGCTCGCGGCCGAGGACCTCTCGCTGTTCGGCCGCGACCCGTGGTGGCTCGTCGCCCTCAAGGCCGTGTTCTGCTTCGCCTTCCTGATGGTCACCGTGCTGTTCTCGATCGTCTGGGAGCGCAAGGTCGTCGCCTGGATGCAGCTGCGGATCGGCCCCAACCGGCACGGCCCCTGGGGCCTCCTCCAGTCCCTCGCGGACGGCATCAAGCTGATGCTCAAGGAGGATGTGATCGTCAAGCGCGCGGACAAGGTCGTCTACGTCCTCGCCCCGATCATCGCCGCGATCCCGGCCTTCATGGCGATCGCCGTCATCCCCTTCGGACCGGCCGACAACCAGGTCTCGATCTTCGGCCACCGCACCACGATGCAGCTCACCGATCTGCCGATCGCGATGCTCTACGTCCTCGCGGTCGCCTCGGTCGGCATCTACGGCCTCGTGCTCGCCGGCTGGTCGTCCGGATCGACGTACCCCCTGCTCGGCGGATTGCGCTCGGCGGCGCAGATGATCTCCTACGAGATCGCCATGGGCGCGGCCTTCGCCTCCGTCTTCCTCTACTCCGGATCGATGTCGACCTCCGCGATCGTGGAGGCGCAGGCGGACCGCTGGTACATCATCCTGTTGCCGGTCTCCTTCATCATCTACATCATCACCATGGTCGGCGAGACCAACCGGGCCCCGTTCGACATGCCGGAGTCCGAGGGCGACCTGGTCGGCGGCTTCAACACCGAGTACAGCTCGATCAAGTTCGCGATGTTCATGCTGGCGGAGTACGTCAACATGGTCACCGTCTCCGCCGTCGCGGTCACCCTCTTCCTCGGCGGCTGGCGCGCCCCGTACCCCGTCTCCGCCTTCTGGGAGGGCGCGAACCAGGGCTGGTGGCCGATGCTCTGGTTCGTCCTCAAGGTCCAGCTGCTGCTGTTCTTCTTCATCTGGCTCCGCGGCACGCTGCCCCGCGTCCGCTACGACCAGCTGATGAAGCTCGGCTGGAAGGTCCTCATCCCGGTCTCGGTGGTCTGGCTGATGCTGGTGGCGACCGTCCGCGCGCTGCGGAACGAGAACTACGACTTCCAGCAGATCCTGCTCTACGTCGGGGGCGCGGTCATCGCCGTACTGCTGCTGTCCTTCGTCGCGGACATGTTCAGGGGCAAGAAGGAACAGGCGGCCGGCGCGGCGGAGGAACCCCCCGTCGCCTTCGATCCGATGGCGGGCGGATTCCCGGTGCCGCCGCTGCCCGGACAGACCCTGCCGCCCGTGCCGCGCAGGCGTCCGCGCCGTGAGCGCGAGCTGATTGTCAGTGGCGGGTCCGACACTGTGAGTGATGGCCCTCGTGACGGAAAGGAGGCTGACGGTGTCTGAGGAATCGGAAAGCACATTCCAGAACCCGGTCGCCGGCTTCGGCGTGACCTTCAAGGCCATGTTCAAGAAGCGGCTGACCGAGCAGTACCCGGAGCAGCAGAAGGTCACGGCGCCGCGCTTCCACGGCCGGCACCAGCTCAACCGTCACCCGGACGGGCTGGAGAAGTGCGTGGGGTGCGAGCTGTGCGCCTGGGCCTGCCCGGCCGACGCCATCTATGTGGAGGGCGCGGACAACACCGAGGAGGAGCGGTACTCCCCGGGCGAGCGGTACGGCCGCGTCTATCAGATCAACTACGCGCGCTGCATCCTCTGCGGACTCTGCATCGAGGCCTGCCCCACCCGCGCGCTGACGATGACCAATGAGTTCGAGCTGGCCGACAGCTCCCGCGAGAGCCTCATCTACACCAAGGAGCAGCTGCTCGCCGGTCTGGAAGAGACCATGGTCGACTCGCCGCACGCGATCTACCCCGGCATGGACGAGTCGGACTACTACCGGGGCCTGGTGACCGAGGCCGCGCCCGGCACCGTCCAGCAGACCGCCGTCTCCAAGGAGGAGAAGGACGAGGAGGTGGACGCATGACCGGCCTCAGCGGTCTGAACACCCTGGCGGCGAGCACGACGTCGACCGGTGAGGCCGTCCAGTTCTGGGTGCTCGGCACCGTCGCCGTGATCGGCGCGCTCTGTACGATCCTGATGCGGCGGGCCGTGCACAGCGCCCTCTGCCTCGCCGGGACCATGATCATCCTGGCGGTCTTCTATCTCGCCAACGGCGCGTACTTCCTCGGCGTCGTCCAGATCGTCGTCTACACCGGCGCGATCATGATGCTCTTCCTCTTCGTCGTCATGCTCGTCGGCGTCACCGCCGCCGACTCCCTGACGGAGACGCTCAAGGGGCAGCGCTGGCTCGCCGCCCTCTGCGGACTCGGCTTCGGCGTCCTGCTGATCGCCGGAATCGGCAACGCCTCGCTGAACAGCTTCAACGGACTCGGCGCGGCGAACACCGCCCACGGCGGCAATGTCGAGGGGCTCGCCGCCCTCATCTTCACCAAGTACGTCTTCGCCTTCGAGATCACCGGCGCGCTGCTGATCACGGCGGCCGTCGGCGCGATGGTGCTCACCCACCGGGAGCGCACCGAGCGGGCCAAGACCCAGCGGGAGCTGGCCGAGGAGCGCGTCCGCGAGGGCAAGCAGCTCCCGCCGCTGCCCGCCCCCGGCGTCTACGCCCGGCACAACGCGGTGGACATCGCCGGTCTGCTCCCCGACGGCACCCCCTCCGAGCTGACCGTCATCAGCACCCTGCGGGAGCGCGGCCAGATCCGCGATGTGTCGGCCAAGGCGCTGGACGATCTCAAGGCGCTGGAGCGGCGGTCGGAGGACCGGCTCGGACGCCACGGCTCCGGCGGCCCGGCCGGCTCCGCCGAGGATCCCGCCGACCGTGACCGGGACCGGGACGGCGACCGGGACGAAGAGGAGGCCACCCGGTGAATCCGGTCAACTACCTGTACCTCGCGGCGCTGCTGTTCACCATCGGCGCCGCCGGGGTCCTGATCCGGCGGAACGCGATCGTCGTGTTCATGTGCATCGAGCTGATGCTCAACGCCTGCAATCTGACGCTCGTCGCCTTCTCCCGGATGCACGGCAATCTGGACGGCCAGATCATCGCCTTCTTCACCATGGTCGTCGCCGCCGCGGAAGTCGTCGTCGGTCTCGCGATCATCGTGTCCCTGTTCCGTTCCCGCCACTCGGCCTCGGTCGACGACGCCAGCCTGATGAAGCTGTGAGGGGCTGAATCGTGGAGAACCTGATTGCGCTGCTCGTCGCCGCGCCCCTGCTCGGAGCGGTGGTGCTGCTGTGCGGGGGGCGGCGGCTCGACCGCACGGGACACTGGCTGGGCACCGCGCTCGCCGGCGCGTCCTTCCTCGTCGGCGCGGTGCTCTTCGCCGACATGCTCGGCAGGGCCGCGGACGACCGAGCCCTGCACCAGCGGCTGTTCAGCTGGATCCCCGTGGAGGGCTTCCAGGCGGACATCGCCTTCCATCTCGACCAGCTTTCGATGACCTTCGTCCTGCTGATCACCGGTGTCGGCACCCTGATCCACATCTACTCCATCGGATACATGGAGCACGATGAGCGCCGCCGCCGCTTCTTCGGCTATCTGAACCTGTTCCTCGCGGCGATGCTGCTGCTCGTCCTCGCCGACAACTACCTGCTGCTGTACTTCGGCTGGGAGGGCGTCGGCCTCGCCTCGTACCTCCTCATCGGCTTCTGGCAGCACAAGCCGAGCGCGGCGACGGCGGCGAAGAAGGCCTTCCTGGTCAACCGGGTCGGCGACATCGGTCTGTCGATCGCGATCATGCTGATGTTCACCACCTTCGGCACCTTCGCCTTCGGCCCGGTCCTCGGCTCGGCCGACGCGGCCGGCGAGGGCACGCTCACCGCGATCGGTCTGATGCTGCTCCTGGCCGCCTGCGGCAAGTCCGCCCAGGTGCCGCTGCAGTCCTGGCTCGGCGACGCGATGGAGGGCCCGACCCCGGTCTCGGCCCTGATCCACGCGGCCACCATGGTCACCGCCGGCGTCTATCTCATCGTCCGCTCCGGAGCGATCTTCAACGCCGCACCGGACGCGCAGACGGTGGTCGTGGTGGTCGGCGCGGTCACCCTGCTCTTCGGAGCGATCGTCGGTTGCGCCAAGGACGACATCAAGAAGGCGCTGGCCGGCTCGACCATGTCGCAGATCGGCTACATGATCCTGGCGGCCGGTCTCGGCCCCATCGGCTATGTCTTCGCGATCATGCACCTGGTGACGCACGGCTTCTTCAAGGCCGGGCTCTTCCTGGGGGCCGGTTCGGTCATGCACGGCATGAACGACGAGGTCGACATGCGCAAGTACGGCGGCCTGCGGTCGTACATGCCCATCACCTTCGTCACCTTCGGCCTCGGCTATCTCGCCATCATCGGCTTCCCCGGCCTCTCCGGCTTCTTCTCCAAGGACATGATCATCGAGTCCGCCTTCGCCAAGGGCGGCGCCGAGGGCTGGATCCTCGGCGGGGTGACCCTGCTGGGCGCGGCCATCACCGCGTTCTACATGACCCGGGTGATGCTGATGACCTTCTTCGGCGAGAAGCGCTGGCAGCCCGACGCGGAGGGTCACGAGCCCCATCCGCACGAGTCCCCCCGGAGCATGACGATCCCCATGATCGTCCTGGCCTTCGGGTCGGTCTTCGCCGGAGGCTTCTTCGGCATCGGCGACCGCTTCCTCAACTGGCTGAAGCCCGTCACCGGTTATGACCACGGGCACCCGCCCATCAGCGCGGCCACCGTCACCGGGGCCACCGTCGTCGTCCTGCTGATCGGCGTCGCCGCCGCCTGGCTGATGTACGGACGCCGGCCGGTGCCGGTCACCGCGCCGCGCGGCTCGCTGCTCACCCGGGCCGCCCGCCGCGACCTCTACCAGGACGACATCAACCACGTCGTCCTGGTCCGCGGCGGCGAGCACCTCACCCGCTCCCTGGTCTATGTCGACCACACCCTGGTCGACGGCGTCGTCAACGGCACGGCCGCCTCGGTCGGCGGACTCTCCGGCCGGATGCGCAAACTGCAGAACGGCTACGCCCGCTCGTACGCCGTCTCGATGTTCGGAGGTACGGCGATCCTGATCGCCGCGACCCTGCTGATGAGGGCGGTGTAACCGCAATGTCCTTCCCGCTCCTTACGGCGACGGCGGTGGTCCCGGCGCTCGGCGCGATCGTCACCGCCGCCGTGCCCCCGGCACGGCGCTCGGCCGCGAAAGTGCTGGCGCTGGTCTTCTCGCTGATCACCCTGGTGCTGGCCGCCGTCGTCTTCGTCCGGTTCGACCCCGGCGGCGACCGCTATCAGCTCACCGAGTCCCACTCCTGGATCGCGGACTTCGGCGTCCGCTACGAACTGGGCGTGGACGGCATCGGGGTCGCGCTGATCGCGCTGACCGCCCTGCTGATCCCCTTCGTGATCCTGGCCGGCTGGAACGACGCCGAGCCCCAGGAGACCGGCAGCGGCCGGTGGCGGCCGACCCAGGGCTTCTTCGCCCTGATCCTGATGGTCGAGGCGATGGTGATCCTCTCCTTCGAGGCCACCGACGTCTTCCTCTTCTACATCCTCTTCGAAGCCATGCTGATCCCGATGTACTTCCTCATCGGCGGCTTCGGCGACCGCGCCCACGCGGGCAGCGACCAGAACGCGGCGGCCCAGCGGTCGTACGCGGCGGTCAAGTTCCTGCTCTACAACCTGGTCGGCGGACTGATCATGCTGGCCGCCGTCATCGGTCTCTACGTGGTCGCGGGGAGCTTCTCGCTCACCGAGATCGCCGAGGCGCGGGCCGGCGGCGAGCTGACCATGGCGACCAACACCGAACGGCTGCTGTTCCTCGGCTTCTTCTTCGCCTTCGCCGTCAAGGCCCCGCTGTGGCCGCTGCACACCTGGCTGCCCAACGCGATGGGCGAGGCCACCGCGCCGGTCGCGGTGCTGATCACCGCCGTGGTCGACAAGGTCGGCACCTTCGCCATGCTGCGCTTCTGCCTCCAGCTCTTCCCGGAGGCCTCGAAGTGGGCCACCCCGGTGATCCTGGTCCTGGCGCTGATCAGCATCGTCTACGGGGCGCTGCTCGCGGTCGGCCAGCGCGACATCAAGCGGCTGATCGCCTATGCCTCGATCTCGCACTTCGGCTTCATCGTCCTCGGCATCTTCGCGATGACCTCCCAGGGCCAGTCGGGCGCGACGCTCTACATGGTCAACCACGGGATCTCGACCGCCGCGCTGATGCTGGTGGCGGGCTTCCTGATCACCCGGCGCGGCTCGCGGCTCATCGCGGACTACGGCGGAGTGCAGAAGGTCGCCCCGGTGCTCGCGGGCACCTTCCTCATCGGCGGACTGGCCACTCTCTCGCTGCCGGGGCTCGCGCCGTTCGTCAGCGAGTTCCTGGTCCTGGTCGGCACCTTCGCGCGCTATCCGGTCGCCGGGATCATCGCGACCTCCGGCATCGTGCTGGCCGCCCTCTACACCCTCGTCCTCTATCAGCGGACCATGACCGGCCCGGTGAAGGCCGAGGTCAAGTCGATGCCCGATCTCAAGCCCCGTGAGCTGGCGGTGATCGCGCCGCTGATCGCGCTCCTGATCTTCCTCGGCGTCTTCCCGAAGCCGCTGACGGAGATCGTCAACCCGGCCGTGGAGCACACGATGTCCGACGTACAGCAGAAGGACCCCCGGCCCGAGACGGAGGCGGCCAAGTGAGCGCCACCGCTGTCCACAGCCTGTGGACGACCGCCGCCGAGCCGATCGACAAGATCCAGGCCCCGGACATCGAGTACGGCCAGCTGGCCCCGATCCTGATCGTCGTGGGCGCGGCGATCCTGGGCCTGCTGCTGGAGGCGTTCCTCCCGCGCAAGGCGCGCTATCAGGCACAGGTCACCCTGACCGTGATCGCGCTCGCCGCGTCCTTCGCCTCCATCATCGCCCTCGCGCAGGCCGGTTACGGCACCACGAAGGCGAACATCGCCGCGATGGGCGCGATCGCGATCGACGGGCCGACGCTCTTCCTCCAGGGCACGATCCTGCTGGCCTCCGTGGTGGCCGTGCTCACCTTCGCCGAGCGCAGGCTCGATCCGGAGACCCATGGGACCCGCATCGACTCCTTCGTCGCCCAGGCCGCGTCCGTGCCCGGCAGCGACAGTGAGAAGGCGGCCGTCAGGGCCGGCTTCACGACCACCGAGGTCTATCCGCTGGCGCTCTTCGCGATCGCCGGCATGCTGGTCTTCCCCGCGGCCAACGATCTGCTGACGCTCTTCATCGCGCTGGAGGTGTTCTCCCTCCCGCTCTACCTCCTCTGCGCGCTCGCCCGGCGCAAGCGGCTGCTGTCGCAGGAGGCCGCGGTGAAGTACTTCCTGCTGGGCGCGTTCTCCTCGGCGTTCATGCTCTTCGGCATCGCGCTGCTCTACGGATACGCGGGCTCGGTGGCCTACGCCCGGATCGCGGAGGTGGTGGACGGCAGCGTCCGCACCATCGACCCGGCGCTCGCCGACACCATGGGCAATGACGCGCTGCTGCTCATCGGCGGCGCGCTGATCCTGATGGGTCTGCTCTTCAAGGTGGGCGCGGTCCCGTTCCACATGTGGACCCCGGACGTCTACCAGGGCGCGCCGACCCCGGTGACCGGCTTC
The DNA here is from genome assembly GCF_043080985.1 of Streptomyces sp. NPDC014894. Classification (NCBI taxonomy): domain Bacteria; kingdom Bacillati; phylum Actinomycetota; class Actinomycetes; order Kitasatosporales; family Streptomycetaceae; genus Streptomyces; species Streptomyces sp. NPDC014894. The sequence continues at coordinate 93,439 of NZ_JBIBWD010000020.1, forward strand.
ATGGCGGCGGCGACCAAGGTGGCCGCGTTCGGCGCGCTGCTGCGGCTGCTCTATGTGGTGCTGCCGGGGCTGCGCTGGGACTGGCGACCGGTGATGTGGGCGATCGCGATCGTCACCATGCTGGCGGGCGCGATCGTGGCGATCACGCAGACGGACATCAAGCGGCTCCTGGCGTACTCGTCCATCGCGCACGCCGGGTTCATCCTCGCGGGCGTCATCGCGGTCACCCCGGAGGGCGTCTCGTCGGTCCTCTTCTATCTGGGCGCCTACTCCTTCGTGACCATCGGGGCGTTCGCGGTGGTCACCCTGGTCCGGGACGCGGGCGGCGAGGCGACGCACCTGTCCAAGTGGGCCGGGCTCGGCAGGCGCTCGCCCCTGGTGGCGGCGGTGTTCGCGGTGTTCTTGCTGGCCTTCGCCGGGATCCCGCTCACCTCCGGGTTCTCGGGGAAGTTCGCGGTCTTCAAGGCCGCCGCCGAGGGCGGCGCCGGGGCGCTGGTCGTGGTCGGCGTCATCGCCTCCGCGATCGCCGCCTTCTTCTACATCCGGGTGATCGTGCTGATGTTCTTCAGCGAGCCCAAGCCCGACGGGCCCACGGTCGCCGTGCCCTCGGCGATGACGAGCACCGCCATCGGGGTCGGTGTGCTGGTGACCCTGGTGCTGGGCGTCGCCCCCCAGTACTTCCTCGATCTGGCGGGCCAGGCGTCGGTGTTCGCGCGGTAGTCACCGCCGCCCGGACGCGCACGGCGGTCCCGGCCGCCCGGACGCGCGCGGCGGTCCCGGCCGCCCGGACGCGCGCGGCGGTCCCGGCCGCCCGGACGCGCGCGGCGGTCCCGGCCGCCCGGTCGCGTGGCGGTCGCGCCGTCCGGCTGTGCACGGCGAAGGGCCCGGCTCCCCCAGGAGCCGGGCCCTCGCGCCGGGGACGCGCCGCTCAGGCGGCGGGGGAGGGCGCGATCCGGCCCGTGACCTCGCCCAGACCGACCCGTACGCCGTCCGGGCCCGGCGCCCAGGCCGTCATCGTCACCACATCGCCGTCCGCCAGGAAGGTCCGCGCGCCCTCGGGCAGCGCGAGCGGGTCCCGCCCGTTCCAGGTCAGTTCGAGCAGGGAGCCGCGCTGGTGGACCTCGGGCCCGCTGACCGTCCCGGAGCCGAACAGATCGCCGGTGCGCAGGGACGCGCCGTTCACCGTCATATGGGCCAGCTGCTGGGCGGCCGTCCAGTACATCGTCGCGAAGGGAGGCTCGGAGACCACATGTCCGTTCACCGCCACCGTGATCCGGATGTCGAAGCCGCCCCGCTCCTCCTCGGCGGAGTCGTCCAGATACGGCAGCACCGGCACATCCCGCGCGGGCGGCGCGGTCCTGGCCGCCTCCAGCGCCTCCAGCGGGGTCACCCACGCCGAGACCGAGGTGGCGAAGGACTTGCCGAGGAACGGTCCGAGCGGGACGTACTCCCAGGCCTGGAGGTCGCGCGCCGACCAGTCGTTGAGGAGCGAGAGACCGAAGACATGCTCCCGGAAGTCCCCGAGGGCCACCGGGCCGCCGGGGCCGGAGGGGACGCCGACGACGAAGCCGACCTCCGCCTCGATGTCGAGCTTCACCGACGGGCCGAAGACCGGCGCGGGGTCGGCGGGCGCCTTGCGCTGCCCCCGGGGGCGTACGACGTCGGTGCCGGAGACGACGACCGTGCCGGAGCGCCCGTGGTAACCGATGGGCAAATGCTTCCAGTTCGGGGTCAGCGCCTCGCCGTCCGGGCGGAAGATGCGGCCCACATTGGTGGCGTGGTGCTCGCTCGCGTAGAAGTCGACGTAGTCGGCGACCTCGTACGGCAGCCGCATGGCGACCGTGTCGAGCGGGTGCAGCAGCGGCTCGACGGCGGCCCGGTGGGCGGGCACGGTCACCCAGCCGGTCAGCGCCCGCCGCACATCGCGCCAGACGGTGCGCCCGGCCGCCAGCAGCGGCTGGAGGCTCGGCCGGTCCAGCACGGCGGCGTACGGGGAGCCGAGGGCGCGGGCGGCCGCGCCGGCGTCGAGCACATGGTCCCCGAGGCGGACGCCGACTCGGGGTCGCTCGGGCTCGTCGGCCGTGGTGAAGACGCCGTACGGGAGGTTGTGCGGGCCGAAGGGATCGCCCTCGGCCGGATCGAGCGGGCTCTGCTCGGACATCGGTGCCTGCCTCGCTTTCCACGTTGTGGGGACACGTTACGTGGGGGACGCCCCCGCCCGGCAGAGTGCGATCATCCGGTCAGCCGGGGGATCCGGCGCTCCCAGGTCCGGTGGAAGACGATCTCCCGCCCGTCCCGGCAGACCGCCTCGTCGCGTACGAGGAAGTCGTCCGCGTCGCAGGAGAGGTCCGAGCGGGTCTCCACGGTGACGTCCCAGCCCGACTCCGGTCGGTGGAGCCGTACCGTCCGTTCGGCGTGCGCCCGGGCGGAGTGGGGATCGCGCTCCTGGACGGAGCGGATCTCCCGGGCCTCCTCGGTGAGTTCGAGTCCGTCGGGGAAGACCCGGGTCCCGGCGGGCTCCGGCCGGACCTCCTGCCGCCAGACGCCGGCCGCGGGATCGCGGATCAGCAGCCGGGCGGGCGGCGGCTCGTCCAGCGTCGCGGGGGCGCTGACGCCGAGCGGCTCGAACAGCTCCGGCTCCGGGAGCCGGACCGGCTCGCCGGGCCCGTCGGGGACGGGGAGTTCGAGCCGGGAGCCCTCCGGTTCCAGCACGAAGCCCGCCGATCCCGGCTGCGGCCAGACCCACGGCCAGTACGCCGAGCCGACGGCGAGCCGGATCCGGTGACCGGGCGCGAAGGTGTGCGCGGCGGCGCTCAGCCGGACGACGACCTCCTCGGCGGCCCCGGCGGGCCAGGCGTGCGCGCGTTCCGTGCCGTGCCGGGCGGCGAGATTGAGCACGCCCGTGGTGACGGGCGCGGACGAGCCGTCGGGCGCGAGGTCGCAGAGCCGGACGACCGCCTGGCCGTGCGGGACGTCCAGCCGCAGCCGCAGGACGACCCGGGGGCGGCCCAGCACGGTGACCGGCTCCGCGCCGACCGGGAAGTCGAAGCAGGCCGCGTACGCGTCGTCGGCGCGCTGGTCGCCCGGGGGACGGCCGGCGGGCAGCAGCAGCGGTCCGGCCTCCGCGCCCGTGGACTGGGGCGGGTCGACGGTCCGGGGCGCGCCGTGCAGCGGGTGGCGGAGGGGCGTGGCGCGCGGCGGCCACACCCGGTGTCCGGTGTCGTGGCCGCCGGGGCTCCGGACGCGCAGCGCCGGGTCGGCCGCCACCCCGTTGTCGACGCCCTTGAGGTGGTGGTCCCACCAGCGCAGGGTCTCCGGGAGGAGGCCGATGGCGGCCGGCGGGGCTCCCTCGTCCGGGTAGGCCGGCGGCCAGGGGCCGATCAGGCCGCGGACGCGGTCCGGGGGCAGTTCCTCCAGCAGCCGCAGCACGGTGTCGCGGTGCGGGCCGTAGCGGCCGGCCACGGCGAGCACGGCGGCGCGTACGGAGGATCCGGCGACCGTCTGCCGTTCCCAGAAGTCGTCGCGGATCTGGTGGGCGAGCCAGGTGTGGGCGGCGGGTTCGACGTCCTCCAGCCGGGCGAGCCACATCGCGCGCCAGGAGGGTCCGGCGTAGGCGGGGTCCGGCGGGCGGCAGACGGACGAGAGCGCGTCGGCGGAGCGGGAGAGCAGGCCCTCCGCCACCGATCCGCCGAGCAGACATCCGCCGTCCTCGTACGGGTCGCCGTCGGCGCCGACCGCGACCACGGCGGCGAGGGGCTCGGGCGCGAGGGCCGCCGTCCGCAGGGCGAGGCCGCCGGCCGGGCCGAGGCCGAACATCCCCGTCCGGCCGGTGCACCAGGGCCGGGTCGCCAGCCATTCGATGACGTCGACGGCGTCGGCGAGGGCGGCGGGCCCGCCGGGGGCTCCCGCCGAGGCCGGATGGCCGGGTCCGCCCCCGCTGTTGCCGTGGCCGCGTACGTCGACCCGGACGGAGGCGTAGCCGTGTCCGGCGTACCAGGGATGGCGGCGGGCGTCGCGTGGGGCGGTTGCGTCCGTCAGTCTTTCCGGCGAATACTCCAGCAGCGCGGGGACAGGATCAGAGGTGATCGGCCGCCAGACGCGTGCATACAGCATCGTGTCGTGACGGACGGGAATCCGGATGTCGTCGCGGCGCACGTCGTGGGGGAACTGCGGGCGATGGCGCATGGCTGGGCCTCGATGCACGGCTGTGCCCCCGCCTCCGGAGCCGTCGCCCGGCCTGTCTCCACGCCTGGCCACCGATCGCGGCGAAAAGGGCTACTTCGGGTCGTATGTGCTGATCACGAACATACCGGCGGCGGCGGGAAGGCGCTCATGGTGATCGAAACGCGACCGGATACGCTGACTTGAGTGAATCCACCGACACATCGACAATCCGTGTGATTATCAGCAGACAGGAGACCACCTCGTGACCGTCGTCGGGCCGTTCGGGCTGAGCGTGCGGGACCAGGCTCTTGAGGCCGATGTCCAGAACGGACTGTCCGCCGTGGAGGCGGGCCTGCTCGATGCCACCAAGAGCGAGGTGCCCTTCATCACGGAGGCCGCACAGCATCTCGTACGGGCCGGGGGCAAGCGCTTCCGTCCTCTCCTGGTGATGCTCGCGGCCCAGTTCGGCGATCCGTACGCCCCCGGTGTGGTGCCGTCGGCCGTCGTGGTCGAGCTGACCCATCTCGCGACGCTCTACCACGACGATGTGATGGACGAGGCCGAGGTGCGGCGCGGCGTGGACAGCGCCAACGCCCGCTGGGGCAATTCGGTGGCCGTGCTGACCGGCGACTTCCTCTTCGCCCGCGCCTCCCACATACTGGCCGACCTCGGCCCGGAGGCCGTCCGCGTCCAGGCCGTGGCGTTCGAGCGACTGGTCACCGGTCAGATCCTGGAGACCGCCGGGCCGCGCGACGGCCGTGAGCCGGTGGAGCACTACCTCGATGTGATCGGGGGCAAGACGGGCTCCCTGATCGCGGTCTCCGGCCGGTTCGGCGCGATGATGTCGGGCGCGGACGAGGGCGTCGTGGACATCCTGACCCAGTACGGCGAGCGGCTCGGCGTCGCCTTCCAGCTCGCCGACGACGTACTCGACATCGCCAGCGACTCGCACGAGTCGGGCAAGACGCCCGGCACGGATCTGCGGGAGGGCATTCCGACGCTGCCGGTGCTCCATCTGCGCGCGCGGGCCGAGGCGCACGCCCTCCCGGAGGACCTGGAGCTGGTGGCCCTGCTCGACGGGGACCTCTCCGACGACGCCCGGCTCGCCGAGGTGCTGCGCCGACTGCGGGAGCACCCGGCGCTGGAGCAGGCCCGGCGGGACACCGTGCGGTACGCCCAGGAGGCGCGGGCGATGCTCGCCCCGCTGGCCGAGTGCTACGCGAAGTCGGCTCTGGAGGAGCTGTGCGACGCGGTGGTGCACCGCGCGGGCTGACCGTTCGCGTTGTGACTCAGGTCACATTATTGGATTGAGTCCAGATTCAGATCCACTCCGTACTCATGCCCGGAAGCCTACGCAAGGGGCGTAGGCACCAGTACGGGGAGATGTACTGATGAAGCGGACCAAGACCAGCCATCGGCGTTTTTCAGCGCTTATCGGCGTCACCGCTGTGGCGGCGGCCGCCGGAGTGGGCCTCGCCGTCCTGCCGGCCCTCCCGGACGGCGGCGGGGACGGCGCGGGCCGGGGCTCCGGGAACCAGGCCGGGCCCGCGGGCGTCGACCGGGCCGGCTACGCGGGGCGCGGCGACGGCGGCCGGGCGAGCCACGCCGGACACGGCGACGCCGGTTCCGCCGTGATCGCCGAGGGCACGGGAGAGCGGACCTCCTCCACCGCGACCGCCCTCTTCGTGGCGAGCCTCGACGGAGCCAATGAGGTGCCCGTGAAGGGAGGGCCCGCCGTCGACGACCGCGACGGCCAGGCCCTGCAATTCGTGAAGGTCCAGGGCGACCGCGTCTCGGTCGCCGTCAAGTTCCGCGGCACCGACCGCCCCACCGCCCTCCACATCCACCAGGGCGCACGCGGGACCAACGGCGGTGTGAAGATCGACTTCACCGGGCTGCTCGCCCGGGGCGGCGGCGAACTCAAGGGCTGGACCGGCACGGTCACCGGCGCCGTACGCGTCAAGGACAAGGCCCTGCTGAAGAAGTTCACCGCCGGGCCGAACGGGTTCTACGCCAATCTGCACACCGCGCGCTTCCCCGGCGGAGCCGTCCGGGGCCAGTTCCACCGGGTGAACACCGCCTTCCCCTTCGACCGCGCCCTCCACAACTTCCAGGCGTCCGTCGTCAGGGGCAAGCAGATCTACCAGTGCAAGAAGGCCAAGGGCGGCGGGTACTCCTTCCAGCAGCGCGACGTCAGCGCCGTTCTGGGCGGAGCGATCTCCCACTCCTTCGTCGCCCCGAACTCCGGCGCCCCGCGATGGGTCGCCGCCGACCGCAGCGCCGTCACCGGAAAGCTCCTCCGCAGTGTGCCGAACGGCAGGAAGAACATCGCCGAGCTGCACCTCAAGGCCGAACAGGCGGGCAAGAAGAAGGGACGGCTCGCCACCGTCCGGGAGATCTTCCGGCTGAACACCACGGGCGGCGTCGCCCCCGCGGGTCGCTGCGCCAAGGGGGCCGTCACCGGCGTCTCCTACGGCGCCGACTACGTCTTCGTCCAGAAGTAGCCGCCGCCGTCGGATCGTCCCGAGGACCCGGCGTCTCCCCTACGGGAACGGGGAGGCGCCGGCCCGCGCCCTCATCCCAGAGCAGTACGGCAAGTTGCTCCCGGGGAGTGACGCGTGCGGTGGGCCGATTTGGTCAGATGGACAAGCACCAGCACCGAGGACACCGCGCCCGACCGACCCGGAGGTAGGCCACACCATGGCACCGAACGACAGCGCCCCGATCATGGACGAGGGCCAGGACACCACGCCGGTCCGACGCAAGGCAGCGCGCTACTTCGTCCCGGTCGCCGTGGCCGGCGTCGCGGCGGCGACCATCGGGCTCGTCCCGGCGCTGGCCGCGTCCGGCGACCCCGATCTGCCGAAGATCAGCGCCCAGGAGCTGATCGAGAAGATCGCCGCCTCGGACACCCAGCAGCTCTCCGGCATGGTCAAGATCAAGACGGATCTCGGCCTGCCCGCGATCAGCGGCCTCGCCGAGAGCTTCGCCTCCGGCGCCGGGGAGGGCGGCGGCTCCGGCTCCGCCGCCCCCGAGGAGAGGCTGACCCAGCTGGCGACCGGCTCCCACACGCTGCGCGTCGCGATCGACGGGCCCGAGCGGCAGAAGCTCTCCGTCCTGGAGGACGACTCCGAGTACAGCCTGATCCACAACGCCGGCGAGGTCTGGGCGTACGACAGCGCGTCCAACGAGGTCCACCACTCCGGGAAGCGCTCCGGCGCGGACCGGGGCGACGGCGGGAAGGACGCCGGGAAGGACGCCGGGAAGGAGCTGTCCGCCACGCCCAAGGAGCTGGCGGACGAGGCCCTCAAGGCGGTGGACGGCTCGACCTCCGTGACCGTCGACGGCACCGCGCAGGTGGCGGGCCGCGACGCGTACCAGCTGGCCGTCAAGCCCCGGCAGAGCGGTTCGACGATCGGCTCCATCAAGATCGCGGTGGACGCGAAGACCGGTACGCCGCTGAAGTTCACGGTCAACTCCAGCGACGGCGGCAAGTCCGTGATCGACGTCGGCTTCACCAAGGTCGACTTCTCCCGGCCCGCCGCCTCCACCTTCGACTTCACCCCGCCGAAGGGCGCGAAGGTCACCGAGGCCGACGAGACCGACGAGGCGGCGAAGTCCGGCAAGGGCGGGGACCACGGCCCCGGCGAGCAGGAGCTGAAGGACCTGGAGAAGGAGCTGGGCGCGCTGGGCGGTCTGCCCGGCGGCGCGCTGCCCGGCGGCGGTATGGAGATCATCGGCAAGGACTGGACCGCCATCGCCAAGTTCGGCGGCGGCGGCGCGGCCGAACTGCCGAAGGGCTCCGAGCCGTCGAAGGGCTCCGAACTGCCGGAGGACTCCGAGCTGCCGTCCGAGGCCGCGGACTTCCTGGACGCGCTCGGCGACCCGGTCAGCGGCGACTTCGGCACCGGCACGATCTTCAAGACCCGCCTGGTCAACGCCCTGCTCACGGACGACGGCACGGTCTACGCCGGCGCCGTCACCAAGGACGCGCTGGTGAAGGCCGCCAACGCCGACAACTGATCCGTACCGCACCGGACACCGGTCCCGGCCGGCCGCCCCGCCGTAGGCTTTTCACGGCGGGCCGGCCGGCCGAGCCGTTTCCGGGGGCGTCGCCGGGGGCCGGCGGCGGGGGATCCGGAGCACTCCGGGAGATGGGGAGCGGCAGATGACAGCGGTGATCGAGACCCACGGACTCACCAAGCGCTACCGGGGTGGGCGGCTCGCCGTCGACCGGCTCGACCTGACCGTGCCCGCGGGCTCCGTCTTCGGCTTCCTCGGCCCCAACGGGTCGGGCAAGACCACCACCATCCGGATGCTCATGGGCCTCATCGCGCCGACCGCGGGCACCGCCACCGTCCTCGGCGGCGCGGTCCCGGGGGCCGGGCGCACGACGCTGCCGCAGGTGGGGGCCTTGATCGAAGGGCCGGCGCTGTACGGGTTCCTCAGCGGCCGCGACAATCTCACCCGGTACGACTGCGCCGACCCGACCGCCGATCCCCGCACCCGCGAGGCCCGGGTCTCCGCCGCGCTCGACCGGGTGGGGCTGACCCCGGCGGCGGGCCGGAAGGCCAAGGCGTACTCACTGGGCATGAAGCAGCGGCTCGGGCTCGCCACGGCGCTGCTCCGGCCGCGCCGGCTGCTCGTCCTGGACGAACCGACCAACGGGCTGGATCCCCAGGGCATGCGGGAGATCCGCGCCCTGGTGCGCGAGCTGGCGGCGGAGGGCACCACCGTCTTTCTCTCCTCGCACCTCCTGGACGAGATCGAACAGGTCTGCACCCACGCGGCGGTCATGGCGCGCGGCCGCCTCCTCGTCCAGGGCCCGGTCGCCGAACTCGCCGCCGGGGCCCGGGGCCGGCTCACCGTCGTCACCCCCGACACGGGGGACGCGGCCCGGCTGCTCAAGGAGCTGGGCGTCACCGGGGTGAGCGTCGAGGACGACGCCGACGGGGGCGTCGGCCGGGTGACCGCCGAGCCGCCGGGCGAGGGGACGGAACTGTCCGATCTCAACGCGGCCCTGGTCCGCGGCGGGGTACGGGTACGGGGATTCGGGGTCGAGCGGGCCTCGCTGGAGGACGCCTTCGTGGCGCTGACGGGGGAGGGCTTCGATGTCGCGGGTTGAGGCGGGGGGCGGGGCGGGGTCTTCCGGGGCGGGGGCCGCGCCGGGGTCCTCCGGGCCGGACGGGGCGGGGTCCTCGGGGTCGGGGCGCGCGTCGGGGCTCTCCGGGGCGGGCGGTGCGTCGGGGCCCTCGGGGGCGAGTCCGCTGCGGGCCCTCGGGCTCGTCCGCTCCGAACTGCTCCTCACCTTCCGGCGGCTGCGCACCCTGGCCCTGCTGGGGGTGCTGGCCGCCGTACCGCTGCTGATCGGCGTCGCCGTGCGGATCGAGACCGGCGACGGCGGGTCGGCCGGCTCCGGCGGCGAGGGGCCCGCCTTCATCGCCCAGATCACCAACAACGGCCTCTTCCTGGTCTTCGCCGCGCTCGCCGCGACCCTGCCCCTCTTCCTCCCGCTCGCGGTCGGGGTCGTCGCGGGCGACGCGATCGCGGGCGAGGCGGGGGCGGGCACCCTGCGCTATCTGCTGGTGGCCCCGGCCGGCCGGACCCGGCTGCTCATCGTCAAGTATGTGACCGTGCTCGCCTTCTGCCTGGTCGCGACCCTGGTGGTGGCCCTCTCCGCGCTGGCCGTCGGGGCGGTGCTCTTCCCGCTCGGCGATGTCACCACCATCTCCGGCACCACCGTCCCGTTCGGGGAGGGAGTGCTGCGGGCCGCCCTGGTCGCGGCGGTCGTGGCCGCCTCACTGGCAGGGCTCGCGGCGCTGGGGCTGTTCGTCTCCACGCTCACCGACAGCGGTGTCACGGCGATGGCGACGACCGTCGGCGTACTGATCACCGTGCAGATCCTGGGCGGGATTCCCCAGCTCGACGCGGTCCATCCGTATCTCTTCCCGCACTACTGGATGTCGTTCTCGGATCTGCTGCGGGAGCCGTTCCACTGGGAGGGGATCCGGCGGAACCTCGGGCTTCAGGCGGTGTACGCGGCGGTGTTCGGCTCGGCGGCGTGGGCACGGTTCACCACGAAGGACATCACCGCGTAGCGCCGGCGGGCACGGAGTCCCGTACCGGCGCCGGTACGGGACTCCGTGCCGGGCCGGGCAGCGGCGGGACACGGCGCCGGGCCCGGACATGGCCGCATGCGTGTGCGGTGAGCGCGCACACGCATGCGGCCGGCGGGGGCGGCGGTTCAGCGGGCCCGGCCCGGCGTGCGGACCGCTCGCGCCGGGCCCGGCGGCAGCGTCAGAAGACGAGCTTCCAGCTGTCGATCCTGCCGGTGTCCTGCGCCGCGACGTCCTGGACGCGCAGCTTCCAGTCGCCGTTCGCGGCCTCGCCGGAGGCGTTGACGGTGTACGTCTCGATGACGTTGTCGGCCGAGTCGTTCGCGCTGGAGTTCTTCAGCCGGTACGCGGTCCCGTCCGGGGCGACCAGGTCGACCACCACGTCCCCGCGCCAGGTGTGCTTGACGTCCACCCCGACCGAGAGGGCGGCGGGGGCGTTTCCGGTCCGGCCGGAGACGGTGACCGTGGAGGTCACCGCCGCGCCGTTGTCGGGGATGGCGACGTCGGCGGTGTTCTCGTAGGTGTCGCCGGGAGGGTTCGTGGCTCCGGAGCCCAGCGTCCAGATCGCGTGGGCGATCGCGTCGCTGTTGCGGTCCAGCGCGGTGTCGTTGATGTTCGACGTGGTGTCGCAGGAGGAGTGGTAGCAGCGGTCGAAGGCCTGGCCGGCCGTGCCGCCCCACTTCTGCGCCTGCGCGGCGGTCTTCGTCCGCCCGGCCCCGGTGAAGAGACCGCCGACCGCTATGCCCACATTCTTGAAGGACGCGTGGTCGGAGCGGCCGTCGCCCTCGGTCTCGATCTCGGTGGCGACGCCGAGGCCGGAGAAGTAGTTCTTGAAGACGCTCTCCAGCGTGGGGTTGTCGTCGTAGACGAAGTAGCCGGGGTTCGGCGAGCCGATCATGTCGAAGTTGAGATAGCCGGAGATCTTGGCGCGCTCGGCGGCGGGCAGATTGTTGACGTAGTGCCGCGATCCGATCAGGCCCAGCTCCTCCGCGCCCCACCAGGCGAAGCGCAGATGCTTGGTCGGCTGGAGCTGTGCCCGGGAGACCGCGAGCGCGGTTTCGAGGACGCCCGCGGAGCCCGTGGCGTTGTCGTTGATGCCCGCGCCGGAGGTGACGGAGTCGAGGTGCGCGCCCGCCACCAGGACCTGGTTGGCGTCGCCGCCCGGCCAGTCCGCGATCAGGTTGTAGCCGATCGCGCCGCCCGAGGTGAACTGCTGGACGGTCGTGGTGAATCCGGCGGCGTCCAGCTTGGCCTTCACATAGTCGACGGACGCCTTGTAGCCGGGCCGGCCGTGGGCCCGGTTGCCGCCGTTGGCGGTGGCGATCGACTGGAACTGGTTGAGATGCGCCTTGACGTTGGCGAGCGGTATGTCGGGCGCGGCGAGCGCCTGCACGGAGGCGGTGGCGGCGGCCGGGGCCGGTGCGGCGGTGGCCGCCGGGACGGCGGGGACGAGCAGCCCGGCCAGGGCGATGACGGCTGCCGCGGCGGTGCGCCGGGGAGCGGAGAGCTTCATACGAGGGCTCCGGATTCCGTGCGGGGACAGGACGGAACGTGCGAGACGCCCCGGAACGGGAATCCGGGGCGCTGGAGCGGTGGCGCTGGGCGTCCGGGCGCGCGGCGGCGCGCTGTTCGTACGGGAGACCTCACCGGTTCGTGAGAGTCCGCGTGGCTTCGTACGGCTGAGGGGTGCGCGGGCGGCACGGAGTGCCCCCGGGGCGAGCGGGGTGGTGCGGACGGGGCACTCGGTGGCGCGGTGTGCGTTCGAAGAGTTCAGCGACAGTTCGGCATACCGTCAAGGGCGGAAATCGGTCAGTTGTGTTCATTTAGCGGACAGTTGTGTGCTGTGCGGGACCTGTGGAAGCCCTTGCTCTCCGCTGTGCCGTCCGCCGTGCGGCCCTTCGCCGGGGACGGGCCCGTCCCGCCCCGCGCGGAACCCGTCGCGTCCGGCCCCCGCCGGCCGGGGCGCTCGTCCGGATGACGGACAGCGGCGCGTTCCCGCCGGGCGCCGCCGCGGTGCCGCCGTACGGTCGCGAGGGCCCGCGGCGACCGCGCCCGTATCCCGGAACCGGGTGCGCGCCGGGCCTGTCCGCACCCCGGTGCCGCTTCCGGTTCTGGCGCCGATTTCGCTTCCGGGGCCTGGGGTCAGCTCGCCGGTTCGGCCGTCCGCGTGTCGTAGTCGGCCCGCGCCGCCGCGATCTCGTTCTGGTGCTCCTCGGTCCAGGTGACCAGCGAGCGGATCGTGGTGTGCAGGGTGCAGCCGAGCGCGGTGAGCGCGTACTCCACGCGCGGCGGTACGACGGGGTGCACGGTACGGGTGACCAGGCCGTCCCGCTCCAGCTGGCGCAGGGTCACGGTCAGCATCCGCTGGCTGATGCCGTCGATCTCCCGGCGCAGCTCGGTGAAGCGCAGCACCCGGCTGTCGAGCAGCGCGATGACCAGCAGCGACCACTTGTCCGCGACCCGGTCCAGGATCTGGCGGACCTCGCAGTCCTCCCGGGTGTCCCACTGGAAGGGATCCGGATCCCCGCTGTCCTCGAAGTCGGTCACCGCCTGGTGCCTCGGTGACTTTGAAGTGCCTTCTTCCATGGGACGTCATGGTGCCGGAGGATCGACCTGGTTACAAGAGGGAACTGGCCCCCGGTGCGGTAACCGGATGTGACCTCCCTCTTCGCCCTCTTCTTCTCCTCTCCCCACGTCCGTTTCCTGCCGCAGTCCCGTGGAGCCGCACCGATGTCCACCGCCCTCCCTTCCGCCCCCGCTCCGTCCTCCTCGGCCATGTCCGGGCGGGCCTGGGCCCTGCTCCTGGTCCTCTGCGGCGCGATCTTCCTGGAGGGCATCGACATGGCCATGCTGGCCGTGGCGGTGCCCACGATCAAAGCCGATCTGGGGCTGTCGACCGGTACGGCGGCCTGGGTCGTCAGCGCGTACGTGCTCGGGTACGCGGGCTTCACCCTGCTCGGCGGGCGCGCCGCCGATCTGCTCGGCCGCCGCCGGATGTTTCTGAGCTGGCTCGTCGTCTTCATCGCCTTCTCCGCCCTCGGAGGATTCGCGACCGAGGGCTGGATGCTGCTCGTCTCCCGCTTCGTCACCGGTGTGGCCTCGGCGTTCATGACGCCCGCGTCCATGTCGGTGATCACCACCTCGTACCGCCAGGGCCCCCAGCGCAACAGAGCGCTGCTGATCTTCGCCGGGACCTCCGCCGGCGGTTTCACGCTCGGGCTGGTGGTCGGCGGACTGCTCACCCAGCTCGGCTGGCGCTGGGTCTTCTTCGCGCCGGTGCTGCTGGCCGGGCTGATCCTGCTCGCCGCCGTCCGGCTGATCCCGGTCCAGCGGCCGCCCGTGCGCAAGGGAGGGTTCGACCTCGCGGGGGCGGCCGCGGCCGCCGGCGCGATGCTGCTGCTGACCTATGGGATCGTCCGCCTCGAACACGGCTTCGACGGCTGGGCGATCACCCTGGCGGCGGTCGGCGCGGGGCTGCTCCTGATCGGCCTCTTCACCGCGATCGAACGCCGCTCGCCCGCGCCCCTGGTCCGGCTCGGCATCCTGCGGCGCGGCTCGCTGGTCCGCGCGGATCTGGGGGCGCTGCTGTTCCTCGGCTCCTTCATGGGCTTCCAGTTCATGGTGACGCTCTATCTCCAGGAGCTGCGCGACTGGAGTTCGCTCAAGACCTCGCTGGCCCTGTTGCTGATGGGAGCCGATGTGCTCCTGGCTCCGACGCTGACCCCGATCCTGGTGAACCGGTTCGGCCACGGGAAGGTCATCCTCAGCGGGTTCCTGATGGCCTTCGCCGGCTACGCGCTCTTCCTGCCGATCGGCCCGGACTGGGCCTATCTCGCGATGCTGCCGACGCTCACCCTCACGGGCGTGGCCTTCGCCCTCGCGTACGGGCCTCTGACCATCGCCGCCACGGACGGCGTCGTGGCGGAGGAGCAGGGCCTCGCGGGCGGACTGCTGCATACGGCGACGCAGTTCGGCGCGGCGGTGGGGATCTCGTCGGTGACGGCGGTGTACGGGCTGGCCGGCTCGGGTCTGGACGCGTTCCGGGCGGCGCTGGTGGTGCCCGTGGTGATGTCCCTGGCCGGGGTGCTGATCTCGCTGCCGGGGGCGCGGAGCGGCCGGGGCAGGCGTACGGTCGCCACCCCGGGCACGGGATCCGCCGAATCCGCCGGGGGCTCAGGGGGCTCAGGGGACGGTACGGGTCCGAAGGCGTCCGGAGCCGCGGCTTCCGCGGGGGCGCTCGCTCCCTGAGCCGGACGCGGAGGCCGCGGGGCGGGCGCGGGGTCTCCGGGATGCGCGGTGCGGGGTGCGGCGCGTGGGATGTGCGGGGCGGGTGCGAGCAACGTCACGTCGGTGGCCGGTCCGGCGGCGCTTACTTTAGGACGATGGACAATTCGCCCGCCGGTGGACCGAACGGACCGGCCGCCGACTGCCCGCTGGTGGAGGTGGTCGCGACCTATCTGCCCCGGCTCACGGAGTTCTCCTTCGAGCCAGGACTCGTCGCCGCCGTCGACCAGCACGCGGCGGCCGTCCGGGACGCGCTGCTCCCGGCTCCCCGGCGCGGCGGGACCGCCCGCCCCCGGGCGGCCGGACCGCCCCCTCGGGCCGCGCTGTTCACCCCCGTACGCCGGGAGGATCTGGCGGACTACGTCCTCGGCTTCACGGACTGGCTCACCGAGGCGGAGTGGATCGAGCCGGTCGGCCACGACTTCGCGACGCTGCGGCTGACGGCCGTCTGCTGGCTGGTCCGCGAGCACGATCTGCTGGACGGACGGGGCGGGGCCGCCGGCTGACCCCGTGGTCGGCCGGCGGCCCCGCCGCTTCCCGCTTCCCGCTTCACATCGGGTCGATGTTCTCCGGTCCGCCCGGGCCGGGACGGCGTTCGGGGCGGTCGCCCAGACCCGGCTCGCCCGCCGTCGTACGGCTGCCCGGCGCGGGCGTGCCCGCCTGCGCGTCGGCCCGGCCGCGCTGATAGGCGCTGATGTTGTCCCGGGCCCCCGCCGACTCCTCCTCGGCCCGCGACAGCCACCGCTCCCAGCGGGCGCGCATCGGACCGATCAGACCGCCGCCGGCGCCCACGATCACCACACCCGCGACCGTGGCGAGCACCGCCGTGAGCAGCGGACCGGTGATCGCGGTGGCGATCCCGGCCTGCCCCAGCGCCGCGATCACTCCGAGCCCGACGATGAACGCCCAGGCCACGGTGGCCAGGACCTTCCCGTACGAGACTCCGCCGAGCGCCCCCAGGATGATGTCGCGGACCGCGCGGGCGATCGCCATCGCGACGACCACGATCACCAGGGCGACGATGGCCTTCGGCAGCCAGGCCACCGCGGCCGTGATCATCGCGCTGATCGGGTTGGGGCCGAAGGCCCCGAAGGCCAGTTGCAGCACGATCAGCAGCAGGCCGTAGTAGACGACCTTGGTGAGGATCCCGGTCGCGTCGTACTTCGATCCGCGCAGGGCGTTGGCGGTTCCGCTGCGCTCGGCCAGCTTCTCGAAGCCCACCTTGCGCAGCAGCTTGTCCACCACGCGGGCTATGAGCTTCGCGATGAACCAGCCGATGATCAGGATCGCCAGGAAGGCGATGAACTTCGGGATGAATTTTGCCACCGCGGACCACGCGTCAGTGAAGCCCTGACCGAAGTCCACGGAGAGGGCGAGGGGCTGTGCCATGACGCACTCACTCCGTCCGCTGGGCGGCCGCCGCTGTCCGGGGCCTGGACTTCGGTC
Source organism: Streptomyces sp. NPDC014894 (assembly GCF_043080985.1). NCBI lineage: Bacteria > Bacillati > Actinomycetota > Actinomycetes > Kitasatosporales > Streptomycetaceae > Streptomyces > Streptomyces sp. NPDC014894. The sequence goes on from NZ_JBIBWD010000020.1 coordinate 109,449, forward strand.
GTAACACCCGGCGGGCGGGTGGGGCCTGCGCCCGGGCCCCGCACTGGGCCGGTGGAGTGGTAAATCGCGTGGCGGGAGGGGACGCGGCGGGGTGTCGCGCCGGGGGCGCGGGACCGTACGCCCCCTTTCGCGCGCCCCCTTCGCCCGCCCTCCGCCTGCCCTTCGTACGGCCGCCCGCCCGTACGACGTCGCGCGGGCCGAAGCGTCAGCCGGCGGGCCGGTCCTGAGCCGGGGCGGCCGGATCCGGAACGGCCGGGGCGGCGAGGACCGGGTCCGCGGGGTCGGCCGGGGTCGCGGGGGCCGGGGGCGTCGGGGTGATCGAGGGCATCGGGGTCGTCGGGGTCGTCGGGGTGTTCGCGTTCGCGGGGGCCGGGTCCGACGGGGGGTGCGCCGCACGGGCCGACAGCTCCACCGCCCGGGCCCGCGTCTTGCGCGCCGCCCGCAGCGCGTCCCAGGTCAGACAGATCAGAGCCAGCCACACCAGCGCGAACCCGGCCCAGCGCTCGACCGGCATCGCCTCCCGGAAGTACAGCACCCCCAGCAGGAACTGGAACGTCGGGGCCAGATACTGCAGCAGCCCCAGCGTCGACAGCGGCACCCGTATCGCGGCCGCGCCGAAGCAGACCAGCGGAACCGCCGTCACCAGGCCCGTCGCGGCGAGCAGCGCGGCGTGACCCGCGCCCTCCGCGCCGAAGCTGGACTCGCCCCGGGCGGTCAGCCACACCAGAAAGCCCACGGCGGGCAGGAAGAGCACCGCGGTCTCCGCCGCCAGCGACTCCAGACCGCCGATGTTGACCTTCTTCTTCGCCAGCCCGTACGTGGCGAACGAGAACGCCAGCGCCAGCGAGATCCACGGCGGCTGGCCGTAGCCGATGGCCAGCACCAGCACGGCGGCGAAGCCCGTGCCCACCGCCGCCCACTGCGCGGGCCGCAGCCGCTCCTTGAGCAGCAGCACCCCCATGGCGATGGTGACCAGCGGATTGATGAAGTAGCCGAGCGACGCCTCGACCACCCGCCCGTTGTTGACCGCCCAGATGTACAGCCCCCAGTTGACCGTGATCACCAGGGCCGCGACCGTGATCAGGCCGAGCTTGCGCGGGCTGCGCACCAGCTCCCGGATCCACGCCCACCGCTTCACGACCAGCAGCGCGAGCGCGACGACCACCAGCGACCAGGCCATGCGGTGGGCGAGGATCTCCAGCGCCCCCGACGGCTCCAGCAGCGGCCAGAAGAGCGGGACCAGACCCCACATCCCATAGGCCGCGATCCCGTGGAGGAGCCCCGTCCGCTGTTCGCCGTCGCTCGGCCTCACTGGCCCTCCCGCCCGTTCTCTGTGCACGTCACCCCGTCGACGGTACGCGCCACCAGGGCGGCCCGTCATGGATAAATCGACAAACGGTCATGGCGGCTCCGGAGGGCGAGCCCGCCGGTCGGCGGAACAGATCAACTCTCCCGGGGCGGCGGTCCGTTGTCGGTACGGGGTCGTACGATCGGACGCGACACTGGAACGTGTGGTGGGGGGACCATGGCGTACGGGAGAGCGGTGCGCGCCGTCGGCGGGGTGCTGGCGTGCGGGTTGTTGTGGACGGGCTGCTCCGGCGCGGACGGCCGGAAGGATCCGCCCGGCGGGACCGGGAGCCCGCAGGCGAAGACGTCCGGCGACACCCGGTCCGGCGAGGCCGCGAGCCCGACGCCGGTCCCGACCGGGCTGGGCTTCGATCCCGATCCGGCGCGCGCCCCCCGGACCGGGGACGCGGCCCGCGAGCTGGCCCGCGCGGTCGTGGCGGGCCCCGAGCTGTGGGGTCCCGGGTTCGTCGCCCGCACCCCGGCGCTCAGCGCGCCGGGCCACTGGCCGGTGCTCGACGAGGGCTGCGTCTGGCGGAGCGGATCCTTCCCCTCCGATGTCCTGCACAGCGTCACCGCCTACAGCGAGCTGCCGGCCGAGGCTGGCCGGGGCCCGCTCCGCGTCGCCGCCACCGTCACCGTGCACCGCGGGGTCCGGGAGGCGGAGTGGGAGATGGCCGAGACCTTGGAGGAGGCGCTGCGCTGCCCCGGGCAGAAGCTGCGCGAGGGGGAGCGGATCGCCGAGCTGATGTCCATCGGCTCCGCCTTCGGCACCGGGGGCAATTTCACCGCCGAGGACTCGATAGGCGAGCTGGGCCGCTATCTGAGCGCCGAATTCGACAACCGGCCGTATCAGTACGGGTGGTTCCAGTCGCGGCTCGGACAGGTCACCGTCGCCGCGGTCACCAAGGGAGCCGCGGGCCGTACGGAGAACGAGATCAACAAAGCCAGGGCCGAGGCCCTGACCGGGATGATGCACCGCCTCGAAACGCGACTGGAGGCCGCGGGATGAGCCCCTCGCCCCACGACCCGCCCCCGGACGGCCCGGGCCCGTCCCCCGACGGCCCCGACCTGTCCCCCGACGCCCCGGGCCCGGACGCCGAAGCCCCTCGCCCGGACGCCGACGGCCCCGGCCCGGTCTCCGGCGGACCTCGCTCGAACGCCGCCGCCCACGACGACGGCCCGGGCCCGGCCCGTGAAGTGCCCTGCCCGGATGCCGCCGACGCCGACCCCGGCCCGGTCCGGGAAGCCCCTCGCCCGGATGCCGCCGACCCCGGCCCGGTCTCCGGCGGACCTCGCTCGAACGCCGCCGCCCACGACGACGGCCCGGGCCCGGCCCGTGAAGTGCCCCGCCCGGATGCCGCCGACGACGACCCCGGCCCGGTCCGGGAAGCCCCTCGCCGGGACGCCGACGGCCCCGGCCCGGCTTCCGGCGGACCTCGCCCGGAGGACGAGTCCCGTCGCCCCGACACCGCCCCGCCCGGCCCCGAGGACCGGCCGGGCGCGGGTGCTCGGTCCGCCCCGGCGGCCCCGGCGGCCCCGGCGGGCGCGGGTGTCCCGCCGACCCCGGCCGACCGGCCCGCCCCCGGCGGTGCGGTCGGCCCCGGCGACCGATCCGGCCCGGCCGGTCCGCGGGACGCGTCCGGATCCGTCGACCGGGCCGATCCCCGACGTCCGGCCGGCCCCCGGGACGCGACGGGTCCCGGCGCGCGGTCGGGGCCGGGCGGCGAAGCCGGTTCCGGCGATCGGACCGATCGCCGTCAGGGGGCGGCCGGCCCCCGGGACGCGTCCGGTCCCGGCGGGCAGGCCGGTTCGGCAGGGCGGCCGGATCCGCGGGTTCCGTTCGTGCCCCGGGACGCGTCATGGGGCGGTCGGAGGCCCGGCGTGCCGTCCGGCTCGGGATCCGGCTCTCCGGAAACCCGGGAGCCGGGTGTTCCGGGAGCGGCCGGTCCGCCGGGAGGCCCGCCGCCCAGGGCCGAGGCCGGGGCGGACCCCGGGGCGGACCCCGGGGCGCTGGAAGGGCTGCGGCCCGGGGACCCGTCCGCGATCGCCGGGTATCGGCTGCTCGGCCGGCTCGGCGCGGGCGGCATGGGCGTCGTCTATCTGGGCCGTACGGACTCGGGCGAGCTGGCCGCCGTCAAGGTCACCCTCTCCGACCAGTCGGACGACCCGGACTTCCGGGCCCGCTTCCGGCGCGAGGTCGAGGCCGCCCGCCGGGTCTCCAGCCCCTGGGCCGTGCCGGTCGCGGCGGCCGACCCGGACGCCCCCGAACCATGGCTCGCCACCGCCTTCGTCCCCGGCCCCTCGCTCGCCGAGGCGGTCGCCGCCCACGGCCCGCTGCCCCCGCGCGGCGCGCGGATCCTGGGCGCGGCCGTCGCCCGGGCGCTCGCCGCCGTCCACGCGGCGGGCCTGGTCCACCGGGACGTCAAACCCGGCAATGTGCTGCTCGCGCTGGACGGCCCGCGCCTGATCGACTTCGGCATCGCCCGCCCCGCCGACGGCACCGCGCTCACCGCCGCCGACATGGTCGTCGGCACCCCCGGCTTCCTCGCTCCCGAGCAGGCCGAGGCGCGCGGCTCCGAGATCGGCCCGCCCAGCGACGTCTTCGCGCTGGCCTGTCTGCTGGCGTACGCGGTGACCGGCCGGCTCCCCTTCGGCCGGGGCGCGGTCGACGCGCTGCTCTACCGCACGGTCCACGACGACCCCGATCTCGGCGGAGTCGACGACGGGCTGGCCGAGCTGCTCACCGCCTGTCTGGCCAAGGACCCCGGGCGGCGCCCGACGGCCGCCGAGGTCGCCGAGCGCCTCGCCGAGGACACCCCGCCCGGCGGCACGGCGTGGCTGCCCCCCGAGGTCGTACGGACCATCGCCGAGCGCTCGGCGCGCATGCTGGCCCTGCCCGACATCGAGCCCACCCACGCCGGTGAGCCGGAGCCGGCGCCGAAGCCGGTCGCCCGGCGAAGAGCGCTGCTGGCCGGGGGCGGCACGCTGCTCGCCGCAGGGGCCGGCGCCGCCCTCTGGGCCGTTCTGCGCGACGAGGGGGACGCGTCGGCGGGCGCACCGCCCCGCCGCAAGAAGTGGGCCATCGGCGTGCAGGCCGATCTGAGCGGCCCCCAGAAGGAGCTGGGGATCGAGCAGGAGCGCGGCGCGCGCCTGGCGGTCGAGGCGTTCAACACCCGCCCGGACCGCCCCTTCTCGCTCCATCTGGCGGCGGCGGACGACGCGGGCGACGAGACGAGGGCGCTCGCGGCGGCCCGGCGGCTGGCCGACGACCGGGAGGTCGCCGCCGTCCTCGGATCGACCGGGGACTACACCACCCAGGCGGTGCTGCCGGTCTACGAGGAGGCGGCGCTGCCGCTGATGACGGTCTCCGCCGGGCTCAATCTGCTCACCTCGAAGCCGAGCCGCTCCTTCATGCAGGCCTGCCCGGGCCACCCGGAGACGGCGGCCCAGCTCGCCTATGTCCTCCAGAACTTCTACCGGCAGCTGAAGAGACCGGTCGCCCGCCCCGGAGTGCTCCAGGACCGCACCGACGACCAGTACGCCTGGCAGTACGCGGCGATGATCAACCACATGCTGGGCTCGCGGTACGGCCACCGCACCCACCCCCGGGTGGTGCCCGCCTCGGTCGGCGACTACGCCCGGGTCGTCCGCGAAATGGTCGACGCGGGCATCGACGCCTATGTCCACGCGGGCGGGGCCGGAAGCGCGGCCCAGGCGGCCCGCGCGCTGAGGGCGGCCGGCTTCGACGGGCCGCTGCTCGCCGGACCGCGCGTGCTCGGCCGGGAGTTCCTGGAACTGGCGGGCGACGCGGCCGACGGCTGGGTGGTCGGGGCCCCGGTCGCCGACCCGTCCCGGAAGCCGGCCGCCAAGCCGTTCGCGGCGGCGTACCGGAAGAGGTACGGCCGGGCTCCCGGCCACTACGCGGGGGAGTCGTTCGACGCGATCAGCATGATGATCGGGCAGCTGGTGCGGACGGTGCGCGACGGCGGGACGCCCGGGCGCGGGGCCCTCGCCGACTCCGTCCGCCGGGGGCGCTACAAGGGAATCATGGGGGAGTACCGGTTCAAGCCGGAGCGGGGCCAGCTCGACGGGCTCGGCACCTGTCTGTACGTCGCCGAGGGCGGACGCTTCCGCTATCTCGCCGACGCGCCCGCCGAGGACCCCGGCCGCCTCCGGAAGGCCTGACTGTGCGCCCGACCGCCCCGGGGGCGGGCCCGCGCCCCGGCCGTGAGGCCCGTACCCGCGTCGGAGCGGGCGCCCGCACCGGCCCGGGGCCGTGCCCGCGCGCCCGTACCCGCACCGGCCCGGGGCCGTGCCCGCGCGCGGAGCCGGACCCCCGCACAGGACCGGGTACGCGTCCCGGCGCGGGTGCGGGCACCCGGCTCCGCGCGGTCGAGGTCGCGGTCGGCCGGGCCGGGGGAGGGGACGGCGTATGCGGCCGCTGAAGAAGGGGGACCCGTCGTCGATCGCCGGATACCGGCTGGCGGGCCGGCTCGGGGCGGGCGGCATGGGAGTCGTCTATCTCGCGCGCTCGGCCGGGGGCGCGCTCTGCGCGCTCAAGGTGATCCGGGCGGAGCACGCGGCCGACCCGGGCTTCCGGGCCCGCTTCCGGCGCGAGGCCGAGATCGCCCGGCGGATCACCGGCCCCTGGGTGGTGCGGGTCGTGGACGCGGACCCGGAGGCCCGCGAACCGTGGCTCGCCACCGAGTTCGTCCCCGGCCCCTCCCTCGGGGAGGCCGTCGCGGCCCACGGCCCGCTCCCCGAGCACACCGTCCGCGCCCTCGGCACCCGGCTCGCGGGGACCCTCGCCGGTGCGCACCGCGAGGGTCTGGTCCACCGGGACGTCAAACCCGGCAATGTGCTGCTCGCGCTGGACGGCCCGCGCCTGATCGACTTCGGCATCGCCCGCTCGGCCGGGGCGACCGCGCTCACCGCCACCGACGCCGTGATCGGCTCGCCCGGCTATCTCTCCCCCGAACAGGCCCGCGCCGCCGGAGCCGGAGCCGTCGGCCCGCCCAGCGACGTCTTCTCCCTCGGCTGTGTGCTGGCCTTCGCCGCCACCGGCCGGCGGCCCTTCGGCACGGGGACGGCGGCCGGGATCGTCTTCCGCACCGTCCACGAGGAGCCCGACCTCGACGGCCTCCCGCCCGGGCTGCTGCGGACGGTCCGGTCCGCCCTGGCCAAGGATCCGGCGGACCGGCCCACCGCCGAAGCGCTGGAGGACGCGCTCGGCGCACCCCCGGCCGGCGCGTCCGGGAGCCCCGGCGCCGGCTGGCTTCCGCCGGGACTCCCCGCCCTGATCGCCGAGCGTTCGGCGCGCGTCCTCGATCTGCCGGTGCCCGAGCCCACCGTGGTGGTCGGCCCGGCGGCGGCGCGGGGGAAGACCTCACGGCGGCGGCTGCTCGCCCTGGGCTCGGCCGCCGGAGTGCTCACGGCGGGCGGGGCCGCGGCCTGGCTGGCGCGCCGCTCGCCCGGCGGATCCGGGGCGGACGACCCGGCCCGGGGCCCGCTGCCCCGCCGGGTCATCGGGATCCAGGCCGATCTGAGCGGACCGCGCGGGGCCGACGGCCTCACCCGGGAGCGCGCCGCCCGGCTCGCCGCCGACGCCTTCAACGCGGACCCGGACAGCCCGTTCAGGCTGCGGCTCAAGGTGCTGGACCACCGCGGAGACGCCCGGAGGGCCCGGGAGGCGGCCGCGGCGCTCGCCGCCGACCCGGCCGTTCTCGCGGTGCTCGACCTGACCGCCGCGAAGTTCACCCGGGAGACCCTGCTGCGCCATCTGGAACAGCGGTTCCCGCTGGTGACGGTCTCGGCGGACGTCGCCGGGACCATGGAGCCCGCCGAGCGGCGCGCGTACTTCGAACTGCGCGCCGGGCACAAGCTGCTGCTCGCCTCCCTCACCCGGTACTTCGCCGCCCGGCGGACCCGGCGGGTCGCCGTCGTGGACGACCGGGCCGACCCCGACTTCTCCTGGGACACCGTCATGCTGCTCCGGGAGGCGCCGTCCGGCATCGGCGAGGTCGCCGTCCACCCCCTGCCCGCCGGGAGGGCGGACTTCGGGTCGCTCGCCCGCGCGGCCCTGTCCGGCGGGACCGACGCGGTGATCTACGCGGGGTCCTCGCCGTCCCGGGCGGCGCTGCTCGCCCGCGCCCTCGGCGAGCGGGGCTTCACCGGACCGCGCGGCGCGCTCGACGCCGTACTGGAGCCGGAGTTCCTCACCGGCGCGGGAGGGGCGGCCGAGGGCTGGGTCTTCGGCACCCCGTACATCGATCCGGCGCGGTCGGCGGGGGCCCGCGCCTTTCACTCCGCGTACCGCGAGCGGTGGCCCGCGCCCGGCCCCGGGCGGTACGCGGCGGAGACGTACGACGCGGTGCTCTGGCTCGCCCGGGCGATACGGGAGCTGGGCGCGGACCGGACGGCGCGCGCGGCGCTGCTGGGGCGGCTGCGGGAGACCACGTACGAGGGGGTCGCCAAGACGGTCGCCTTCCGCCCCACCACCGAGCTGCTGGACGAGAGCCAAGGCGGACTCTTCGTGCACCGGATCGAGAACGGCCGGCCGCGGTTCCTGGGCGCGCGCCCGGCGGCCGGGGCGAAGCCCTGACCGGCTGGGACAGAGGCCGGCCCTGACAGCGGCCGGTCGGGACGCCGGACCGGACACCGGTCGGGACGCCGGACCGGACACCGGTCGGGGGACGTCCGGTGCGCCCGGACGTCCCCCGACCCTCTTCCGCGCCCGTCCGTCCCGGAGGGGCGTCCGGCTGTCCGGCTATCCCGCGACGGTCCAGGTGTCGTTGCCCGCGAGGAGCGCGCCGAGGTCGCCCTTGCCCTGCTGGGCGACGGCGGTGTCGAGCTGGTCCGCCATGAGGTCGTCGTACACCGGCCGCCGGACGGAGCGCAGCACACCGATCGGGGTGTGGTGCAGGGTGTCCGTGTCGGCGAGGCGCGAGAGCGCGAAGGCGGTGGTGGGCGACGGGTTGTGCGCGTCGTGGACGAGGATCTGGGACTGGTTCTCCTCGGTGACGGCGACGATGGAGAGGTCTCCCGTCAGGGAGTCGCGGACGACGCCCTTGGAATCGTCGGCCCCGAAGCGGATCGGGCGGCCGTGTTCCAGACGGATGACCGCTTCCAGCGCCTGGTCCCGGTCCTTGAGGACCTCGAACGCGCCGTCGTTGAAGATATTGCAGTTCTGGTAGATCTCGACCAGGGCCGTGCCGGGGTGGTCGGCCGCCTCGCGCAGCACCTGGGTGAGGTGCTTGCGGTCGGAGTCGATGGTGCGGGCGACGAAGGTGGCCTCGGCCCCGATCGCGAGGGACACGGGGTTGAACGGCGCGTCGAGCGAGCCCATCGGGGTCGACTTGGTGATCTTCCCGACCTCGGAGGTGGGGCTGTACTGGCCCTTGGTCAGCCCGTAGATCCGGTTGTTGAACAGCAGGATCTTCAGGTTGACGTTGCGGCGCAGGGCGTGGATCAGGTGATTGCCGCCGATGGAGAGGGCGTCGCCGTCGCCGGTGACGACCCAGACCGACAGATCGCGGCGGGAGGTGGAGAGCCCGGTGGCGATCGCGGGGGCGCGCCCGTGGATCGAGTGCATCCCGTAGGTGTTCATGTAGTACGGGAAGCGGGAGGAGCAGCCGATGCCGGAGACGAAGACGATGTTCTCTTTGGCGAGGCCGAGTTCGGGCATGAAGCCCTGGACGGCGGCGAGGACGGCGTAGTCGCCGCACCCGGGGCACCAGCGGACTTCCTGGTCGGACTTGAAGTCCTTCATGCTCTGGCGGGCTTCGGCCTTGGGGACCAGGGAGAGTGCCTCAGTCATGGATGGCCTCCTTGAGGGCCGTGGCGAGCTGGGCGGCTTTGAAGGGCATGCCGTTGACCTGGGTGTGGCTGCGGGTGTCGGTGAGGTACTTGGCCCGGATGAGGGTGTTGAGCTGGCCGAGGTTCATCTCGGGGATCACCACGCGCCGGTAGTGGGCGAGGATCTCGCCGAGGTTGGCCGGGAAGGGGTTGAGGTGGCGCAGATGCGCCTGGGCGATCGGGACGCCCTCGGCGCGCAGCCGCCGGACGGCGGCCGTGATGGGCCCGTAGGTGGAGCCCCAGCCCAGGACGAGGGTGGCCGCGCCGTCCGGGTCGTCGACGTCGAGGTCGGGGACCCGGATGTTGTCGATCTTCGCCTGGCGGGTGCGGACCATGTGCTCGTGGTTGGCCGGGTCGTACGAGATGTTGCCGGTGCCGTCCTGCTTCTCGATGCCGCCGATGCGGTGTTCGAGGCCGGGGGTGCCGGGCACGGCCCAGGGGCGCGCGAGCGTGTGCGGGTCGCGCTTGTAGGGCCAGAAGACCTCAGTGCCGTCGGCCTCGGTGTGATTGGGGCCGGTGGCGAACTGGACCCGCAGATCGGGCAGGTCGGCGGTCTCGGGGATCCGCCAGGGCTCGGAGCCGTTGGCGAGATAGCCGTCGGAGAGCAGGAAGACCGGGGTGCGGTAGGTCAGCGCGATCCGGGCCGCCTCCAGCGCCGCGTCGAAGCAGTCCCCGGGCGTCATCGGGGCGACGACGGGCACGGGGGCCTCGCCGTTGCGTCCGTACATCGCCTGGAGGAGGTCGGCCTGCTCGGTCTTGGTGGGCAGACCGGTGGACGGGCCGCCGCGCTGGATGTCCACGATCAGCAGCGGCAGTTCCAGGGAGACCGCGAGCCCGATGGCCTCCGACTTGAGGGCCACTCCGGGGCCGGAGGTCGTCGTCACGGCGAGGGAGCCGCCGAACGCGGCTCCGAGGGCCGCGCCGACGCCCGCGATCTCGTCCTCGGCCTGGAAGGTGCGGATGCCGAAGTTCTTGTGCCGCGACAGCTCGTGGAGGATGTCGGAGGCCGGGGTGATGGGGTAGGAGCCCAGGTAGAGCGGCAGATCGGCCTGCCGGCCTGCGGCGATGAGGCCGTAGGACAGCGCCAGGTTGCCGGAGATGTTGCGGTACGAGCCGGTCGGGAAGGCGCTGGTGGCCGGAGCCACCTCGTAGGAGACGGCGAAGTCCTCGGTGGTCTCGCCGAAGTTCCAGCCGGCCCGGAAGGCGGTGATGTTCGCCTCGGCGATGTTCGGCTTCTTCGCGAACTTGGTCCGCAGGAAGGCCTCGGTGCCCTCGGTCGGCCGGTGGTACATCCAGCTCAGCAGACCCAGCGCGAACATGTTCTTGGAGCGTTCGGCCTCCTTGCGGGAGAGTCCGAAGTCCTTGAGCGCCTCGATGGTGAGGGTGGTGAGGGGGACGGGGTGGACGCGGTAGGCGTCCAGCGAGCCGTCCTCCAGCGGCGAGGCGGCGTAGCCGACCTTGGCCATGGCGCGCTTGGCGAACTCGTCGGTGTTGACGATGATCTCGCCGCCGTGCGGGACGTCGGCCAGATTGGCCTTGAGCGCCGCGGGGTTCATCGCGACCAGGACGTCGGGGGCGTCGCCCGGGGTGAGGATGTCGTGGTCGGCGAAGTGGAGCTGGAAGGAGGACACCCCGGGGAGGGTTCCGGCGGGGGCGCGGATCTCGGCGGGGAAGTTCGGCAGGGTGGAGAGATCGTTCCCGAACGAGGCGGTCTCCGAGGTGAACCGGTCACCCGTGAGCTGCATTCCGTCACCCGAGTCGCCCGCGAACCGGATGATCACCCGGTCCAGCCGTCGAACCTCCTTCGACCCCGGATCGCCGTCGATGGCCGGTCCGCGCTGTCCGCCGACGAGTGCCTCGTTCGACTCATCGGCCTCATCGGCGCGCTCGGCTGGGCTGCTGACCTGACTGGTCACTGAACTGAACCTCCCTTGAGGCGGCTGTTCGGGCCGACCGTCCCGCTGTTCGTCCCAGAGCCACCCTACGTGGGTAAGGGTGTCCTACCCTGGGGAGGCCACATGATGGACGTCCCTTTGAGACGCTTGAATGACCCTATTTGTCATAATTTATCCACCCCTGTAAGCCTTCCGGGGTGCGACGCCCCGCTCGTCCTTTGGGTCTAGGACCACGGCCGCGCCCGCGGCGGCTGAGGGAGCGTCAGTCCGTTACGACTTGAGATAGGTGAGCACCGCCAGCACCCTCCGGTGATCCCCGTCACTCGGGGACAGGCCCAGCTTCAGGAAGATGTTGCTGACGTGCTTCTCGACGGCTCCGTCGCTGACCACCAGCTGCCGGGCGACCGCCGAGTTCGTCCGCCCCTCGGCCATCAGACCGAGGACCTCCCGCTCACGCGGAGTGAGATTGGCCAGAACATCCTGTTTACGGCTGCGTCCCAGCAGCTGGGCCACCACCTCCGGGTCCAGGGCGGTGCCGCCCCGGGCCACCCGGACGACGGCGTCGACGAACTCCCGCACCTCCGCCACCCGGTCCTTGAGCAGATACCCGACCCCGCGGCTGCTGCCCGCCAGCAGCTCGGTGGCGTACTGCTCCTCCACGTACTGCGAGAGCACCAGCACCCCGACCCCGGGATGCTCCTTGCGCAGCCGTACGGCGGCCCGTACGCCCTCGTCCGTGTGGGTGGGCGGCATCCTGACGTCGGCGACCACCACGTCCGGCAGCTCCCGCCGGCCGGCCAGCTCGCCGATCGTCCTGATCAGCGCCTCCCCGTCGCCGACCCCGGCCACCACCTCGTGCCCCCGGTCGGTCAGCAGCCGGGTCAGGCCCTCCCGGAGCAGTACCGAATCCTCGGCGATGACCACGCGCACTCTGTCTTCCACGGCGCTGACGCCCCCATGTCGTTCCCAGTCCCGCCCTTGTCCCCACCAGCATCCCAGCATCGGGACCGGACTGTGGGGGCCGAAGGGCGGAGGATCGGGTTCCGGGGGTGCGAGGGGGCGTTTCACGGCGGTACGCGAGGTTCGTGCCCGCCCGGGGACGCCCGCCGCCGGTCGTGGCGGGCGGGTTCACCACGTGATGACCCGGTGTCGGGCGCCCGGTGCCCGGCGCTTGTGACGCCGGACGCCGGACGCCGGACGCCGGGCGCTCGCCGAGCCGAGCCGCGCCGAGCCGAGCGGCGCCGAGCCGCGCCCGGCCGGTGCGCCGGGCCCGGGTCGTGCCGTTCAGCCGCGCCAGGGCAGCTCGGCGGTGACCGTGGTCGGGCCGCCGACGGGCGAGTCGACGGCGAGGACCCCGTCGACCGCGCCCAGCCGCTCCGCGAGACCGCCCAGCCCGGTGCCCGAGGTGAGATCCGCGCCGCCCTGGCCGTCATCGGTCACCTGGAGCATCAGCCGGCCCTGCGAGTGCCACACGTCCACCGACGCCCGCCGGGCCCGGGCGTGCTTGCTGATGTTCTGGAGCAGTTCGGAGACGGTGAAGTAGGCGATGCCCTCGATGGCCGGGGCCGGGCGCGCGGGCAGGTCCACCTCCACCGTCACCGGGACCGCGCACCGGGCGGCGATGGAGGAGAGCGCGGCGTTCAGCCCTCGGTCGGTGAGGACGGCGGGGTGGATGCCGCGGGCGAGGTCGCGGAGTTCCTGGAGGGCGAGTTTGACCTCTCCGTGGGCCTCGTCGACCATGGCGGCGGCCGCGTCCGGGTCCTCCAGGAGCTTCTCCTTCGCCAGCCCGAGGCCCATCGCGAGGGCGACGAGGCGGGCCTGTGCTCCGTCGTGGAGGTCGCGTTCGATACGGCGGAGATCGGCGGCGGCGGTGTCGACCACCACCCCCCGGTCCGACTCCAGCTCCACCACCCGGGTGGCGAGCCGCGACGGCCCCAGCAGCCCGCTCACCATCAACCGGTCCACCTGCGCGAAGCCCCGGATCAGCCAGGCGCTCACCAGCACCGTCGCCAGACCCGCCGCCGACGCCCCCGCGATCTCGAAGGGCGTGTCCAGATAGAAGGCCTCGCCCCGCGAGTCGCCGTAGACCTGGATGCCCGGATTGCTGCCGTACGTGGGGAAGACCCACTGCCACAGCGGATACGTCAGCAGGGACCAGCCCGTGACCCAGAAGGTGAGGGAGACCGCGAACGCGGTCACCGCCCACGGCAGGTGGAGCAGCGCGTACAGCAGATTCCGCCAGGACGTGCCGCTCTTGAGGACCGCGCCGACCCACGCCATCATCCCCTTCCCCTGCGGCCTGACCGGCTCGGGACTGCCCACGTCCAGACCGAGCAGCGCCCGGGCCCGGGCGCGCTCCAGCGCCCCGAACCCCCGGCAGGCCGCGAGCCCGGCGGCCAGCACCGGAATCCCCAGGAAGGTGACGAGCAGGCCCGCGCTGAGCGAGACGGTGACCATGGCGAATACGAAGAGGGCGATGCTGATCGGCAGGCTCAGCATCAGATGGCCGAACTCCCGCCAGGTGCGCCCCTCGAAGGGCGCGCGCAGCACCGGGGGAACGAGATGGGGCCGGCTCTCGCGCCGGTCCCGCCAGTCAGCCGTGTGGTGGTCCGTGGCCATCGGTTCCGTCCGTTCTGCGAAGCGGGCTGTCATGACTTCCAGGGTGCGCCCGTCGGCGGGGGCCGCACCATGAGGGCGGTCGCCCTTTCCGACCGGGGGTTTTCCCCACCATGGGGGGCGCGGGCCGGGGGATTCCGGCCCCGGCGGGGCGGTCGGGGCCCGGCGGCCCTCGCCGCGGCGGGGCGGTCGGCCCCGGCTCGTGGCTCGGCGCATGGGGAGACGGCGACCGTGCCCCGGCGCGGCTCAGTGCCGGCGGCGGCCGTGCCCCGGCGGGGGGCTCGGCCCGGGGCTCGGTCCGGGCGGCGGTCGTTCCGGCGCGGGGCTCAGCCCGCCGTGCGCTCCCGCCACGGCACCTCGACGGTGACCCGGGTCGGACCGCCCTCCGGCGAGTCCAGGACGAACAGCCCGTCGACCGCGCCCAGCCGCTCCGCGAGCCCCGCCATCCCCGTACCGCCGTCCAGCCGGGCCCCGCCCCTGCCGTCGTCGCCGACCTGGATCAGCAAGCGGTCGGCCGAGCGCCAGACCTCCACGGACGCGCTCGTCGCCCGGGCGTGCTTGCTGATGTTCTGGAGCAGTTCGGAGACGGTGAAGTAGGCGATGCCCTCGATCGCCGGGGCCGGGCGCTCGGAGAGATCCACCGAGACCCGCACCGGAGCCGTGCACCGGGCGGCGATGGAGGAGAGGGCCGCGTCGAGCCCTCGGTCGGTGAGGACGGCGGGGTGGATGCCGCGGGCGAGGTCGCGGAGTTCCTGGAGGGCGAGTTTGACCTCTCCGTGGGCCTCGTCGACCATGGCGGCGGCCGCGTCCGGGTCCTCCAGGAGCTTCTCCTTCGCCAGCCCGAGGCCCATCGCGAGGGCGACGAGGCGGGCCTGTGCTCCGTCGTGGAGGTCGCGTTCGATACGGCGGAGATCGGCGGCGGCGGTGTCGACCACCACCCCCCGGTCCGACTCCAGCTCGGCCACCCGCCGCTCCAGCTCGTCCGACGGCGACAGCAGCCCGCGCACCATCGCCCGGTCCGCGTTGGTCAGCCCGCGCGCGATGAACGGCAGCACCGGCCACAGCACGAACAGGCTCACCATCACCACGCCGAAGGTCAGCACCCCCCACGGCAGCCGGATGAAGCAGTACAGCACCGTCCGCCACGCCACCGGGTCCTTCAGACCCCACACCACCCGGCGGACGAGCCCGCTCGGCCGCCCCGTCCCGCGCAGCGGACTCGGCTCGTCCACCCGCACCCCCAGCAGCGCCCGGGCGCGGCCCCGCTCGAGGCGGCCGATCAGCCGCGCCCCCGCCAGTCCGAGCGCGAGCGTCGGCAGCCCGATCACCGTCACCGACAGCCCCGCGCCCACGCTGATTGTGAACGCCACGTAAATAAAACCGATCAACGCCGCCGGCAGATTGGCGAGGAGATGGGCGATCTCCTTCCAGGTGTGGCCGGGGAGGGCGAATCCGACGGGCGGCGGCCGGTCGCTGTCGGCCGCTCTGCGGGCGGTGCCGGAAGTGGTGTCGCTGACGCTCATGGGGGCCAGCCTGCCCGGCCGCCCCGCCCGCGCGCCATGGGGGAGGTGGCCGGGTCCCGGTAGGGACAACCCCACCTGATGTGGGACGCGACTGCGGAGGGTCCCCTTAGCAGGGCCTAGACTCCCGTGCGTACAGAACAAGGATCACCGACACGGATCACCGGGCGGACGCCGGCGGCGGCCGCCGGGATCCGCGAGGACGAGGTCAGGGAGCGAGGGGCGGACGTGCCGGAACCCACCGGAGCCGTGCTCGCGGCAGACTATTTCGCCACGTACTCGGTCGTGGGGCTGCTCGCCCTGATCGGCGTGCTGTTCGTGGCGGTGGCCTTCGGGGCCGGACGGCTGCTGCGACCCGTGGTGCCGACGCCGGAGAAGCTGCTCACCTACGAATGCGGAGTGGACCCGGTCGGCGAGGGCTGGGCGCACACCCAGGTCCGCTACTACGTCTACGCCTTCCTGTACGTGATCTTCGCCGTCGACTCGATCTTCCTCTTCCCGTGGGCGACGGTCTTCGCCGCCCCCGGATACGGCGGGACGACGCTGGTGGAGATGTTCATCTTCCTCGGCTTCCTGGCCGTGGGACTGCTCTACGCATGGAAGAAGGGCGTCCTCGCATGGACGTGACCCCGACCCCGCCCCTGACGCCGGGCCCCGCGCCCGAGCAGGAGCGGGCCGCCTCGGCGGCCCCGGGCCCGGTGCCGCTGCCGGAGCCCAAGCGGCTGGGCATCCTCTCCCGGCTGGCCCCCGAGCCCATGAAGGTGGTCCTCAACTGGGGACGCCGCTACAGCCTCTGGGTCTTCAACTTCGGGCTGGCCTGCTGCGCCATCGAGTTCATCGCCGCCTCCATGGCGCGCCACGACTTCATCCGGCTCGGGGTGATCCCTTTCGCCCCCGGCCCCCGCCAGGCGGATCTGATGATCGTCTCGGGCACGGTCACCGACAAGATGGCCCCGGCCGTCAAGCGGCTCTACGAGCAGATGCCCGAGCCGAAGTACGTCATCTCCTTCGGTGCCTGCTCCAACTGCGGCGGCCCGTACTGGGACTCCTACTCGGTGACCAAGGGCGTCGACCAGATCATCCCCGTCGACGTCTACGTCCCCGGCTGCCCGCCGCGGCCCGAGGCGCTGCTCCAGGGAATCCTCAAGCTCCAGGAGAAGATCGCCCGTGAGTCGCTCAGCGAGCGGTACGGGACGAGCCGCGCGTCCGTCTCCGAACTGCGCAGCGGCCTGGTGACACCGCCCCCGGCCCCGGCCGCCTCTGCCCCGGAGGGCGGGAAGTGACCGGGTACGACAGCCTCCCCGGCGCCGCCGCCGAGATCTTCGGCCCGGACGCCACCGCCGAGCTGGCCTACGACCTCCTCACGGTCGATGTGCCCGCGGACTCCTGGATCACCGCCCTGGAGACCGCCCGCACCACCCTGGGCTGCACCTACTTCGACTGGCTGAGCGCGGTGGACGAGCCGGGCACCGGCTTCCGGGTCTGCGCGCACGTCGTCTCGCTGGAGGGCGGCCGGGTCCGCCGGCTGCTGGTGCGGACGACGGTCCCGCACGAGGCTCCCGTACTGCCCACCGCCGTGGCGGTCTACGCGGGCGCGGACTGGCACGAGCGGGAGACGCACGAGATGTTCGGCGTCTCCTTCACCGGCCATCCGCACCTGGTGCCGCTGCTCCTCCCCGAGACCTTCGAGGGCCATCCGCTGCGCAAGGACTTCGTCCTGGCCGCGCGGGTCGCCAAGGCGTGGCCCGGGGCGAAGGAGCCGGGGGAGTCCGAGCACGGCGGTCCCAAGCGCCGGCAGATGCTGCCGCCCGGCGTCCCCGACCCCAACGAATGGGGCCCCCTCAAGGGCCAGCTCCCGCCCGCCCCGGCCCGCCCGGCCCGCGCCGCACGCACCCCGCGAGCGGGTGCGGGTGCCGGTGCGGGTGCCGGTGCGGCGGGTGCGGGTGCCGCGCGAGGCGCCGCGGGAGCCGGAGCGCCCGAGCGCCCGGTCCGTCGCGCCCGTACGGCGGGCGAGGGCTCCGCGAGCCAGGCCGCTCCGGCGGCCGGGTCGCCGGACGCTCCGGCTCCGGTCCGTCGCGCCCGTACGGCGAGTGAGGGTTCGGCGAGCCAGACGGCCGAGGCCGCTCCGGCCGCCGGAGCACCCGAGCGCCCGGTCCGTCGCGCCCGCAGCGCGAGCGACGGCTCCGCGAGCCAGACCGCCGAGGCCCAGGCCGCCGCCACCCCGGCGGAGCCGACTTCGGCCCCGGCCCCTGCCGCCGAACCGGCTCCGGAGCCGGCCCCGGCCCCCGCGTCCGAACCGGCCGCCGCCGTGCCGGACCGGCCCACCACTCCGGCTTCGGAGCCCGCCGGTCCCGACGCCCCCGCGACCACCCGCGCCCACGACGCGGACGCGCCCTGGCACCAGCCGCGCCCGGCGTTCGGCGACACCGAGCCCGCACCGGACCGGCCCGTACCCGCCGGGGAACAGGCCCCCGAGCCCGCCGCGCCGGAGGCCGAGCAGGCTTCCGCTCCCGCGCCGGACAAGGCCCCCGAGCCTGAGCCCGCCGCGCCCGAGAAGGCCCCCGAGCCCGAGCCCGAGGCGGCTACCGGCCCCGCGCCCGCGCAGGCTCCCGCGCCCGCGCAGGCTCCCGCGCCCGCGCAGGCTCCCGCGCCCGCGCAGGCTCCCGCGCCGGAGAAGGCTCCTGGGCCTGACGCGGCCCCCGAGCCCGAGCCCGAGCCCGAGCCCGAGCCCGAGCAGGCCCCCGCATCCGAAACCGCCCCCGCCCCCGCCCCCGGGCCGAGTGATCGGCCCGAGGACGGCGAGCGCACCGACCGCACCGGAGGCGACCCCGCGTGAACGACGCCCTCGACGTCGCCTTCCGGCTGCTCGTCGTCTTCGCCGTCTTCCTTGTCCTCCCGCTCGTCGTCGGGCAGGCGGAGCACAAGGTGATGGCCCATATGCAGGGACGCCTCGGCCCCATGTACGCGGGCGGCTTCCACGGCTGGGCCCAGCTGGTCGCGGACGGGGTCAAGTTCGCGCAGAAGGAGGACGTGGTCCCGGCCAACGCCGACCGCCGCGTCTTCCAGCTCGCCCCCGCCGTGGCCCTGCTCCCCTATCTCCTCGTTCTGGTCGCCATCCCGATCGGCCCCAGTGAGGGCGCGGTCGGCCAGGTCGTCGACGCCGGCATCTTCTTCGTGATGGCCGTGATGGGCGTCGGCGTGCTCGGCTCGCTCATGGCGGGCTGGGCCTCGGCCAACAAGTTCTCCCTCCTCGGCGGGCTGCGGACCGCCGCCCAGCTGCTGGCGTACGAACTGCCGATGCTGCTCGCCGCCGCCTCCGTCGCCATGGCGGCCGGCACGGTCTCGCTGCCCGGCATCCTGAACGCCTGGGAGTGGTGGTGGCTGCCCTGGCAGATCGTGGGCGCCGTCGTCTTCTTCGTCGCCGGCCTCGCCGAACTCCAGCGTCCCCCCTTCGACATGCCGGTCGCCGACTCCGAGATCATCTTCGGCGCGTACACCGAGTACACCGGTCTGCGTTTCGCGCTCTTCCTGCTCGCCGAGTACGCGGGCATCGTGGTGCTCTGCGGTCTGACCACCGTGCTCTTCCTCGGCGGCTGGCACGGACCGATGGGCGACGACGGCCTCGGCTGGGTCTGGACCCTTCTCAAGACGGCCGTCCTCGCCTTCGTCATCATCTGGCTGCGCGTGAGCTACCCCCGGATGCGCGAGGACCAGCTGCAGAAGCTCGCCTGGACCGCCCTCGTCCCGCTCGCTCTCGCCCAGATCGCCCTCACCGGCGTCGTGAAGGTGGTGATTCAGTAACCATGCCTCCCATTCCCGGCTCCGGCCTGGCCAAGGGCCTGGCCGTCACCCTCCGCACGATGACGAAGAAGACCGTCACCGCGCAGTACCCGGACGTCCAGCCCGAGCTTCCGCCCCGCACCCGCGGGGTGATCGGACTGTTCGAGGAGAACTGCACGGTCTGCATGCTCTGCGCCCGTGAGTGCCCCGACTGGTGCATCTACATCGACTCCCACAAGGAGACGGTCCCGGCCGCGGTCCCCGGCGGCCGCGAGCGCAGCCGCAATGTCCTCGACCGGTTCGCCATCGACTTCTCGCTCTGCATGTACTGCGGTATCTGCATCGAGGTCTGCCCCTTCGACGCGCTCTTCTGGTCCCCGGAGTTCGAGTACGCGGAGACGGACATCCGCGAACTCACCCATGAGCGGGACAAACTCCGCGAATGGATGTGGACGGTGCCCGCGCCGCCCGCACTCGACCCGGGCGCCGAGGAGCCGAAGGAGATCGCGGCCGCCCGCAAGGCCGCCGAGAAGCTCGCCGCCGCCCAGGCCGCGCCCGCCGCCCCCGCCGAGGACGACGGAGGCACGGAATGAACCTCGCCGCCGCGACCCAGGGCTTTCTCTCACCGACCGGCGTCGAGATCGCCTTCCTCCTGGTCGGACTCGTCACCCTCGGCGCAGCCGTCATGACCGTCACCACCCGGCAGCTGGTGCACGCCGCGCTCTGGCTGGTGGTCGCGCTCGGCGGTCTCGCCGTCGAGTATCTGCTGCTCACGGCGGAGTTCATCGCCTGGGTGCAGGTCCTGATCTATCTCGGATCCGTGGTCGTCCTCCTGCTCTTCGGGCTGATGCTCACCAAGGCCCCCATCGGCCGCTCCCCGGACGCGGACTCCGGCAACCGCCCGGTCGCCCTCGCGGTGGCCGGCAGCGCGGCGGCCGCCCTGGTCTGGGTGGTCGTGGACGCCTTCCGCACCAGCTGGATCGATCTCGAAGGACCCGCCCAGGGCTCCACCGAGGTCACCGGCGCGATCCTCTTCCGGCACTGGGTGCTCCCCTTCGAGGCCCTCTCCGTACTCCTCCTCGCCGCCCTCGTCGGCGCGATCGTCCTCTCCCGCAAGCACGGGGAGCGGACCGAGCCCAAGGGCCCCACCAGCCCCAAGGGCTCCACCGGCTCAAAGGGCCCCACCGGCTCCAAGAGCCCCACGGGAGCCAAGGGCTCCACGGACTCCGCAGGCCCCAAGGGCCCCAAGGGCTCCACCGGCTCCGCGGCGCCCGCCGGGAACCACCCCGAGGACCCCGAGGGGGAGAGCTGATGCACCTCGCCTATCCCGCCGTGCTCAGCGTCCTCCTCTTCTGCACCGGCCTCTACGGCGTCCTCGCCCGGCGCAACGCGATCCTGGTCCTGATGTCCGTCGAGCTGATGCTCAACGCCGTCAACCTCAACCTCGTCGCCTTCGACGTCTGGCTGCGCGACGCCCTCCACTCCGGCCAGGCGCTCACCCTCTTCACCATCGCCATCGCCGCCGCCGAGATCGGCATCGGCCTGTCGATCGTCCTGATGGTCTACCGCAACCGCGGCAGCTCGGACGTCGACCGGCTCCGGGACACCGCCGAGGGCCCCGACGACAGCTCCGACGACCCTGACGCGGCCGCGCCGGAACAGCGCACGCAGAAGGCTGAGGCCACCGCGTGACCACCACCACCCTCGCCGTCCTCGTACCCCTCCTTCCGTTCCTGGGCGCGGCGGCCGGACTGCTCCTCGGCCGGACCGCCCCCGGATTCGTCCGGCCGCTGGCGATCCTGCCGACCCTCGCCGCCGCCGGCCTCGCGATCGCCGTCGCCGCCCGCCAGGGCGGCGGAGCGACGATCGACGCCGCCACCCTCTTCACCCCGACCGGCTCGGTCCCCATCGAACTCGCTCTGCACCTCGACGGCTTCGCGGTCCTCGTCGCCGTACTGGTCGGCGTCGTCGCCTCCTGTGTGCAGATCTACTCCACGGCCTACCTCCGCGACGACCCGCGCTACCCCTCCTACGCCGCCCTCGTCTCCCTCTTCACCGCCGCGATGCTCCTCGTCGTCTACTCCGGCGATCTGATGGTGCTCCTGGTCGGCTGGGAGATCATGGGCATCTGCTCCTACTTCCTCGTGGGCCACTACTGGGAGACGCCCGAGGCGCGCGCCGCCTCCCTGAAGGCGTTCCTCGTCACCAAGCTCGGCGACGTCCCCTTCCTGATCGGTCTCTTCGCGCTCGCCACCGACGCCGGGACCTTCCGGATCACCGGAATCCTCGACGCGGTCGAGACCGGGGCCATCGACCACCCCACACTGATCGCCCTGCTGCTCCTCGCCGGGGTGGCGGGCAAGTCGGCGCAGTTCCCGCTCCACACCTGGCTGCCCGACGCGATGGCCGGCCCCACCCCCGTCTCCGCGCTGATCCACGCCGCGACGATGGTCGCGGCCGGCATCTACTTCGTCGCCCGGCTCCTCCCGCTCTTCGCCTCCTCCGCGGCGGCGCTGATCGTCCTCGCCGTCATGGCGGCGGTCACCATGGTCGGCTCCGGGCTCGCCGCCCTCGCCCAGGACGACATCAAACGCGTCCTCGCCTACTCGACCATCGGCCAGCTCGGCTACATGGCGGGCGCCCTCGCCGTCGCCGACCGCGGCGCCGCCGTCTTCCACCTCATCTCGCACGGCGCCTTCAAGGCCCTCCTCTTCCTCGCCGCGGGCGTGGTCATCCACGCCGCGGGCACCAACTCACTCGCCGCCATGTCCCGCATGGGCGGACTGCCCCGGCGCATCCCCGACGCGTACTGGACGATGACCGTCGCCCTCCTCGCGCTCGTCGCCATCCCTCCCTTCGCCGGCTTCTTCTCCAAGGAAGCCGTCCTCGTCGCCGCGGAACGCAGCGCGCTCGGCGGCCTGACCGCCCCCGCCGCGGCGGGCTGGACGGTCCTCGTCGCCGGACTGCTGGCCGCCCTGCTCACCGCCGCCTACGCGACCCGGCTGTGGCTGCTCGCCTTCCGCGGCCGCGGGGCCGACGCCCCCGACCACGGCCGCGAGCCCCGCGCCATGACCTCCGTGCTCTGGCTGCTCGCCGTGCCCTCCCTCGGCCTCGGGGCGACCTTCGCCCACGCCGACAGCTGGTTCGACGGCAACGGCCTCGCACCCACCCTCGTCACCGCCGTCCTCGGCACCGGCGTCGCCCTGATCGGGGCGCTGCTCACCTACGGCGCCTGGCGCACCCTGCGCCACCGCGACAGCCTGGCCGCCGCCCCGATGCCCGCCCGGGCCGTCGTCGCCCACCCCGACGCCGCGCCCTCCGCCGTCGAGGCCGAGGCCGTCGCCGCGCACGCCCCCGCCTACGGATCGGTGGCCGCCGCCCCCGACCCCGCCGACCCCGGACGGCTGCTGCTGGGCCCCCTGCACCGCCACGCCGTGACCGGCTTCCACCTCGACGCCGTCTACCACGTGCTCTTCGTCCGCCCCGTCCAGGCAGCCGCCGAACTCGTCCGCTTCCTCGACCGCGCGGTCGTCGACACCTATGTCCGCGGCGCGGGCACCGGCGCGAACTGGCTCGGCATCCTCGTACGACGGGCCCAGACCGGCAATGTGCAGACCTATCTGAGCGTGCTCCTCGCGGGCACCGTGGTCCTGGCGATCGCCGCCGTGGTCCTCTCCAACGTCAACGCGGGATCGTGAGCCGTGATCGATATCAGCGAGTCCGTGATGCAGTTCCTTCTCGCGTTCATCGTCGTCGGCCCCCTCCTGGGAGCCGTCGCCGCCCTGCTGCCCGCCCCGCCCGGACTGCGCGGCAAGAACCCCGGCCAGGCGGTGCTGCGCCACGGCGTCACCGTCACCGGGGCGATCCTGGCCGCCGCGATCGCCCTCGTGATCGGCTTCGACCACGACCGGCCGTCGAGGATGCAGGCCCAGACCGACATCAGCTGGATCCCCGCCCTCGACGTGCGCGTCCACCTCGGCGTCGACGGCATCTCTCTCCCCCTCCTGGTCCTGACCGCGCTGCTGACCTTCCTCTGCGCGCTCTACAGCTACTACAAGATGCCCGAGGGCCCGTCCCCCAAGGGCTTCGTCGCGCTGCTCCTCGTCCTGGAGTCGGGGACGCTGCTGACCTTCGCCGTCCTCGACCTGGTGCTCTTCTTCCTGGCCTTCGAGATGGTCCTCATCCCGATGTACTTCCTCATCGCGCGCTGGGGCGGCCGGGCCCGTCGGGCCGCCGCCTGGAAGTTCATCCTCTACACCCTGCTCGGCTCCGTGATCATGCTGCTCGGACTGCTGCTGATCGGGCTGCAGGCCGGCACATTCGACATGGTGGCACTCGCCACTGACAACGGCCGGGGACTGACCCTGTCCACGCAGGTCATCGCCGTTCTGGCGATCGGGATCGGACTCGCGGTCAAGACCCCGATGTGGCCGCTGCACAGCTGGCTCCCGGACGCCCACACCGCCGCGCCGACCGTCGGATCCGTACTGCTCGCCGGCGTGCTGCTGAAGATGGGCACCTACGGATTCGTCCGGATCCTGCTGCCCGCCGCCCCCGACGGCATGCGCGTCTTCGCGCCCTACCTCGCCGCCTTCGCCGTCGTCGGCATCATCTACGGATCCCTCGCCTGCCTCGCCCTCGCCAAGAAGGGCGCCGGCGGCGACCTCAAGCGGCTGATCGCGTACTCCTCCGTCGGTCACATGGGCTTCGTCCTCCTCGGCATCGCCACCATGACGCCCACCGGCGTCAACGGCGCGCTCTTCGCCAACATCGCCCACGGCCTCATCACCGGCCTGCTCTTCTTCCTGGTCGGAGCGCTCAAGGACCGCTACGGCACCGCCGATCTCGACACCCTCGCCGGAGCCGCGGGCGCGGCCCTCTACGGCAGCGCCCCCCGGCTCGGCGCCCTGCTCGCCTTCGCCGCCGTCGCCTCCCTCGGACTCCCCGGCCTCGCCGGATTCTGGGGCGAGATGCTCGCCCTCTTCGGGGCCTTCGACCCCGCGGCGGGCCTGAGCCGCCCCGCCTTCCTCACCTTCATGGCGATCGGCGGATTCGGCACCCTGCTCACCGCCGCGTATCTGCTGATCGTCGTCCGCCGCGTCTGCATGGGCGTGCCCCGCCCCGGAGGCCGCGAGACCCGGGCGATCGCCGACGTCCAGACGTACGAGCTGGTCACCTGGTCGCCGCTCGTCGCCCTCACCGTCCTCGCCGGACTGTGGCCCGCGGTCCTCCTCGGCCTCACCGACCCGGCCGTGCAGAAGCTGCTCGCAGGAGGCAAGTCGTGATCACGACCACCGGAGGCGCCGCCCCCGCCGTCGTCACCGCAGCCGCGGACGTCCCCAGCGTCGTCCAGTCCGTCGACTGGCTCGCCATCGCGCCGCCCGTCATCGCCGCGGCGACCGCCCTGCTCTGCCTGGTCGCCGACCTGTTCACGGCCGAGCGGCACAAGCGGCTGCTGGGCCTCGGCGCGGCCGCCGGACTGGTCGCCGCGATCATCGCCCTCGTACCGCTGCGCGCCGGCGAACGCCAGACGTTCTGTCTCACCGCCGACACCGCGACCTGCAGCTACACCGCCGACCACTTCACCCTGGCCATCCAGCTGCTGGTGCTCGGCGGGGCGCTGCTGACCGTGCTGCTCTCGCTGCACGGCTCCCGCGGGGAGCCGCCGCCGGGGGAGTACTGGTTCCTGCTGCTCGCCTCCGCGTCCGGCGCGGCCCTGCTGCCCGCCGCACGCGATCTCACCACCCTGGTCGTCGCCCTCGAAGTCGCCTCGCTGCCCGCCTTCGCCCTCGTCGGCATGCGGCGCGGAAACCGGCTCTCCAGCGAGGCGGCGCTGAAGTTCTTCCTCTCCTCGGTCACCGCGACCGCCGTGACCCTGCTCGGCGTCAGCTTCGTGTACGCCGCCACGGGCAGCCTCCACCTCACCCGGATCGCCGCCGAGCTGGGCGACGTCCCCGGCCAGCTGGACACCCTCGCCAAGACGGGCGTCGCGCTGACCCTCATCGGCTTCGCCTTCAAGACGGCCGTCGTCCCCTTCCACTTCTGGGTCCCCGAGACCTATGTGGGCGCGCCGCTGCCCATCGCGGGCTTCCTCTCCGTCGTCGGAAAGGCGGTCGGCTTCACCGGGCTGATCCTGGTGACCGTCGTCGCGTTCCCCGCGTACGCCGACGTCTGGGGCCCGGCGATCGCCGTGCTCGCCGCGCTGACCATGACCGCGGGCAATGTCGCCGCGCTGCGCCAGGCCGCGGGCCGCCGCTGGAGCGCGGTGCGTCTGCTGGCCTGGTCGTCCGTGGGACAGGCCGGATACATCCTGGTCCCGATCGCCGCCGCCGCGTACTCCAGCGACGACCAGATCGGCGCGACCGTCGCGTACGCCCTGATGTACGCCGTGGTCAACCTCGGCGCGTTCGCGGTGGTGGTCCTGGTCGCCCGTACGAAGCCGCTGAACCGGATCTCCGACTACCAGGGGCTCTACGCCACCCGCCCGCTCGCCGCCCTCGCCCTGGCCTTCTTCCTGCTCTGCCTGGCCGGGCTGCCGCCGGGCATCATCGGGCTCTTCGCCAAGGTCGTGGTCTTCTCCTCGGCCGTCGACGCGGGTCTGGGCTGGCTGGCCGTGATCATGGGCGTCAATGTGGTGATCGCTCTGTACTACTACCTGAAGTGGACCGCGATCCTCTTCAGGGCCCCCGCGGAGGCCGCCGAGCCCGCCGAGAGCGGCGGAACCACGGCTCCCGCCGCCGGAGCGGCGCACCGGCGGGTCCCCGCCGCCGTCACCGCGGCCATCGCCCTGACCGCCGTCCTGGGCGTCGTCCTCTCCGGCTATCCGCAGCTGGTGCTGCGCTTCGCGGCGACCAGCCTGTTCTGACCGTCACCCGAACGGACCGGCCCCCGGCACGGAGCACAAGGGAACTGGCGTCCTTCGCCTGGCGTTGACCAGTACAGAAGGGTCCACTGGAGAGTGGAGCACCACGCAAAGGGTTCCCCTGCCGCACCACCTGGAGGGCGTACCGTGCACCGCCGGCACAACGGGCTGAAGACCGCCGTACTCCTCGGCGGAATGTCCGCACTCATCCTCGTCATCGGCAGCTTCTTCGGCCGTACGGGGCTCGTCGTCGCGCTCGTCGTCGCGCTCGGCACCAATGCGTACGCCTACTGGAACAGCGACAAGATGGCGCTGCGGGCCATGCGGGCCCGCCCGGTGAGCGAATTCGAGGCCCCCGGCCTCTATCGCATCGTCCGAGAGCTCTCCAGCTCCGTCCGCCAGCCCATGCCCCGGCTGTACATCTCGCCCACCCAGGCCCCCAACGCCTTCGCCACCGGACGCAACCCGCGCAACGCGGCGGTCTGCTGCACCGAGGGCATCCTGCGGATACTCGACGAGCGGGAGCTGCGCGGCGTCCTCGGCCACGAGCTGAGCCATGTCTACAACCGGGACATCCTGATCTCCTCCGTCGCCGGAGCCCTCGCCTCCGTGGTGATGTTCCTGGTGAACTTCGCCTGGCTGATCCCCGTGGGCCGGTCCGACGACGACGGCCCCGGATTCGCCGGAATGATCCTCATCCTGATCCTGGGACCGGTCGCCGCCTCCATCATCCAGCTCGCCGTCAGCCGCTCCCGCGAATACGAGGCGGACGCCTCGGGAGCCCAGCTCACCGGCGACCCGCTCGCCCTCGCGAGCGCCCTGCGCAAGCTCGACGCCGGTACGAAGCAGCTGCCGCTCCCCGCGGAGCCCCGGCTGGAGACCGCGAGCCACATGATGATCGCGAATCCCTTCCGCCCCGGGAAGGTCCTGTCCAAGATGTTCTCGACCCATCCGCCCATGGCGGAGCGCATCGCCCGACTCGAACAGATGGCAGGTCGTCGTCCATGAAGACAATCCTGAACGTCATATGGCTCATCCTCTGCGGCTTCTGGATGTTCCTCGGCTACATGCTCGCGGGTGTGCTGCTCTGCATCACGATCATCGGCATCCCGTTCGGCCTGGCCGCCTTCCGGATCGGGGTCTACGCCCTCTGGCCCTTCGGCTACACCGTGGTCGACCGCCGGGACGCGGGCGCGCCCTCGTGCGTCGGCAATGTGCTGTGGCTGGTCCTCGCCGGCTGGTGGCTCGCCCTCGGGCACATCGTCACCGGAATCGTCCTGTGCGTCACGATCATCGGGATCCCGCTCGGCATCGCGAACTTCAAGCTGATCCCGGTCTCGCTGCTGCCGCTGGGCAAGGAGATCGTCCCCTCCGACCAGCCCTTCGCCACCCGCTGAGGCCCGGACCGCCCCGCCACCGCCGCCGGTCCGCCGCCCCTCGGCCGCCCGGCCCGCGCCACTGGTCCGGGCCGCCCCGCCGATCCCGGCCGGGCCGCCCCGAGCCGGCCGGACGTCTCGCGGAAGACCGCCGCCCCCCTCCGGGAGGGCGGCGTTCCGCTGCTCCGGCCGACTGTCAGTGGCATGGCTCACCATGAGGGCATGTCCGCCCGGCGACGGGACAGATGACGGGACAGACGACGGGACAGCCGGCACCGGCGCGACGGACGCCGCCCGCTTCCGCAACCGCGTGGGGCATTTCGGCGTCTTGAGAACAACACCGCACGAAAGGCAGGTTCAGGGCATGAGCATCATCAGCTGGATCATCCTCGGTCTGCTCGCCGGGGCCATCGCCAAGATCCTGCTTCCGGGGCGCGACCCGGGCGGTCTGATCGTCACCACCCTCATCGGCGTCGTCGGCGCGTCCCTCGGCGGCTGGATCTCGGCCCGCTTCTTCGACCGGCCCATCACCAAGGAGTTCTACGACGGGACCACCTGGCTCGCGGCGATAGGCGGCTCGCTGGTGCTGCTGGTCGGGTACCGGCTGCTGTTCGGTCACTCCCGCTCCCGCTGAGCCGCCGCACCCGCCGCCGAGGCCCGCCCGCTGACCTCCGCCCGCTGACCTCTGCCCGCTGACCTCTGCCCGGCTCTCCGGAGCCGGGCCCGGGTCTCAGCCCGTCAGCCCGGTCTCCCGCAGGGTGATGTTCAGCCGCCCGGCAGTCATCCCCGACGCCGGGTCGGCCGTCCCCGGATACACCTTCGGCACCCCGTGGTACGCGAACCGGGACGGCCCGCCGAAGACGAACAGATCACCGGACGCCAGCTCCACATCGGTATGGGGACGCCCGCGCGTGTGGGTGTTGCCGAGGCGGAAGACACAGCGGTCACCGATGCTCAGCGAGACCACCGGAGCACCGGACCGCTCCTCCTTGTCCTGGTGCATCCCCATCCTCGCCGCGCCGTCGTAGAAATTGATCAGCGCCGTGTCGGGGGTGTACGCGTCCCCGCCCCCGCCGGGGCCGCCCGGCCCCTCCGGCCCGTACGCCGCCGCCAGCGCCGACCGGCCCAGCTCCACCAGCCAGTCGGGGAAGCCGGCGACCCGCGCGCCGTTCACATCGTCGGCCGTCCGGCTGTAGCGGTACGGCTGCCAGTGCCAGCCCAGACACACCGTCCGCACCGACATCACGCCGCCGTTCGGCAGCACGGTGTGCCGCAGCGGCACCGGACCGCGCGCCCAGCCCCGGCACGCCTCCACCAGCTCCCGCTGCCGGGCGGGCGACAGCCACCCCGGCACATGCACGGCCCCCGGCGCGAGGACGACCGGCTCGCCCGGCCGCCGCACCGCCGGGCTTCGAGCCCCGTCCCCCGACCTCTCGTCCCCCGACCTCCCGGCCCCGGGCGGGCCGGAGACGAGCGCCTCGGGGAAGAGGGCCTCCGGGAAGCCGGTCCCGTCACCCATGGCGCAGCGCTCCCTCCAGCCCCAGGAGACGTTCCTTGCGCTCCAGCCCGCCCGCGTACCCGCGCAGGGCCCCGTCCGAACCGATCACCCGGTGGCACGGCCGCACCACCAGCAGCGGATTCCGTCCGATCGCGGTCCCCACCGCGCGCACCCCGGCCCGGGCGACGCCGACCCGCCGGGCGATCTCCCCGTAGGTCGCCGTCGTCCCGTACGGGATCTCCTCCAGCGCCCGCCAGACCTTCCGCTGGAACTCCGTGCCGGACTCCACGCACTCCACGTCGAAGCCCGTGGTCACGCCCGCGAAGTACGAGGTCAGCTGGCCGCCGATCTCCTCGAAGGCGGCCGGGTCGCGCCGCCAGCCGTCCTGGACGACCGCCGCGCCCTTCTGCCCCGGGAGCGACAGCGAGGCGAGCGCGGTGCCGCCCGGGGCCGTACCGGAGGCCGTTCCGACCAGCAGCACCTCGCCCAGCGGGCTCTCGATGGTCGTATGGACCGTCATGGCGGCCATGGCCGTTCCCTTTCTCGCGCTCTCCCGTGGCGCGCGTTCCGGGCGCCACATCTCCGAGTGTGCGGTGCCGCAGCCCCCGACGCTGGCGGAATTCGGACATCACGCCCGGGGCCGTCACCCCGCCGGGCGCCGCCCGGACCACCCGCCCGAGCGGGCCCCGCCACCGGACGCGGCCGGGCGCGGACCACCGGGAGACTCCCGTGTGGCCGCGCCCGGCCGTCGCAGCCGTACCGATTCCGCACCGGCCCCGCCCGGGGGCCGGCGGTGCGGCGACTCGGTCAGCGGTAGTTCACGTACTGCAGCGCGAAGTCGAAGTCCTGGGCCTTCAGCAGCGCCTGCACGGCCTGGAGGTCGTCACGGCTCTTGGAGCTGACCCGCAGCTCCTCGCCCTGCACCTGCGCCTTGACGCCCTTCGGGCCCTCATCGCGGATGATCTTCGCCACCTTCTTGGCGTTCTCCTGGGAGATCCCCTCCACGATCGAGGCGAAGATCTTGTACTCCTTGCCGGACAGCTGGGGCTCGCCCGCGTCCAGCGCCTTCAGCGAGATCCCGCGCTTGATCAGCTTGGACTGGAATGCGTCGAGGATCGCGGCGACCCGCTCCTCGGAGTTCGCCTGCAGCAGGATCTTCTCGCCTGACCAGGCGATCGACGCCCCGACGTTCTTGAAGTCGTACCGCTGGGAGATCTCCTTCGCCGTCTGATTGAGGGCGTTGTCGACCTCCTGCCGCTCGACCTTCGAGACGATGTCGAAACTGGAGTCGGCCATGTCCTGTGGCTCCTTGTATCGGGTGTGTGGAGGGCGGCCGGAGTCCCCGAACCGCTCGGCCAAGCCTAGCCACCCGCACCGGTCCCGGCCGCTGATCAATCCGGTGGCGAAGCACCCCCGGGTATCGGGTATCGTTTACGTCGTCGCCAAGGACACCGCCACCGAGCGGATCGCCCGAGGCGGCACATCCCATGGCGGTGTGCCCGAGTGGCCAATGGGAGCGGACTGTAAATCCGCCGGCTTAGCCTTCCCAGGTTCGAATCCTGGCGCCGCCACGTGATAGAGATGGCCCCCGATCCGCGGAGACGCGGATCGGGGGCCGTTCTCGTACCCGGAAGACGGAAGGCGGCGGGCCGACCGCCGACGGCCGACACCGGGTCGACCGGCCGGCCGGCCCGGCCCGGTGCGGGCAGCCCGCGGCCGGCCCGTCTGGCCGTCAGTCCGCCAGCCGGAAGGACAGCTCGATCTCCCACTTGCTCAGATCGGGCTCGATCCGGGGATCGGTCAGATACGACTCCAGCCGGCACCCCCACCGCTCCACCCCGTCGCCGGTCTCCGTCATGTCCCAGACCAGCCCCTCGCGGTCGGCCCACTCCCGGAGCGCGGCGGCGATGTCGAACAGCTGGTCGGGGTGGCCGGTGTGGGCGACGGTGGCGTAGCGGCCGGGAGGAAGGGTGCCGATCCGGATGTCGCCCTCCGGCTCCGGGGCCATGACGACCGGGATGCCCGCCTCGACATCGGACTCTCCCGCCATGTCGACGGTGTTGAAACGGAAGAAGGGCGCTCCCGCGAAGGCGACGCCGTGGTCCGTCAGCCAGCCGATCAGTTCGCCGAGACGGTCGGCGATCACATGGAAGGCGTCCATCCGGACCGAGCCCCGGATGAAGGCGTAACGCTGCTCGCCGCGCTCCACGACGACGGGCGAGATGGCAGGTGTGTCGTTGCTCATGACAGAGAGGACTGCCCCTCCACGGGGAACTCATCGATCCGCCGTCCGGTGATGAATCGGCCGGAGCCGGAGCCGGAGCCGGAGCCGGAGCCGGAGCCGGAGCCGGAGCCCGAAGCGGACCGCCTGGCCAGGATCTGGGCGCGCCCCGGCTCCGGCCCACGCCCTGGACCGCGCCCCCGAAGCGGACCCGGACCCGGATCCCGAAGCCGCCCCGGACCCGGCCCCGGATCCCGAAGCCGCCCCGGACCGCCCCGGACACCAGCCCCCGCACAACGAAGGCCCGGCCCCGCGGACACACCGCGGGACCGGGCCCGGCCGCCGCTCCCCTCAGAGGGAGAGCGACGGAACGCACCTCAGCCGTTCAGGGACGCTCCGCACGAGCGGCCGTTCCGTCGGACCGGTGTCAGGAGATCACCTTGATCGCCTGCCAGCCGCCCCAGCCGACCACCGTCGGCGGTCCGACCAGACCGGTCTTGCGACCGGGGAAGAACTCCAGACCGGCGGTGGCGTTCGCCGTGGTGGTCCACAGGTCGGGGACGCTGTCCCCGTTCGAGTCGCCGCCCGCCGTCACCAGCGGACGCGCGGCCGGAGTCCAGCCGGTGGCGTACGAGGTGCGGTTGGCGGAGTCGCCGATGGACGCCGGGTCGGTGCCGCCGTCCGGGACGCCGTCGCCGTCCGCGTCGCCGCGGCTCTTGCCGTGGTAGAGCCAGACCGCGCCGCTCAGCGTGTCACGGGCGATCAGATCGGTGAACCCGTCGCCGTCCACATCACCGGGGGAGGCCAGGGTCATCTTGCCCCAGCCGTTGCCGCCGATCGGATAGCCGGCCTGGATCTTGCCGCCCGGGGAGCCGGGCAGGAACCAGAGCTGGTCGCCGATCACACCGACGAAGTCCGGGTGGTGGCCCTCCGAGTCCGGGGTGACGTCCCCGACCGAGACGAGCTGCTTGAGCGTCGCCGGGTCGACGGACGGCGCGCCCGTCTCCTCGTCACCGAAGAAGTAGACCTCCTGCCGGGTGTCGTCGGTGAACGAGCCCTGGCCGTCGTTCGGGTAGTACCAGAGCTTGTTGTCCTTGGTACGGGCCACGAGGTCCTCGTAGAAGTCCTCGGTCAGGTCCCCGCGGTGGGTCAGCAGCGCGCCGCTCCACTGGCCGGTCTCGGACATCAGCACCGAGGGGGCGACGGAGCCGTTGCCGGTGCCGCCGTACAGCCGGAGGTTGTTGGCGCCGTCGACCGCGAACATGTCCGGCAGACCGTCGCCGTTGACGTCACTCGGCTTGTCCTGGACGCCCGGGCTCTTCACGGTGAACTTGTACGGGTACCGGGGGCCGGCGTTCCCCGCCGCGTCGAAGCCCTGCACATAGAGGATGTGCGAGCCCGGGGTGAGCGGGGTGATCGTCGCCTTCGCCGGGCCGCCCTTGACGGCGGGCTTGGCGGAGACGTTCGGCGGGGTGCGGTCCAGACCCCACTTGTACTCGACGATGTCCGAGCCGCCGGGGGTGTCGAAGACGAAGACGCCCGGAGTGCGCGCCAGCGCGCCGTCGGGGCTGTCCCCGGTGAGCTGCTCCGGGTAGACGGCGTTCTCGGACACGACCGTCGGCATCACGGAGGGGGCCGTCGGGTCGAAGCCGAAGCGGCAGCCGTTCGCGCCGAGGCTCGGCGTCCAGTCGGACGCGAACGCCGGGTCGGCGACATCCTCGGTCTGGGCCTTCCAGGAGAACTGGCCGCCGCTCGCCGCCTTGTTGTCGTCCAGCAGCTTCTTCGGCACGGTCACCCGGACCGGGACGCCCTTGGGGTCCTTCGCCGAGACGGTCGCCTTCACGCGCT
This sequence comes from Streptomyces sp. NPDC014894, assembly GCF_043080985.1. Classification (NCBI taxonomy): domain Bacteria; kingdom Bacillati; phylum Actinomycetota; class Actinomycetes; order Kitasatosporales; family Streptomycetaceae; genus Streptomyces; species Streptomyces sp. NPDC014894. Next base: position 142,266 of record NZ_JBIBWD010000020.1, read on the forward strand.
TCTGGAAGAGCAGACCGGGAGCGACATCACGTTTGCCGGTCGCCCAGAGGTGGAACTCGACGTTGACGTCGCCGCCGTCCGGGTCCCAGGCCTGTGAGACAAGGGTCACATCGGTGTTGCCGACGGTGACGTACGAGGTTCCGTTGCCGCACTCGGTGCCGACCTTGGTGCTGGGGATGGTGTCCATCGCCCAGGGGGCCTTCGGCGGGCGGTTGAACTCGACGATCAGCTTGGCGTCCGGCTTGAACTTCTTCCAGCTGTACTCGTCCTTGGCGTCCTCGGCGCTCTGGGGCGCGCGCAGGCCGAAGGTGAGGTTGGGGTACTTGTTCGCCGCGGCCTTCTGAGCGGCCTGGTTCGCCTTGAGGTCGATCGCCTTGTCCGGGCAGCCGAACGTCTCATTGCCGTGGGCGTAGTTCCGTACGTCCTGACGGGTGTCCCAGGCGGGCTGCTTGTTCCAGGTGGTGCCGGAGCTGATCGCGCCGGTCAGCCACAGCTCCACCGGCTTGGCGGTGCAGGACCAGGAGTGCGTCTGGGTGATCTGGAACTGGGCGTCGACCACCTTCACCCCGGCGAGGAACTTGGAGTCGACCCGGAAGAACGACCGGGCGGTGCCTCCGCTGCTGCTTTCGTAGCCGACGCGGGCCTCACTGGTGGTGCCGCCGCTCCAGCCCGTTCCGTTCCAGTAGCTGCTGGTCGGGTGTGGCTTGTAAGCGATGGTCCACGCCTGGCGGGCGCCGGTGACCCGGGGGTCGATGTAGACCGGGTAGGTGGTCTTCGGCGAGTCCAGCAGGGCCTGGTCCGGGGTGAGGATCAGCTTACTGTCCGTCACCTGTACGCCGACCTCGGCGCTATTGGTCCCGGGGTTCAGATCCGACGGCGGCGCGGCCTTCGCGCTCGTGGGCCTGGTGACGGGAGCCTTCCGGGCCTGCGCGCCGGGCGGAGTGGTCCCCGAGGCCGTGTCCGTGCCGGAGGAGTCCCACATCCGGGCGGTGGAGGTGGAGAAGACGGGCTGGCCGGCGGGGTTGAGTGCGGTGACGGCGCCGCTCTCGGGGTCCTTCTTGAGGGTGAGGCCGTCGGCCTTGAGCCCGAAGTCGATGGCGGTGAGTTCGGGGTTGTCGGCGGC
>NZ_JBIBWD010000021.1:0-10720 GCF_043080985.1 Streptomyces sp. NPDC014894
CGCGGATTTGGTGGTAGAGGGCGATGGTGAGGGCGAAGAGGGCGGGTTGGGTGTAGTCGGTGCGGTTGAGGAGGCGGGCCTGGGGGGTGCCGGGTTGGGAGAAGACGATGTCTTTGAGGGGGTGTTCGAGGTGGGGGTCGAGTGCTTGGCAGGCTTCGTCGAAGGCGTCGGTGAAGACGGGGAGGCGTTGGTAGAGGTCTTGTCCCATGCCGGGGTATTGGCAGCCTTGTCCGGGGAAGAGGAACACGGTCTGGTGGGAGGGTCCGCTGGTGGCGCCGGTGGTGACTCCGGGGTGGGGTGAGCGGTCCGCGACCGCTTCCAACGCTTCGAGGAGCTGGGTGCGGCCGGTGGTGCTGATGACGGCCCAGTGCTCGAACACCGGCCGCGTCACCGTCAACGCGTGGGCGATGTCGGGCAGGGGGATGTGGGGGTTGCGTGTGAGGTGGTCGCGGAGGCGTCCGGCCTGGGCCGCGAGGGCTGAGGCGGACTTCCCGGACAGCGGCAGAGACACGAAACCGTCGTCGACAGGAACCGGCCCGGACGTGATTGTCCACGCGGTCCCGGGCCCGGGCTCGGTTGTCCACACGGTCCCGGCCCCGGGCTCGGTTGTCCACGCGGTCCCGGGCTCGGTCGCTGCGACCGCGGGCGACGGCACGGCCTCGGCGGCCGGCGGCTCCGCCAGCACCACATGGCAGTTGGTGCCGCCCATCCCGAAGGAACTGACGCCCGCCACCCTGCGCCCGCTCCCCGGCCACCCGCTCAGCTCCCGCTGGACCCGCAGACCCCACTCGTCCAGCGGGATGTCCGGGTGCGGCCGTTCGTAGTTGATGCTCGGCGCAAGCTCCGCGCGGCTGACGCTGAGCGCCGCCTTGAGCAGCCCCACGATCCCGGCGGCGGCCTCCAGATGTCCGATGTTCGTCTTGGCCGAGCCGACCCTCAGCGGCTCGTCGCGCGCACCCTCCCCGGCGAAGACCGCGCCGAGAGCCGCGGCCTCCACGGGGTCCCCCACCCGGGTCGCCGTGCCGTGGAGTTCCACGTACGCCACCTCCGACGGCTCCACCCCGGCCATCCGCTGCGCGGCGCGTACGACGTCCGACTGGCGGTCGGGGCTGGGGCGGGTGAGGCCGTCCGTGGCGCCGTCGTTGTTCACCGCGCTGCCGAGGAGGACGCAGTACACGGGGTCGCCGTCGGCGAGGGCGCGGTCGAGCGGCTTCAGCACGACCACTCCCCCGCCCTCGCCCCGGACGAAGCCGTTGGCCCGGGCGTCGAAGGTGTAACACCGTCCGTCCGGGGAGAGCGCGCCGAACTCAGAGACTCCGACGGCGCTCTCCCCCGCCAGGTTCAGCTGCACTCCGCCCGCCAGCGCCAGGGTGGAGGTCCCGCCGCGCAGGCTCTCGCAGGCGGCGTGGACGGCGACGAGGGAGGAGGACTGCCCGGTGTCCACGGCCATGCTGGGGCCGCGCAGATCGAGCGTGTAGGAGACCCGGTTGGCGATGACCCCGCGGTGCAGTCCGGTCAGGGAGTGCCGGGTCAGGGAGCCGACGCCCTGACGGCGGGTCAGGGTGGCGTAGTCGTCGGCCATCACCCCGGTGAAGACGCCGGTGTCGCTGCCGCGCAGCCGGCCGGGGATCAGTCCCGCGTCCTCCAGGGCCTCCCAGCTCAGCTCCAGCATGAGCCGCTGCTGCGGGTCCATCGCCGCGGCCTCGCGCGGTGAGACGCCGAAGAAGTCGGCGTCGAAGAGATCGACGCGGTCGAGGAATCCGCCGCGCCGGGTGCCGGGCGCGGCGGGGCGCGGGCCCGTGCCGTCCGGCTCCTCCGGCAGGGCCCACCGTCCCTTCGGCGCCTCGGTGACGGCGTCGCGCCCTTCGCGCAGCAGTCGCCAGAAGCTCTCGGGGTCCGGCGCACCGGGCAGACGGCAGGCCATGCCGATGACCGCGACCGCCGACGCCGTACCCGGGGAGCCGGGGCCCGGAACACCAGGGCCCGGGCCCGAGGAGCCCGTACCCGAAACGCAGGGGCCCGAGGGGCCAGGGACCGAAGCGCCGGGGGCCGGGGAGCCGGGGCCCGTACCCGACGCTCCCGGGCCCGGCAGCCCCGTATCCGCCCGTCGTTCCGTCCCGGTCCCCGGCCCCGGCTCGTGTCCGGGCCCCTGTCCCTGGCCCGCACCGGGTGCGGACTCGTCGCCACGCTTCATGTCCCCGTCCTCTCCGTCCTCGGCGTCCTCACCGCACACACGCGCATCAGACGGAAAGAGCCCCCGAGAGCGCCAAGAGCGTTCTCTTCCTTCAATGAAGTCGGACGTGAACCGCGCCGATCCGATCAGAAGTCGCGTGAAAACAGCGCTCGAACGGTCATCAACTCGGCGCCGTCGGGTTTTGGAGGCATTTGGTCCGTCGGAATGCGGGCAGCATCGAAGGGGCATCCTCGCAGCCCGGACGGGCCCCTCGCATCTCCTGCGTTGCCGTTGAACCGGAATGCCTTCCACCTACGGTACGGGGGTATTACCGGAGCCCCGGCGGGGCCGATGTCCGCCGATTCCACGGATGTTCCCGATCAACGCTCCGGTCATTTCCGTAACGGGCCTTCTCCTATGATGAGAACGAAGGAACAGCAGGTCAGAGACGTTCACTCAGACCACGGCAACCTGGGAGATGCTCACGCGCTCCCGCTCGGCGGAGAATCCCAGCTCCTGGGTCAGCGGACCCCGGCCGAATTTCCTCGAGAGGGAGACATGCTCCGTCCCATCAGACTCGTCGTCGCGCTCGTCGGCGCGATTGCCATGGTCTTTGCGGTTGCCCTTCCCGCTTCCGCCCACGTCACCATCAACAACACTCCTCAGGTCACGGCGGGCTCCTACGCGAAGCTCACGTTCTCGGTCCCCAATGAGCGGGAGACCGCGAACACCAAGAAACTGAAGATCGTCCTTCCGGTCGGGGCCAACCAGGCCCTGCCGAACGTGCTCGCGCAGCGCACCCCCGGCTGGACGCTCTCCATCGAGAAGAACGGCTCCGGCATAGGCGCCGGCGTCGTCTCCCTCACCTGGACGGCGAACTCGTCGGCGCACACGATCCCCGCCGGGCAGTTCGAGGAGTTCTCCCTGATGGGCGGGCTCGTCCCCAACACCGACCGGATCTACTTCGACGCGATCCAGACCTACAGCAACGGCGAGGTGGTCAGCTGGGACGAGCGCCCGACCTCCTCGAACCCGAACCCCGCCCACCCGGCGCCGAGCGTCAAGGTGGTCCCGGCCGCCGCCGCGGGCGCGGGGGCCGCGACGGCCGCGAAGACCATGGCGCTCGGCCCGGCCGTCTCCGGCGGCGACGGCTCCGTCGCCGCCGCCGGCTCGCCGGCCGCCACCGCCGCGTACACCGCGACGGCCGTTCTCGCCGTCGCCGGCGGTCTGTTCTGGATGCGCCGCCGCTCGCGGCGCACCAGTCTCTCCGGCTGAGACCCGCCCGGCGCCGGCCGGTCCGCGGAACCCGCGCACGGGCTCCGCGGACCGGCCGGCCCGGGCCGTCCGGCTCTCCCCCGGCGCTCGGCTCCCGCCCTCGAGGCCCGGGCCCCCATACCGTCGTGACGCCCCGCGCGGCGCCGGCGTACGACTCACGGAGGACGGTTCAGATGCCCGACTCAGCGCAGCCCGCCCACTGGGACGACGTGGTGGTGGGCGGCGGCTCCTCCGGCGCGGCCCTGGCCGCCCGGCTCTCCCAGGACCCGGGCCGCCGGGTGCTGCTGGTCGAGGCGGGTGTGGAGCGCCTCGCCGAACCGCACGCCTCCTATCCGCTGGGCATGGCGGTGCTGTCGGGCTACAACTGGGAGTACTCCGCGTATCTGGGCAGCGAGCCCCGGGGGCGCAGCGGACCCTACGGCGTGGGGAAGCTCCTCGGCGGCTCCTCCGCCGTCAACGGCGCGATCGCCCTGCGCGGTCTCCCCGCCGACTTCGACGGATGGGCCGCCGCGGGGAACCCCGAGTGGACCTGGGAATCGGTGCTGCCGTACTTCCGGACGCTGGAGAGCGACGCGGACTTCGCGGGCGCGGACCACGGCGGCGACGGGCCCATCCCCGTACGGCGGCCCGCCCCGGACGCCTTCGATCCGGTGTCGCTCGCCTTTCTGAAGGCGTGCGCGGAACAGGGTCTTCCGGAGGTCGCCGACATGAGCGGCGGCGCGGTGGGCGCCGGGCCGCTGCCCAGCAATGAGCGCGACGGCCGCCGGGTCTCCACCGCCGAGGCGTATCTGGATCCCGCGTCGGCCAGGCCCAACCTCACCGTGTGGACGCGGAGCGAGGTGTCCCGGGTGCTGTTCCGGGGCGGTCGGGCCGTCGGCGTGGAGGCGGTGAGGGACGGCCGCCCGGTGCGGGCGGCCGCCGACCGGGTCGCCCTGTGCGCCGGGGGGATCAACACCCCGCTGGTGCTGGAGCGTTCCGGGGTGGGGGACGCGCGGCGGCTGCGCCGGCTGGGCGTTCCGGTCGTCGCCGATCTGCCGGGGGTGGGCGAGGATCTGGCCGATCATGTGGCGACGGTGCTGTGGGCGGTGCCGAGGCCCGGTGTGTGCCGCCGGGGGGTGCCCTGGCACCAGGTGATGGCGCGGCTCGCGGACCCGGACGGCGTTCCGGGCCTCGGCGTCTTCCTGGCGAGCAATGTCACCGAGGAGACCATTCCGGAGATCGCCCGGGTCAGCGGCGACCGGATCGCCGTCGTCCTGTCCGCGATGCTGCTCAACCCGGCGTCGCGGGGGGCCGTCCACGCGGGCGGCGCGACCGTGCGCGACGCCCCGGTGATCACCCTCGGGCTGCTCTCGCGGCCGTCGGACGTGGCGCGGCTGATGGACGGCACCCGGCTGCTGTGGGAGCTGATCCGGTCGCCGTCCCTGGCCGGGGAGATCCAGGACGTGCTGCTGTGGAACGAGCGGATGGTGCGGGAGCCCGAGCGGCTGCGCCGGGCGGTCAGCCGCTTCGCCACTCCCATGTGGCACCCCTCGGGGACGGCCAGGATGGGTCCGGCCGACAGCGCCGCGTCCGTGGTCGACCAGCGTTTCCGGGTGTACGGCACCGAGGGGCTGCGGGTGGTGGACTCCTCGGTGATGCCGTCGCCGCTGCTCTCCCCGATGAATCTCAGCTGCGTGATGCTCGCGGAGCGGGCCGCCGCCTGGCTCGCCTGACGGCGAAGGACCGGACCGCCGCCCGGCCGGCCTGACGGGCCCCGCCCGAACCTGACGGGCCCCGGCCCGAAGCAACGGCCCCCGGCCGGACCCGGCGGACCCCGGCGGACCCCGGCGGACGCCCCAAGGACAGAACCGAGTCGAAGCACCCGGGCCGGCGGTCCGCGCACAGCGGGCGCGCACGGCCCCGGACCGATCCCACGACGGGGAGACCAACATGACGGAGACGGATCTCAGCGGCCCGCCGCCCGGCGGCCTCACGGACGGTGCGCCGCCCGGGGGCGGGCGGACGCCCGGCGGCGGACAGACGCCCGGGGACCGGCAGGCGTCCCGCGAGTTCCCGCTCACCGACATCCAGTCCGCCTACATCGTGGGCGAGAGCCGGATGGTGGAGCTGGGCGGCCGGCAGCAGTACTACATCGAACTGGACGCGGTCGGCCTCGACCCCGCCCGGGGCGAGGAAGCCCTCAACGCCCTGGTCCACCGGCACGAGACCCTGCGCACCGTCATGCTCGCCGAGGGCCGGGGCCGGGTCATGGAGCCCGCGCAGCTGCCGCGCGTTCCGCTGCCGGTGGCGGATCTCACCGGGCTCGGCCCGGCCGAGCGGGACGCGGCCGTGGCCGGGGTCAGGGAGCGGATGTGCACCGAGGGGCTCGATCCGACGGGCTGGCCGCTGTTCGAGGTCGTCGCGAGCCGCATCCGCCGCCACCGCTACCGGCTGCACTTCCGGTACAGCCTGATCCTCGTCGACGCGCCGAGCCTCAACACCGTGGTGGACGAGTGGCTGGAGCTGTACCACGACCTCGCGGCCCCGCTGCCGCCGGTGGCGAAGACCTTCCGCGAGTGGCGGACCGAACTCCTCGCCGACGAGCGCGGGGAGGGCTTCGCGAAGCAGTGGGCGTACTGGGAGAAGCGGCTCGACACCCTGCCCGAGGCTCCGCGGCTGCCGCTGGTCCGGGAGCCCAGGAGCATCGAGTCGGTGCTCTTCACCGCCCGCACCGCCCGGCTCGGGCGCAAGGAGTGGGAGACCTTCTGCGCCAACTTCCGCAAGCACCGCGTTCTTCCGGCCACGGCGCTGATGCATGTGCTCTGCGAGACGCTCGCGGCCTGGGCGTCGGCCCCGCACTTCTGTCTGAACGTCGTCCATCTCCAGCTCGTGGCCCGGCGGCCCGGGCCCCCGGTGGTGGGGCAGCGCACCGCCACCCTGCCGCTGGAGGTGGACCACCGGGGCGCGGCGGGCTTCTGGGAGCGCGCCAAACGGCTCCAGAAGCAGATGTGGAGCGACATGTCGCGCAGCGATGTGACCGGGGTGCGGATCAGCCGGGAGCTGGCCGCGCGCAGCGGCTGGAGCCAGCGGGCCGCGTTCCCCTATGTGTTCACCAGCAACCAGGGGCCGGGCTGGGACACTCCGCCGCCCCGGAGCCGGCCGGCCTTCCGGGCCGTGGAACGGATCCAGCACACCCCCCAGGTGCTGCTGGACAATCAGATCCGCGATCTGCCGGGCGGCGGCGTCGCCTCCAACATCGACTTCGTGGAGGAGGCGTTCCCGCCGGGCATGCCCGAGCTGTTCGCCGCCTCGTACCAGCGTCTGCTCACGGCGCTGTCCCGGCCGGACGGGGCCGAGGGGGAGCCCGATCCGGTCCCGGCCGCGCACCGCGCGCTGATCGAGTCCGTCAACGACACCGGACGGCCGGTGCCGGCGGGCCGGCTGGAGGACCGCCCGCTGCGGCGGGCGGCGGAGCGGCCCGGCGACCCGGCGGTGATCACCGACGGCCGCACCCTGACGTACGGGGAGCTGGAGGCCCGTTCCCGGGCGGTCGCGCACTGGCTGCTGGAGCGGGGGGTGCGGCGCGGCGACACCGTGCCGGTGGTCATGGTGAAGGGCTGGGAGCAGGTGGTGGCGGTGCTCGGCGCGCTGCGGGCGGGCGCCGCCTATGTGCCGGTGGACGCGCTCATGCCGAAGGGCCCGATGGGGGATCTGCTCGACGAGTGCTCGGCGCGCGTGGTGCTCGCCCAGTCCCACGCGCTGCCCGATCCGGGCGGGGCGCGGCAGCCGCCGGAGGTGCTGGAGGTCGACGGGGCCGGGGTCTCCGACGAGCCGCTGCCGCCGGTGGAGGGCGGCGCGCGGGATCTGGCGTACATCGTCTACACCTCCGGCTCGACGGGCCGCCCCAAGGGCGTCATGATCGAGCACCGCTCCGCGCTGAACACCGTGGTCGACGTCAATGAGCGGGTACGGCTGGGCTCGGGCGACCGGGTCTTCGGGATCTCCTCGCTGGCCTTCGATCTGTCGGTGTGGGACGTGTTCGGGGCGCTGTCGGCGGGCGCGGCGGTGGTGCTGCCGGATCCCACGCCGCTGCCCGACCCGGTCGCCTGGACGGCGACCGCGCAGCGGCACGGCGTCACGGTATGGAACTCGGTGCCCGCGCTGGCCGAGATGCTGGTGGAGGTGACCGAGGAGCGGCCCGGTCTGGGCCGGCCGCCGATCCGGGCCTTCCTGCTCAGCGGCGACTGGGTGCCGACCGCGCTGCCGGACCGGACGCGGGCGCTGTGGAGCGGGGTGCGGGTCATCGCGATGGGCGGCGCGACGGAGGCGTCGATCTGGTCGAATGTGTACGAGGTGGGCGAGACCGATCCCGCCTGGCGCTCCGTACCGTACGGAAAGCCGCTGACGAATCAGACGATGCGGGTGCTCGACCACCGGCTGGACGTCCGGCAGCCGTGGGCGGTCGGGCACATCCACATCGGCGGCGTCGGGCTGGCGCGCGGCTACTGGCGGGACGAGGAGCGCACGGCGGAGCGTTTCATCGTCCATCCCCGGACCGGGGAGCGGCTCTATCGCACGGGCGATCTGGGCCGCTACCGGCCCGACGGCACCATCGAGTTCATGGGCCGCGAGGACCGTCAGGTGAAGATCCTCGGCTATCGGGTGGAGCCCGGCTCGGTGGAGGCGGCGCTGCGCTCGCACCCCGGGGTGCGGGCGTGTGTGGTGTGCGTGGACGACGCGCCGGGCGGGCAGCGGCGGCTGGTGGCGCTCGTGGTGCCCGAGGCGGGGTCCGGGCTCGACGGCGCGGGGGTCGGCGAGCATCTGCGGCGGCATCTGCCGCACTACATGATCCCGGGCCATACGCAGATCGTGGATCAGCTGCCGCTGACGGCGAACGGCAAGGTCGACGCGGTCCGCGCGCTGCGGATGGTCTCCGCGCCGCGGGCGGACGCCGTGGCGGTGGGGGACGAGGACCCGCTCGTCAGGAAGCTGGCGGAGCTGTGGACCGAGCTGCTCGAAGTGCCGTCGGTGGGGCCGGAGAGCAACTTCTTCGCGCTGGGCGGCAATTCGCTGCTCGCCCTGCGGATGGTGAACCGGGTGCACGCCGAGTTCGGGGCCGATCTGCCGCTGGGGCGGGTCTTCGAGGCCCCCACCGTGCGGGAGTTCGCGGCCGGTCTGGCGCGGGAGGGGCGGTCGGCCGAGCGGCCGTCGTGCGCGGTGCGGCTCTCCGAGGGAGAGGGGCCGGGGCTGACGCTCTTCCATGTGATGGGCGGTTCGGTCGCCCCGTACGTGCCGCTGGCGCGGAGCTGGCCGGGGCCGGTGCACGGCTTCCAGAGCCGTCCGCACGTCGACAGGTCGGAGACGGCCTTCGCCCCCGATCTGGAGACGATGGCGGCGGGTTACCGGGAGGAGCTGCTGCGGCTGCGGCCGACGGGCCCGTACATCCTCGGCGGCTGGTCGATGGGCGGCTTCCTCGCCTACGAGATCGCCTGCCAGCTGCGTGAGCTGGGGCGTTCCTCGTATGTGTTCATGCTCGACAGCCGCATCACCGATCTGCGGGTCGCGGACTCCGAGCCGGAGCGGCATCTGGCGTTCATCGTGACCCTCTGTCTGGGGCCGCCGCCGCCTGTCGTGGCGGCCGCCGTCCGGTCGGCCCGGCCGGCGGAGCTGTCCCGGGTCGCCCGGGACACCTGTGTCGCCCACGGGCTGCTGCCGCCGGAGGTCGATGTGGCCGGGTACGAGCGGCTGCTGCGGATCCAGCGGCACGAGACGCGGCTGACGGCGGCCTGGCGGCCGAGGCCGCACGACGGGCCGACGCTGCTGTACGTCGCGGACCGGGAGCCGCTGCCGGATCCGGAGCCCGTGTGGCGGGCGGTGTGCCCCGGTCTCGCCGTCGAGCGGCGGGCGACGGATCACGCGGGCATCGGGAAGCCGGCGAGCCAGGAGTCGATCGCCGCGCATCTGGCGGCCTGGCTCCCTTCGGCGCCGTGACGGGCGGCCCGGGCCGCCGGGCGGCCGACGCCGGTACGGGTGAAGGGGGCGGGTCATGGCGTCGATGAGGGCGGTCCGGATCCTCGCCGCCCGGCGCGGTCCCGAGCTGGTCGAGGTGCCGACGCCCGTCCCCGGGCCCGGTCAGGCGCTGCTGGCGGTGACCGCGGTGGGGCTGTGCCACTCCGACTTCCTGCTGATGGACACCCCCGCCGGGATGCTGCGGCGGCTCGGCGTGCGGCTGCCGCTGACGCTGGGCCACGAGATCGCGGGCACGGTCGCCGCGCTCGGGCCCGGTGCCCGGGGCGTACGGGAGGGGGAGGCCGTCGCGGTGTACGGGGCGTGGGGCTGCGGGCGGTGCCGGCGCTGCACCGGCGGCGCGGAGAATCTCTGCGCCCACCGGGAGGCGCTGGGGATCCGCCCGCCGGGGCTGGGCTCCCCCGGCGGGCTCGCGGAGTATCTGCTCGTCGACTCGCCCCGGCATCTGGCCCCGACCGGCTCTCTCGACCCGCTCCAGGCGGCGACGATGACCGACGCCGGGCTGACCTCGTACCACGCGGTCAAGAGGTCTCTGCCCAAGCTGATCCCGGGCAGCACCGCCGTGGTCGTCGGCGTCGGCGGGCTGGGGCATCTGGCGGTGCAGCTGCTGCGGGCGCTGACGCCGGCCAGGGTCGTCGCCCTCGACGTGAGCGAGGCGAAGCTGCGGCTCGCCGCCGAACTCGGCGCGCACACCACACTGCTGTCGGACGCGACGGCCCCCGGCCGGATACGCGAGCTGACGGACGGCGTCGGCGCCGACGCGGTCCTCGACTTCGTCGGCGTCCAGCCGACGGTGGACCTCGCGGGCGCGTGCGTCGCGCCGGGCGGCGATGTGACGATCACGGGCATCGGCCGGGGCGCTCTCCCGGTCGGCTTCGACGCCCCCGCCCACGAGGTCTCGGTCATGGGGACCCACTGGGGGACGCGCACCGACTTCCTGGAGGTCATCGAACTGGCCCGGGCCGGGGTGATCGCCACGCGGGTGGAGAGCTGCGCGCTGGAGGACGTCCCCGGCGCGTACGAGCGACTGCGCGCGGGCGGCGTCGAGGGCCGCGTGGTGGCACGGCCCTCGGCCTGACCCCGGGGCGGGCCGGGCGGAGCCCGGCGGCTGCGGGGGGGAGGTCCGACCGGGCCCGGCGGATGTCCCGGCCGAGCCCGGGAATCCGACCGGTACGGACATGTCGGCCGAGCCCGGGAACCGCTCCGGCGGGAGCCGGGCCATGTCCCGGACCCGCCCGAGCGGGGGCCCGGACGAGACGGGCGGCC
>NZ_JBIBWD010000021.1:10819-104004 GCF_043080985.1 Streptomyces sp. NPDC014894
CGCCCGGCCCAAGGCCCCACCGAGCCCCGGGCCCGCCTCGGCCGATGTCCGGTCGAATCCTGCGCAGCCCAGGAAACGGAGCCCGAGGGCAAGCCCGACCGAGCCCCCGACCCACCCGAACACGGACCCGACCGGGACAGGCGGCCGCCCGGCCCAAGGCCCCACCGAGCCCCGGGCCCGCCTCGGCCGATGTCCGGTCGAATCCTGCGCAGCCCAGGAAACGGAGCCCGAGGGCAAGCCCCGCCGAGCCCCCGACCCACCCGAGCGGGGGCCCGACCGGGACAGGCGGCCGCCCGGCCCAAGGCCCCACCGAGCCCGGGCCCGCCTCGGCCGATGTCCGGTCGAGTCCTGGGCAGCCCAGGAAACGGAGCCCGAGGGCAAGCCCGACCGAGCCCCGGACCCGGCCGGGACAGGCGGCCGCCCGGTCGGAGACCGGACCGAGCCGCAGACCCACCGCGGCGGGGAAGCCCGGCCGAGCGCGGGGTCAGGCCCGAAGGGCAGTCCGAGGGCCCGCCCGGGTGGAGCCGTCACCCGGGCGGGCCGGATGCGCCGGCGGCCCGGGGGCTTGGCCCGGGCGCCGGCGCTCTCAGGAGGCGCGGGCGGACTCCCTGGCGGCCGCCCTCGCCTCGCGCGCGGCGGCGAAGTCGGTGAGACCGGCCTCCACCGCCGCGAGCAGTTCGCCGATCTCCGCCTCGGACCAGGTCAGCGCGGGGAAGAACTGGAGCGCGCTGGGGCCGGGATACACCAGGACGCCCCGGGCCCGCACCGCGTCCAGCATCCGCATGACGTGCGGCTGCCAGTACGGCGCGCCGGACGGGGTCCGCAGATGCAGCGCCTGGAAGCAGCCCAGACCGGTGACCTCGGCGGCGAGGTCGAGCCGCGCCACGAGCCCCTTGAGCCCCTCGGCGAGCAGCCGCCCGTTGCGGCGGGCCGTGCTCAGGGCGTCGAGTTCGCGGATCTGCTGGAGGGTGGCGACGATCGCGGCGCAGCTGGCGGGGGTGCCCGCCTGGGTCTCGCCGTGGATGAGGGTCGCGTCGTGCTCGGCGAACTCGTCCCAGACGCGGTGGCCGACGAGGACGGCGGAGGCGGCGCAGGATCCGTTGGTCAGGCCCTTGGAGGTGAGCAGCAGATCGGGCGACTCGGGCCACAGTTCGCTGGCGAAGAGCGTTCCCGTACGGCCGAATCCGGCGGCGACCTCGTCGCAGACCAGCAGATAGCCGTGTTCGCGGCGGAGGGTGACGAGGGCTTTGACCATGTCGGCGCCCAGGGCGAGCGAGCCGCTGCCGAGGACCGGTTCGACGACCACGGAGGCGACCTGGGAGCCGCACTCCTCCAGCAGCCGGGTCAGCTCCCGCGGGTCGTCGTGGCCGACGTGGCGGATGAGGCTGGTGTCCGCGCCGTACATCGGCTTCCGGAAGTCCTCGCCGGAGAGCGAGAATCCGCCGTAGGTCTGGCCGTGGTAGCTGCCGCGGAGGCCGACGATCAGTTTGCGGTCCTCCTGGCCGCGCAGGCTGGCGTACTGCCGTGCGATCTTCATGGCGACGTCGTTGGCCGAGCTGCCGGAGGTCGAGAAGAGGACGCGCGCGTACGCGTCGGGCCCGGCGGCCTCGATGAGGGCGCGGGCGGCGTCCCGGGCGTAGTCGTGGCTGCGGCGGAAGGCTCCCATGTACGACGCCTCGGCGGTGGCCCGGGCGACGGCCTCGGCGACGGCCTCGTTGCCGTAGCCGAGGTTGGCGTTCCACAGCCCGGAGGTCGCGTCCAGCACCTCCGCGCCGTCGGCGAAGGTCAGTCGGTGTCCGTGGGCGCGGACCACATGGCGGTGCGGGGAGCCGTGCTCGCTGGGCGGCAGCAGCAGATCCCACACGGGGTGGTCGGCGACGGTGTGTTCGGACATGGGTCTCCCCCTCAGTCGAGCCACGATGGACGGTCGTCGATGCGGATGGCGGCGGTGGTGCCGGTCCAGCCGGGGGCCGCGGAGTGCAGAAGGACGTGGTCGCCCGCGCCGATCGCTCCGGAGGCCAGCATGCGGTCGAGTGTGACGAACTGGTCGCAGCCGCCCATATGGCCGGTGTGGCGGCCGAGTTCCCAGCTGGAGCGGCCCGCCGGGATGCCGAGGGGCTCCAGGAACCACTGGTCCAGGGCCCGGCCGTCGGCGTTGACGGAGATCACGGCGGCGACGTCGGAGGCGTTGATGCCCGCGTCGACGATCGAGCGCTGCAGCAGTTCGAGGCTGAAGGCGCTGATGAGGTCGATCGCCTCGGTCATGGGCATCACCGACTCGGTGAACTCCCTCACCGTCCGCGCGAGGCTGAGCGGCTCGAACCTGGGCTCCCTGGGCGGCAGCAGATCGTCGTCGCCCCGGTGCCAGCCCTCCAGTTCGGGCAGGGTGGCGGAGTTGACGGCGAGGACCTCGGCGAATCCGGACTCCGCGCTGAGGGTCACGGCCGCCGCGCCGTCGCCGACCACGATGGCCGGGGCGAAGCCCCGCCAGCGGTCGATGAGCGGGGTGGAGTAGTTCTCGGCGGAGGTGATCAGCGCGCTGCCGCGCCGGGCGGCGCCGGTGAGCTGGCCGACGGCGGTCTCCAGGCTCGCGAGCATGCCGTTGCAGCCCTGTCGGATCTCCAGCGACGGGATCCGGCCGAGGCCGAGTTCGCGCATGATGTAGCCGGGTACGGAGATGTCGTCGGGCCCCTGGTAGAAGGCCCCGGAGTGGAGGAAGGACTCGATCGGCTCGCCCGGGTCGGCCCGGCGCTCCAGGGCGGTGCGGGCGGCGAGTACGGCCATGTCGGGGGCGGCGAGGTCGCCGGCGACATGGGTGCCGCGCCAGCCGATGGTGTCGTACAGCTCCTGGTCGTACAGGCCCTGGGCGATCGCGTCCTCGGCGGTCGTGTGGGGCGGCAGATGGGTGGCCACGGAGCTGAGGTGGACGCCGGTTACGTTCACGGGGCGCGCTTCCGCCTTTCGGTGGTGGTACGGGGGTGTGGTGGGCGGCCCGTGCTCAGCCGAGCCGTTCCTTGAGGTGACGCACCAGCAGGTCGGCGGTGGGGCAGTCGCGGACCAGGGTGGTCGGCAGCCGCAGGCCCGTGGCCCGGTTGAGGCGGTTGCGGAACTCGATCGCGCTGAGCGACTCCAGTCCGAGGTCCTTGAGGGGGCGTCCGGTGTCGACCTCGTCGGGCGAGGCGTAGGACAGCACGGCGGCCACATGGGTGCGTACGAGGCCGTGCAGCAGGGTGTCGCGGCCGGCGTCCGGCAGGGCGGCGAGCCGCGCCCGGAGCGCGTTGTCGTCCGCCGCCGCCTCGGCGCGGATCCGGGCGGCGGGGCGGTCCGGCAGCCGTACCAGCCGCCGCAGCAGCGGGTGGAGGCGGCCGGTCCGGGCCCGGGCCCGCAGCGCGGCCGTGTTCACCTCGGCGGGCAGGAGTACGGGGGCGCCGAGGGCCCGCGCGGCGTCCAGGAGGTCGGGGGCGTCGGGGAGGCCGAGCGGTTCGAAGCCCGCCGGGCCGCTCGTGCCCGCGCCGGCGCAGGCGTCGGCGGCGGTGTGCCAGTGGCCTCCGGCGATGCTGACGGCGGGCTCTCCGGCGGCGTGCCGGGCCAGGGCCACGGCGTCGAGGGCGGCGGCCTCGGCGGCGCGCGCGAGCCGGCCGGGCGGTGCGCCGAGTGTGCCGTCGGCGTGCGAGAGGAGGACGAAGGCGTCGAGCGGTCTGCCGCGGGTGAGGCGGTCGAGAGTGCGGGCGACGGCCGCGGCCCCGCCGCCGCCCGGGTCGCCTCCGCCTCCGCCTTCGTCTTCGCCCGGTCCGCTCGCGTGTGCCGCCGTGTCGCCCGTGTGCGCGTCTCCTGTGGCCGTGTCGCCCGCGGCCGCGTGTCCCGCGGCCGCGTGTCCCGTGGCCGCGTGGACGACGACGGTGAGCGGACGCGCGTCGGGCACCTCGTCGAGAAGGGCGGCGAGGGCGATCGGGTCGGCGGGATCGATGTCGGCGACGGTGACCGTCACCGGCGCGCCGCCGAGTTCGGCCGCGGCGGGGCCGGCGCCCGCGTCGTGCCCCCCGGGGCCGGTCAGCAGCAGCAGATGGCGTACGCCGTGGCGCTCGACGAGCCGCCGGGCGAGCGACGCGCCCAGCGGGCCGGTCCCGCCGGTGATGAGCGCGGTGCCGCCCGGGGTCGGCTCCGGGATCCGGTCGGGCCACTCCACCGGGGTGAGACGGGGCGTGTACGGGACGCCCCGGCGGAGCGCGAGCTGCGGCGCGTCGGCGCGCAGGGCGGCGGCCAGGGCGCGCCGGGACGCCGGGCTGTCGTCGAGATCGAGGAGGGCGCAGCTGTCGGGGTGTTCGGCCTGGACCGACCGGATCAGGCCGACCAGCGGCGCGTCCACCAGGCCCGGGACGTCCTCGCCGTCACGGGCGGCCACCGTGTGCCGGGTCAGCAGGACGAGCCGGGCGGCGCGCAGCCGGTCGTCGGACCGCCAGCGGTCCAGGGCACGGCAGGGGCTCGGGGCGTGCTCGTACGGATCGCGCGGCACGCCGGACCCGGTGGCGGTGGCTGTGGCTGTGGCGGTGGCGGTGGCGGTGGCGGTGAAGGAGGCTCCGAGCAGGATGACGGTGTCCGGCGCGGGGCCGCCCGCCGTGAGGGCGTCGCCGAGGGCGTCGAGATCCCGGTGGGCGTCGGTGTAGAGACCGGCGGCCATGAGCGCGCCGCGCACTCCGGCGGGGTCGGCGCCGACGAGCGCGCACCGCCCCCGGTCGGCGGGCGGGCCCGGCGGCGCGGCGGCGGTCCACTCCACCCGGTGCGGTGTCCCCCGGCGGATCCCGCCGAACGGCACCGGCCCGGGGCCCTCGGTCCGCTCCAGCGCGGCCACCGACAGCACGGGCCGTCCGGTCTCGTCGGCGGCGTGCAGCGACAGTCCGCCGCCGGGCCGGGGCTCGACCCGCACCCGCAGGGCGACGGCTCCGGCGGCGTGGAGCACCAGGCCCCGGAGCGTCAGTCCGGGCGGAGCCGCGTCCGCCCGCGCGGCGTCGTCCGCCGGGGTGTCGGCCGACGGGTGGGTGTCGTCCGTGACGTCGCCCGGCGCGGCGTCGTCCGACGTTGTGTCGCCCGACACGGTGTCGTCCCACGCGGCGCGGGCCACGTCCAGCGCGCCTTCCAGCAGCGCCGGATGGATGCCGTACGCCGCTGCCGCCCCCGAGGTCTCCCGGGTGAGCGCCGTCTCGCCGAAGGTCTCCCGGCCCCGCCGCCACAGCCCCCGTACCGCCTCCGTCGGGCGCCGCGCCGCCACCGCGCCGCGCGGCGGCCAGGTCCCCGCGAGGTCGGCCGTACGCCGCTCGCTCGGTGCGCCCGGCGGCGGGGGCTCGGCGGCCGATGCGGTGAGGCTGCCGAAGGCGTGGCGGGTCCAGGGGCTTCCCGGCGGGGCGTCGTCCCGGCGGCTGTGGACGGTGAGCGGGCGCGGGCCGCCGGGGCCGGGGGCCGGGGGGCCGGCGAGGACCTGGAGGGAGAGCGCGCCGTGCTCGGGGAGCACGAGGGGGGATTCCAGGGTGAGTTCGTCGATCCGGTCCCGGCCGGTCTCGTCCCCGGCGCGGACGGCCAGCTCCAGCAGGAGGGCGGGCGGGCAGACGCCGTCCGGCCAGGGCTGGGCGCGCCGGGAGAGACGTCCGGTGAGCAGCACGCCGCCGGCGCCGGGGATCTCCGCGGCCGCGCCGAGGAGGGGGTGGTCCGCGGGGGCGAGACCCGCCGCCCGTACATCGCCGGCCGCTCCGGGGTCGGCCTCGACCCAGTAGCGGGAGCGCTGGAAGGCGTAGGTCGGCAGATCGGTGCGCGGCGGCGGTCCGTCGCCCGCGACGGCGGCCCAGTCGACGGGCACGCCCTCCGTCCAGGCCCGGGCGAGCCCGGCGAGGAGTACGGGGTGCTCGGGCCGGCCGGCCCGCAGGGCGGGTACGAAGAGCGGTTCCGGGCCGGCGTTGTCCCGGCCGGCGAGCGCTCCGGGTCCCAGGCCGCTGAGCACTCCGTCGGGTCCCAGCTCCAGGAAGACGGTGGCCCCGCCGGCGGCGAGGGCGGCCACTCCGTCGCCGAAGCGAACGGCCCGGCGGACGTGCTCCACCCAGTACTCCGGGGTGAGGGGCTCGCCGGCCGGGGCGAGCCGGCCGGTGAGGTTGGAGAGGAGCGGCAGCCTCGGCGGGTGGAAGGTCAGCTGCTCCAGCTCGGCGCGGAAGGCGTCCAGCATGGGGTCCATCCGGGGCGAGTGGAAGGCGTGCGAGACCCGCAGCCGTCTGGCCCTGCCGCCCCGCTCGCGCCAGGCGGCGGCGATCGTGAGAACGGCCTTCTCGTCGCCGGAGACCACCACGGACTCGGGGCCGTTGACGGCGGCGAGGCCGACGCCGGGCCCCGCGGCCGCGATCAGCTCGGCGGCCCGGTCCTCGGTGGCGTCGAGGGCGGCCATCGCGCCCCCCGGCGGCAGGGCCTGCATCAGCCGTCCCCGGGCGGCGACCAGCCGGGCCGCGTCGCGCGGCGACAGCACGCCCGCCGCCTGCGCGGCGACGATCTCCCCGACGGAGTGGCCGCCGACGACGTCCGGCCGTACGCCCCAGGACTCGACGAGCCTCAGCAGCGCGGTCTCGACGGCGAAGAGCGCGGCCTGGGTGTAGACGGTGCGGTCGAGGAGTTCGGCGGCGTCCGGCAGTTCGGCCCCGGTGCGGGCGCGGCGGCCGCTGATCACGTCGGCGACCGGTTCGGGGACGTGCCCGGCGAGTTCCCGGTCCAGCTCGGAGCAGACGGCCGTGAAGGCGTGGTCGAACACCGGGAACCGGGCGCGCAGCCCGTCGCCCATGCCGAGGCGCTGGGCGCCCTGGCCGGTGAAGAGCACCGCGAGCCGGGCGTCCCGGCGGGCGACGCCCTCGATCACGCCGGGGTCCTGTTCGCCCCGGGACAGCGCGTCCAGTCCGGCGAGCAGCGTGTGCGGCGCGCCGTCGTCGGCGACGACGACGGCCCGGTGCTCCAGGGCGGCCCGCCCGGACGCCAGGGCGCGGGCGGCGTCGGCGGGGTCGAACGGGACGGCCGGGACGGTGCCGGCCGCCGGCCGCGCGGCCTTCCCGGTCCCGGCCCGGTCCTGCGCGGTCCCGGCCCGGTCCTGCGCGGTCCCGGAAGAATCCCGCGCGGCCCCGTCGGCCCCGCCCTTCGCCGTCTCGACCTCGCCGTTCGCCGTCTCGGCCCGCGCCCAGGCCGACAGCCGCCGCGCCTGGGCCCGCAGGGCCTCCTCGCCGCGGGCCGACACCGCCCAGGCCACGGCGCGGGACCCGCCGGAAGGGGCCGTGGCGGGGTTGCGGGCCCCTGCCGACGGGGCGTTGACGGAAGCGCGCGCCCCGGCGGACGGGACCGTATCCCCTGTGCCGACAGGTACGGCGGCGGGCCCCAGGGATACGGCCCCGGGCGCCTCCTCCAGGATCAGATGCGCGTTGGTGCCGCTGATCCCGTACCCGGAGACGGCGGCCCGCCGGGGCCGGCCCGTACGCGGCCACGCCCGCTCCTCCCGGAGGAGGGCCAGCGGGCCCGCCGCCCAGTCGATGTGCGGGGAGGGCTCCTCGACGCGCAGGGTCCGGGGCAGTACGCCGTGCCGGAGGGCCAGCACGGTCTTGATGGTCGCGGCGACCCCGGCGGCGGCCTGGGCGTGCCCGAGATTGGACTTGAGCGAGCCGAGCCACAGCGGTCGGCCCGGCTCGCGCCCCGGCCCGTACGCCGCCTGGAGCGCCGCGGCCTCCACCGGGTCGCCGAGGGCGGTGCCGGTGCCGTGCGCCTCCACGGCGTCCACGTCGGAGGCGGTCAGTCCGGCGTCCGCGAGGGCCCGCCGTACGACATCGCGCTGCGCGTGGACGTCGGGGGCGGTGAGCCCGTCGCTCGCGCCGTCCTGGTTGACCGCGGATCCCCGGATCAGCGCGAGCACCGGATGTCCGTGGGCCCGCGCGTCGGAGAGCCGCTCCAGCAGGATCACGCCGACGCCCTCGGCCCAGGCGGTGCCGTCGGCGGCGGCGGAGAAGGGCTTGGCCCGGCCGTCGGGGGCGAGGCCGCGCAGCCGGCTGTACTCCACGAACATGGCGGGCGTGGACATGACGTTCACGCCGCCCGCCAGCGCGAGGGAGCAGTCGCCCCGGTCGAGCGCGCGGCACGCCAGGTGCAGGGCGACCAGGGAGGCGGAGGAGGCGGTGTCGACGGTGATCGCGGGTCCCTTGAGGCCCAGGGTGTAGGCGACCCTTCCGGAGAGCACGCTCGCGGCGCTGCCGGTGAGGGTGTGTCCGGCCGCCTGCCCCTGCGCCCGCTGAAGGAGCGTCAGATAGTCCTGGCCGCCGGTGCCGGTGAACACCCCGACCGGCTCGCCGCGCAGCGAGGTGGGCGGCACCCCGGCGCGTTCCAGGGTCTCCCAGGAGGTCTCCAGGAGCAGCCGCTGCTGCGGGTCCATCGCCAGCGCCTCCCGCGGGGAGATGCCGAAGAGGCCCGCGTCGAAGTCGGCGGCGCCGTCGAGGAAGCCGCCCTCGCGGGGGGTGGAGACGCCCGGGAGCCCGTCGTCGGCGGCGCGCAGCCGGTCCAGGTCCCAGCCTCGGTCCTCGGGGAAGGCGGACATCGCGTCGCGGCCGGCGGCCACCAGCTCCCACAGCTCCTCGGGGGTGGTGACCCCGCCGGGGAGGCGGCAGCCCAGGGAGACCACCGCGATGGGGTCGCGTTCACCGGTTGTCACGAATCAGCACTCCACTACCGCCTCATGGCGCTCGCTCACCCGGCCCGGCCGGCCGGTGGTCCCCGGGCCGGAACGGGCACGCCGGACGGCCCGCCCCGGCCGGCCCACCCCAGACTGCGGTGCCCGGCCCTCGCTGTCATCGCCCAGATTGCTCACCGCCGCCGGGTGCGTGGTGGATGAATCCCGCGCAATACAGGAGTTGAGGACCGTGATCCTCCGGTACCAGGCTGAGGCGGTCGGGTCGTGAGCCCGCACTCCCCGCCGGCGGTCCGCGACGGCGGCGCGCCCGGAGCCCCGGCTTCGCGCGGCCGCCGGCGCGCGCTGTTCGCGGCCGATCGGAAAGAGGCAGGATGACGCACGGATCCACCCGCCCGGTGACGCTGCCCACGGTCCGCACCTCCCCCTTCGACCCGCCGCGCGAGCTGCTCCGGCTGAGCGAGGAGGGGCCGCTGACCCGGATGGCGTTCCCCGACGGTTCGGTGGGCTGGCTCGCCACCGGGCACCAGGTGGTGCGGACCGTGCTCGGCGACGCCCGCTTCAGCTCCCGTACCGAGCTGCTGCGGATGCCGGTGCCGTACCCGTGGGAGGCGAGGCCCGCGCCGCCCGGGTTCTTCGTGGGCATGGACGCGCCGCGGCACACCCGGTTCCGTACGCTGCTGGCCGGTCAGTTCACCATGCGGCGGATGCGGCGGCTCACCTCGCGCGTCGAGGAGATCGCCGAAGGGCGTCTCGACGCGATGGAGCGCCGCGGCTCCCCCGCCGACCTGGTGGCCGACTTCGCCCTGCCGATTCCGGCGCTGACCATCTGCGAACTGCTCGGGGTGCCGTACGAGGCCCATGAGGCGTTCCAGGACCACGCGGCCGTCATGGTGTCGTCGGGCAGCACTCCGGAGGAGATGGCGGCGGCGAACACGGGCCTGGACGAGCTGATGCTCGACACCGTGCGCCGTAAACGGACCGGTTCGGACGACGATCTGCTCGGCGGGCTGGTGTCCTCCGGGGAGCTGGACGAGTCCGAGATCGCGGGCGTCGGGAAGCTGCTGCTCGTCGCCGGGCACGAGACGACGGCGAACATGCTCTCGCTGGGGGTGTACGCGCTGCTGCGCCACCCGGAGCAGCTGGCGGCCCTGCGCGAGCGCCCGGCGCTCATGGACTCGGCCGTGGACGAGCTTCTGCGCTACTTGAGCATCGGCCAGTTCGGCCCGCTGCGGGCGGCGCTGGAGGATGTGGAGCTGGCCGGGCGGCTGATCCGCAAGGGCGAGGTGGTGATGACGTCCGCCCCGGCGGCCAACCGCGATCCCCATCGCTTCCCGAACGCCCATGAGCTGGACGTCGGCCGTTCGGCGTCGGGGCATCTGGCGTTCGGCCACGGTATGCACCAGTGCATCGGGCAGCATCTGGCGCGCATCGAGATGCGGGTGGCGTACGCGGCGCTGTTCCGCCGCTTTCCCCGGCTGCGGGTCGCGGTGCCGCCGGAGGAGCTGTCCCTGCGGTCGGAGATGTTCGTGTACGGCATGCACCGCTTCCCGGTCTCCTGGTGAGACGGGCCGGTTCCGGAGGGTCCCGCGGCGCGGTGCGGCCGCCGGGAAGGCGCTCGGCGGAGAAGCCGACGGAGGACTCGGCGGAGGACTCGGCGGAGGACTCGGCGGAGTTGAGGAACCCCGCCATGGACGCGAACACGGAGACGGAGAGGGGCATGAGCATGGGCGCGGAGACGGGTACGGGCACGGGCACGGAGGCGGGCGGGGTCACGAGCGCCGGCACGGACACGGGCGCGGAGCCGAGCGCGGGCGGCGGGCCGGGCACCGCGCGGCGGGAGCCCCCGGGAGTCGCCGCGCCCACCCCGGCCGGCGTCGGGGAGGTCTACGACCGCTTCGCCCGGCTGACCCCGGAGGTCTCCCCGCACGCCGATCTCCACTACGGCTACTGGGAGTCGCCGGAGGACCCCGCCACCTTCGAGGAGGCGTCGGCCCGGCTCACCGATCTGATGATCGAGAAGGT
Organism: Streptomyces sp. NPDC014894; assembly: GCF_043080985.1. Taxonomy (NCBI): domain Bacteria; kingdom Bacillati; phylum Actinomycetota; class Actinomycetes; order Kitasatosporales; family Streptomycetaceae; genus Streptomyces; species Streptomyces sp. NPDC014894. The sequence continues at coordinate 21,531 of NZ_JBIBWD010000021.1, forward strand.
GGTGCTCTCCCCCGGCGGCCATCTCCTCGACGTCGGCTGCGGAATCGGGGGCCCGGCGGTCCGGCTGGCCCGCGCCACCGGGGCCGAGGTCACCGGCATCACCGTGAGCCGGGAGCAGATCACCCTCGCCACCCGGCTCGCCGAACACTCCGGGCTCGGCGGGCGGGTGCGGTTCGGATACGCCGACGCCATGGCGCTGCCTCACCCGGACGCCTCGTTCGACGCGGCCTGGCTGCTGGAGTCCGTCATCCACATGCCGGACCGCGCCCGCGCGCTGCGCGAGATCGCCCGGGTGGTCCGCCCCGGCGGCCGGGTGGTCCTGACCGATCTGTGCGAACGGGCGCCGCTGGACGGGGAGCGGCAGGACACCGTGGACGCCTTCTTCCGGGCGGCCGAGATGAGCCCGATGGTCACGCTCGACTCCTATCCGGAGCTGGTGCGCTCGGCGGGTCTGGTCCTCGACGAGGTGCTGGACATCACCGACCACGTGATGCGGCGCACCACCCAGGAGCTGTCCCGGCGTATGCGCGAGGCCCGGGAGCAGCTGGACGCGACCTACGGCGACGACCCGGCGTACCAGCTGGATCCGGCCCGGCTGAGCGATATCGGCGAGCTGGGCTATGTGCTGGTCACCGCGCACCGCCCGGCCGAGTGAGACCTCACGCGCACGACAGTCCCCCGGTACGGGGCGAAGGAGTGGGAGCACCGCATGGATGACCGGACCGACCGGACACCGCACGGAACCACCGGGGTCGCGGCGCGCCGCGACCCCGCCGCCGAGGCCGTCTTCCTGGAGATCATGGGGAATCCGGCGGCCGACGATCCCTACCCGGACTACCGCAGGCTGCGGGAGCTGGCTCCGGCGCTGCTGGCGGGCGACGGCGCGCTGATCCTGACGGGCCACGCGGAGTGCGACGCGGCCCTGCGGCACCGCTCGCTGGGGCGGGGGGACGACATGGACGGCTTCCGGCTCGCTCCTGTGCCCGAGGAGCAGGTCAGGGAGGTGATGGCGACGCTGCGGCTCAGTATGGCCTTCGTCGACCCGCCCCATCACGCCCGGCTGCGGAGGCCGGTGGGCGCGGTCTTCACCCACCGTCAGGTGGAGGCGCTGCGACCGGCGGTGACCGCGCACGCGGACCGGCTGCTCGGCGCGCTCGCCGACGCCGGGGAGGGCGATTTCATGGCGGCGGTGGCGGGGCCGCTGCCGGAGATCGTGATGGCGGATCTGCTCGGCGTCCCGGCCGGGGACCGGGCCGCCGTACTGCCGCTGGCGATGGCGCTGGCCGCGCTGATGGAGCCGGTCACGGACGCCGAGGTGTTCCGTACGGCGGCCGGCGCGCAGCGCGCGCTGTGCGGCTTCTTCACCGAGCTGATCGCCGAACGAAGGGCGCGCCCGACCGACGATCTGCTCAGCAGGCTGGCCAACGCCTCCGGGGACGGCGGTCTGGGCGACGAGGAGATCGCCTCCACCGCGCTGCTGCTCCTGGGCGCGGGCATCAAGACCACGACCCATCTGCTGGGGAACGGGGTGCGGGCGCTGCTGGAGCGCCCCGACGAGCTGGAGCGGCTGCGCGGCCGGCCCGATCTCGTCCCGTCGGCGGTGCAGGAGATGCTGCGGTACGACGCCCCGGCCCAGCTGGACGCCCGGGTGGCGCGGGAGCCCCTGCGGTTCGCGGGGGTCGATCTGATGCCGGGTCAGACGGTGATCACGGTGATCGGCGCGGCCAACCGGGATCCCGCGCGGTTCCCCGACCCCGACCGCTTCGACGTCGGCCGGGGCGACAACGCGCATCTGTCGTACGCGGCCGGTGTGCACTTCTGCCTGGGGGCCCAACTCGCCAATCTGGAGGCGGAGGTCCTTCTCGGCCTGCTCTCCGCGCCCGGCTCCCGCCTCGCCCCGGCGGGCCCGCCCCGCCGCCGCGCCGGCCTGGGCCTCCGGGGCTTCGAGACCCTGCCCGTCGCCCTCGCCCGCTGATCGTCACCGGCTCCCCGGCACGGGCCGGGGGGCCTTCAGGGCCGGTCCCGCCCGGCGGACTTGACGAGGTCGTTCGCGGCGATGAGACCGAGTCCGGGCACGGCCTCGCGCAGCGTCCTCACGGCGTGGACGTGGTCCCGCTCGGGATCGGCCCCCGCGTCGCGCAGGGTCCGGCGCACCCACCGCGCCGTCCGCTGCTCGTCCGTCGACGCCCGGTGCCGTTCGACCACGCTCAGCGCCTCCTGGAGCCCGGGCCGCGACGACGGGTCGGCCGCTTCCAGCGCGGCGACGAGGTCCGCGTGGACGGCGTCGGCGTCATGGACGAGTACGACGGGAGGGGTGCGCCTGGTCGCCATGGGGTGATCGGTCCCTTCATCAACAGTGCGTCCGAATCATGGTATTAAACGCCCTGCCGGGTCCCGTACGCGGGTACGAGGGCCGCACGGCCCTCATGACCGGAGGGCGCCGCCCCCGGGGGCGAGGCGCGTGATGTCGACGGTTCCGGCTCCGGTCCGCGGCTCGGGGATGAGGGCCCACAGGGCCGCCAGCGCGAAGAAGGCGGCGAGGAGGACGGCTGCTCCCCTGCGGCCTTGTGCCCAGCGGGCCCGGAACCGGATGGGGTCCTCGACGAGCGTCTTGGAGGCCGCGGCGGCTGCGACGGATACGCCGATGATGACGGCTGTACGGCCCCAGCCGGCCATGCCGAGGCGTTCCTCGCTGAGCATCAGGTAGACGGGCCAGTGCCACAGATAGAGGCTGTAGGAGATCAGGCCGAACCAGCGCAGGGCGGGGGTGCCGAGGATCTGTCCGACGGGAGTGCGTGGGGCCCGGGCGAGGCAGGCGATCAGCAGAGCCGCGGCCAGTGCGTGGAGGAAGAGCCCTCCGTGGAAGAGGGAGGGCGAGTCCTGTCCGTCGGCCGTGATCCAGTGGACGCCGATCCCGCAGGCCAGGACGAGGGCCCACCATCCGGCCGCCCGTTCGCCGATGCGGTCCAGGACGCGGGACGCGGTGGCGGTGGCCGTCAGTGCGCCGAGGAGGAGGGAGAAGGCGCGGGTGTCGGTGCCCTCGTAGACGCGGGTGGTGTCGACCGGATCGGTGAGAGCGATCATGACGATCAGGGAGAGGGCCGCGCCGGTCACGGCCACCGCCGCAACGCGCCGGTCTCCGTACCGGCCTCGGGCCGCGAGGCCGATCACCAGCGGCCACAGGAGGTAGAACTGCTCCTCGACGGCGATGCTCCACAAGTGGCCGAAGACTCGGGTGTCGCCGGCCTGCCAGTAGCCGACCTGGTCGGCGATGAAGTGCCAGTTGGTGAGGTTCGCCAGCACCCAGGGGGTGTCGTCGAGCGCGTGGCGGAGCAGGGACGGCGGGCCGAGGGCCCACAGGAGGAGCAGGGTGCCCGCGATCATGACGGCGAGGGCGGGCAGCAGCCGGCGTGCCCGTCGTCCCCAGAAGCCGAGGAGATCGATACGGCCGTCGTGTGCCCGTGCCTCCCTCAGCAGCAGACCGGTGATCAGGAATCCGGACAGGACGAAGAACAGGTCGACACCGAGGAAGCCGCCGCTGAAGTGGCCGGCGTGGAAGAACAGCACGCCCAGAACGGCGAGCCCGCGCAGTCCGTCGAGCGGTGCGATGTGCCGCCCGGCGGGCGACGGCGGGACGGTGGCCCCGGAGCGGGGGCGTCGGAGGCAGGGAGGTGTTCGGCTGGTCATGGGTCTCCGTCGGGGTGAGCCGGGTGCCGCGGCGCACATGGACCGCGACACCCCTGCGTCGGTTTCCGGTGCGGGAACGGGCGTCGACCGCCCTCTCCGGCCGGCTACGAGCAGCCGAACTTTCCGTACACCTTGTCGGCGGTCCATGCCCCCGTGGCCCACTGGCCGGCCGCTGCCGGGGTGAAGGGGTAGAGCGTGTCGAGCTTCTTGCCGAACCACTGCGCGAAAGCGGCCGAGCCCTGCTGGCAGGAGTGGATGCCGTCCTCGCTGCGCTGTGCCTCGGCGGCGGTGCTGTCGGTGCCCCACAGCGTCGAGGCATCGAGGAAGTGGACGGTGTCCGGATGCTGCTCGGCGACGCTCTCGGCCGACTTCGGGGCGGTGTCGATCGCGGCCGCGTGGGGCTTGTAGAAGTCGTCGATCTTGAAGGGGGGTACGGACACGATGACGAGTTCGGCGCCCGCGTCGTTCACGGTCTTGGTCAGGCGCTCGTAGGCGGCGCGCTGCTCCTGGGGGGTGCCCCAGTCGAAGGTGGTGATCTGGTAGGCGACGACGTCCGGCTTGAACGCGGCCAGTTCTCCGGGGAGTTCTTCCCAGGTCGGAGCGGCTGTCTCGCCGACCACACCGCCACCGCCGGCGGCGGCCACGGATTTGAACGTGATGCCGCCGGCGGTCATGGCCGCCCCGAGAGCCGGGGCCTGCGCCTCGCCGATGGAGTCGCCCATCCACAGGAGTCTGTCCGGCCTCGTGCCCTTCTTCTCACCGCCGGCGGACGATTGGTCGCCGGGTACCGCGGCTGTGGTGGCGCGGGCAGGAGTGTCGTCGGCACCGCCGCAGGCGGTGAGGGCAAGCCCGCTCGTCGCCGCGAGGAGGACGAGGCGGACGGTGTGCCCGCGTCGGGGGGAGAAGGAGTTCGTGCTGTTCATGACTCCAGCGAAACCGGCCGGGCGGAGTGACCGGGAGGCTGTTTTCGTCTCGTCACGTACCGGGAGACAGGTCGGCATACGTTGCCAGAGCCCTGGTCACCGCGGCATCCGTGCGGTGCCTGTCGGCGCGGTCAGGGGCGCGGGTCGGCGGGTCCCGCCGGGGACGGCTCCGGCGATCCGGCTCGACGCCGGACGCCCCACCGTGTCGATCCCGCGCCGGGGACGAGGATCGCGTGAGCGAGCGTCATGCGGCCCGGGGGAAGCTGAAGGCGTAGCCCTGCTCGGTGAACCAGGGGAGGAGTCGCTCCATGGCCTCGATCGTCTGGGCCCGGTTCCCGCCCCCGTCGTGGAGGAGAACCGTCGGCCCTCGGGGGATCTGGTTCTTCACCGCACGGACGATCGTGTCGGCGCCGGGCCGGCGGAAGTCGCCGGGATCGACGTTCCAGCCGAGGCTCCGCATCCCGTGGGCAGCCGCGATCTGGCGGCTTGGCGGGGTGAAGGCGCCGCCCGGGGCGCGGTAGTACCGGACGCGGGCTCCCCCGGACGCCCGGTCGATCATCTTCTTGGCGTCGAGGATCTCCTTCTGCTGGTAGGCGACGGGCTTCTTGTCCATGGCGGTGTCGTGGCTGACCGCGTGGTCGCACAGCCGGTGGCCTTCGGCGACCATCCTCTTGACGAGGTCGGGGTGGGCGGCGGCGTTCGGGCCGGTCAGGCAGAAGACGGCCTTGGCCTTGTGCCGTTTCAGCAGTTCCAGTGCCTTGGGGGTCCAGCGCGGGTCGGGGCCGTCGTCGAGCGTGAGGTTCACCGTTTTCCCGGTGTCCTCGGACTCCCGGACGATGGCCGTGTCCACGGTGGGCGTGGGCAGGGCGGGAGCGGCAGCCGCCCTCGGGCCCGCCGCCGTGCCGCCGGTCGCCTCATCGCTCGAATCCGCCGTCATCGTGATGGCGGCCGTCCCTGCCAGAACCAGGACCGCGGCGGTGGTGACCACCGTCCGTCGGACTGTGCGGGCGCTCCGGCTGCTGTGTGTGTGATCGCTCATGCCTCCGACAGAACCGGGCATTGACCGGCAACGACCGGTTGTCATCGTTTCATCATGAAGTACGGGGAAAAGCGTCATACCCTTCGAACATCCTGGTCGGAAATGCCCCTCGCCCAGACCGAGCAGATGGAGAAGTGAGCACCGCCCATGGCACGAGTCCTGCTCATAGAAGACGACCCCGCCGTGCAGAAGGGCGTCTCGCTCGCGCTCGGGCGCCGGGGTCACGACGTGGAGGTCGCCGCCCGGGGCGAGACCGGGCTCCTCGCCCTGGAGCGCTACCGGCCCGATCTGGTGCTGCTCGATCTGATGCTGCCGCGGATGAGCGGCCTGGAGGTGTGCCGCCGGATCCGTGAGAGCAAGCAGGTTCCGATCATCATCCTCTCCGCCCGCGGCGACGAGATCGACATGGTCGTCGGACTGGAGGCGGGCGCCGACGACTACATCACCAAACCGGCCGGCGGCGAGATCATCGAAGCCCGGATGAAGGCCGTTCTGCGCCGGGTGGCGCCCTCCCAGGACGCCCGGGGGGCAGTGCTCCCGACCGGAGTGGAGCACTATGCCGACCTCACGGTGGACCGCACCACCCTGGTCGTGACCAAACACGGCGCGGAACTGCCCCTGGCTCCTTCCGAGCTGAAACTGCTGCTGTTCCTCACCTCGACCCCGGGACAGGTCTACAGCCGGCACCAGCTGTTGGAGCAGGTCTGGGAGTACGCCTTCTACGGGGACGTCCGACTCGTCGACGCCTGCGTGATGCGGCTGCGCGCCAAGATCGAGAACCATCCGCGCCGGCCGGTGTACGTGCAGACCGTGCGCGGCTTCGGCTACCGCTTCGGACCCGTGGAGTGAGCACCCGGTTCCGCCTTCCCAGGGGGCTGCGGGCACGGCTCGTCGCCGCCTTCCTCGTGGCCGCGGCCTTCGGCGCCCTGCTCACCGCGGGCCTCACCTTCCAGCAGGCCCGCTCGGCCATCCTGGAGCGCACCCAGAACTCCGCCGTCGCCGACCTGCGCGCCCAGCTCGACTCGCTCGCCCCCGACCTGACCATGCCCCCCAGCGGTAAAGACCTGCGCGGCCTCACCCTCCAGCTCGACCGGGCCGGAGGCGCCCGGGCATGGCGTTCCTCCGCGTCGTACCAGGGCGGCGATCCCGTCTCGGCCTCCCCCGGCGCACCGCCCGTGCCCCGGGGACTGCGCGAAGCCGTCCAGGACAACGGCCAGGCAGCATACGAACGCACCGAAGGCGACGGCGATCCCCGGCTGACCGTCGGCATGCCCGTCGCCCACACCCCCGACCCGGCACGACCCAACAGGGCGGGCAAGCTCTCCGGACTCACCGTCTACGCCTCCTTCCCGCTCGACGACGACCGGGCCGATATCGACGCTCTCGTCACCGCCGCCCGCACCGGAGCGATTCCCTCACTCGTCCTCGCCGTCATCCCGGCCCTGTTCGCCGCCCGCAGCGTGCTGCGCCCGGTACGACGGCTGCGCAGCGGCGCCGAACGCGTCGCCGCGGGGAAGTTCGACACCCGTCTCGACGCCGAGGGGCACGACGAACTCGCCGATCTGACCCGCTCCTTCAACACCATGGCCGCGACCTTGCAGAAGGACGACGCCGAGCTGCGCCGCATGGAAGCGGGCGCGCGCCGTTTCGCCGCCGACGTCGCCCATGAGCTGCGCACTCCCCTCGCGGCCATGATCGCCGTTACGGAGGTCCTCGACGAGGACGCCGCGTGCGGCGCCCTGCCCGCCGACACCGCCGACGCCGTCCGGCTGATCAGCGGGGAGACCCGCAAGATCGCCCGGCTGGTGGAGGATCTGATGGAGGTGTCGCGTTTTGACGCCGGGGCCGCCCCGCTGGACGCGGAGAATCTGGACCTGCGGGCCATCGTGTCCAAAACCCTGCGGCTGCGCGGTTGGGCCGACGACGAACGCGTCGGCACCGACCTGCCGGCCCCGGTTCCGGTACACGCCGACCCACGCCGTGTCGATGTCGTCCTGGCCAACCTCATCGGCAACGCCCTGCGCCACGGCAGTCCCCCCGTCACCGTCTCCGCCCGCGTCGAGGACGACCAGGCGGTCGTCACGGTCACCGATCACGGCCCCGGCATCCCCGCCGACGTACTTCCGCATGTCTTCGAACGCTTCTACAAGGCCGACGCGGCGCGCGCCCGCTCGGAAGGCAGCGGCCTCGGCCTGGCCATCGCCCAGGAGAACGCTCTCCTGCACGGCGGCGTCCTGACCGCGGGCAACGCCCCCGGCCGCGGCGCCGTCTTCACCCTCGCCCTTCCGCTCGCCGCGTCCCCCCAGGAACAGCGATGATCCACGCCCCCCGGGGACGGCGCGCCTTCCGCGCCTGCGCTGCCGCCCTGCTCGTCGCCGCGGCTGCCGGCTGTGGGATCAGCGCCACCGGACCGGTGCGGGCGGGTGCGCCCGCCTCGGGCGTCCCGCAGCCCGGCACCACGGACAGTTCCGTCCGCATCTACTTCGCCGACCCCTACGGCGTCCGCGCCGTCACCCGCCCCACGGACCGGCCGCTTGACCCGCAGCAGGCTCTCGACCTGCTCCTGAAAGGCCCCACCGCCGCCGAACGCGAACGCGGCCTGACCACTCAAATCCCCTCGGCGGTCGGCCGTCTCACCGCCACCACGACAACCGGCACCGTCGACATTTCCATCCCCCTCCAAGTCGCCACAGGCGAACTCGACCTCACCGTCATCAGCCAGATCGTCTGTACCGCCGCCCACGCCCAGGTCCCGGGCGACAGACCCGCGACGCAGGTCCACATCCGCATCCACGAGAGCAGCCTGGGTCCCGAGGAACCGTGGACGGTCCGCTGCGCCCCCAACGGCGCCGCGACCTCCGTGAAGTGACACCCCGCACGGGCACACGCCCACTCCACGTCGCCGTCGCGATCACCAGAGGACGCAGATACCTCAGAGCGCCCCATGCCGTCCGGCTCAGTCCTGCGAAGGCCCTCCCGGGGTCGAGGACGGCTCTGCCGGAGGGCATCGAGGCCGATCAGATCACCCCGTACCCGGCAAGCAGCCTGCTCGGCATCGCTTCTCGGACGCGGCGCATTCCGGCCTGGGACCGCGGGCGGGAGACGGCTGGGCACCGGGCGATCACGCCGCGACGGGCATGCCGATCCACCGCCGCAAGCCCCGCAGCTCTCGGCGGAGCCTGCCGGAGGGCGGAAAGTGGATTCTTGCCGACCGGAGGGATCCTCTCGTGCCTGATCGCCCGTTCGACTCTCGTGCCACGGCGGGATTTCACTGGCTGAGCCGTGGTTTCACCGGGCGGCGGGAGCGCGGCGGGCCGGCGGGTGGTCGGGGGCCGTCTCAGGGAGGCCGGCCCCCTCCTCCCGCGCGTCGAAGCCTTCGCGGGCGCGCTCGATGGCGGGCATGTTCTGGGCGGCCCAGGCCAGCAGCACGTCGACGGGGCGCCGGAGGGTCTTGCCGAGCGGGGTGATCCGGTACCTGACCGCCACGGGGCGGGTGGAGACGACCTCGCGCTCGATCACGCCGTTGCGTTCGAGCCGCCGGAGCGTGGCGGTCAGCGACTTCTGTGTGACTCGGGGGATGGCCCGGCGCAGTTCGTTGAAGCGGCAGGGGCGTTCGCACAGCTCGTTGAGAACGCTGAGCGACCACTTGTCGAGGACCTGGTCGAGCAGTTCGCGGTGCGGGGCGTCGATGCGGAGTTCGTCGTCGGTATCCATGGCGAAACCTGGTCTCGTTGAAGTGTCTTCCTGCCACTAGGTAGCTTAAAGATACCTACTTCGCGGGAGAGAGACCATGACCGTTCAGCACTTCACCCCGGAAGGCATGCCGCAGCCGACCCCGTACCACCATGTCGCCGTGGGCACCGGGTCGAGGCACGTCCACGTCAGCGGCCAGGTCGCCCGCCGGGCCGACGGCACTCCCGTCGCGCCCGGCGATCTGGCCGGGCAGGTCGCCCACGCCCTGCGCAACACCGCCGTCGGACTGTCGGGCGCGGGGGCGTCGTTCGCGGACGTACTGCGTCTGACGTTCTATGTGACCCGGTGGAGCCCGGAGAAGATCGGCGACTTCATGGCGGGCGTGGAGGCCGTCGCCGACGAGATCGGCCTCCCGCTTCCCCTGCCCCCGGCCTCCCTCATCGGCGTCGAGTACCTCTTCGAGCCGGACGTCCTCGTCGAGGTCGAGGCGACCGCGCTCCTGGACTGATCCCTTCGGGCACGTGCCACCCCCCACTCGTCTCCACAGCCGAGCGGAGGGAAGGCGGCAGGCCGGATGGATCGGCAATGGGCAGCCGGTTGCTCAGCGCGACGGCGTCGTCCGGTGCGGCGGCTCGTCGAGGGGGTGCACGGCGATGGCGATCTTGCCGCGAGGGCGTCGGCGGCCGTCGGCGGTGGAGCCGCCCTCCAGCAGCGTGTGCGCCTGCACGATCTCGTCCAGCGGGAGCACCGTGCCGATCACCGGCCGGAGTTCGCCCTGGTCGACCAGGCGGCCGAGGGCTTCGAACTTCGCCCGGCCGGGGCCGGCGAAGAGGAAGTGGTAGGTCGCGTTCACGCCCCACGCGGCGAGCAGATTCTGCGGTTCGGGGGTGTCGACGATGGTCACCACGCGACCCCGGTCGGCGAGGACCTCCGGGCTGCGGGCGAGGGTGTCCCCGCCCACCGTGTCCAGGACGACGTCCACCCCGCCCAGCTCGCGGACCCGCGGCGCGTAGTCTCCGGTCGAGAAGTCGATCGCGTGGTCCGCCCCAAGGCCGGAGACGAACGCGTGGTCCCTCGCCCGAGCGGTGGTCACCACCTCGGCCCCCAGCGCGCGGGCGACCTGGATGGCGGCGGAGCCGACTCCGCCCGCTCCGCCGTGCACCAGGACCCGTTCCCCGGCCCGCACCCCGGCTCGTTCGACCAGCGCCTCCCACACCGTCACCCCCACGACCCCGAGACCGGCGGCCTCGACATGCGACAACCGTGCGGGCTTGCGGGCGACCAGGGCCTGGTCGACCACATGGAACTCGGCATAGGAGCCCGGTCCGTCGAAGGCCGGCGCTATGTACCAGACCTCGTCACCCGAATGGAAGTCGTCCGCCCCAGGGCCGGTCTCGACCACGACGCCGGACACGTCGTTGCCGATCACCGCGGGCAGCGCCACCTGGTCGCGGTAGTCGCCGCGCCGGGTCTGCAGGTCGAGGGGGTTCACGGACGTGGCCATCACGCGCACCAGCACCTGGCCGGGCCCCGGAGCGGGCCTTGGCAGCTCTCGGGCGGCGAACGCGTCTTCCGCGTCACCGAAGCGGACGAGTTCCATCACACGCATCGAAGTCGACATGCGACGAACTTAGATCGTCATATCGCGAATCGTCAATCTGTATATGCGTTAAGATCGTCGCGTGTTCTCGGAGGCGGAGTTGCTGGCTGTGTTCCGGGCCCTGTCCAATCCGGCCCGCCGCCAGATCCTGGTGTGGCTCAAGGAGCCGATGAGCTTCCCCGGCCAGGAGCCCGACGACATCGAGATCGGCGTCTGCGTGACCGACATCCAGCGACGTGCGGGTCTGGGGCAGTCGACCACCTCGCAGTACCTCACGATGCTGCGGCAAGCAGGGCTGGTGATCGCCACCCGGCGGGGCAAGTGGACCTACTACCGCCGCGACGAGGAGAACATCGCCCGCCTCCTGAAAACCCTGCGCGACGTCTTCTAGACCCGCGTCGAACAGACCTGTGTCGAAAGTCGATCCTGAGCTGTGAATGATCACAGCTCATGGCCGAGGCCGCGCGAGTGGATCGCGGCCCTTTCGGCCGGAGCGCCGGGCGCCGCTCGCACCGGGCCCCCGGGACGGGTCAGCGGTGCGCTCATAGCAACGGCGCGCCTTCTCACCGTTGCCGCAGACGGCCATCGAACACCAGCGGGCACGGTCGGCGCGGCTGCGGCCGAGCAGGAACAACCGGCACTCGGCGTTGACGCGGGGGCGCAGGCGTCCGGGCATCCGCTCCTCGGCGGCGGCCCGGGCGAGAACCGCCCGACGGCCGGCCGGGCGCGCGGAGGAGTCATGACCGCCCACGGAAGACCCTCCGAAGCGATCTCCGGGATCCGGTGGCCGGCGCGGCGGGCCCCCCGGGCGCACCCGCACCGAACAGGATCCCGCACACAAAAGAACTCCCAGCCGGACGAGCCGGTACTGGGAGTTCTGTAAAGCCAACCTGCGTATTCATGCGAAATATCGCTGGTGTCCGAGGGGGGACTTGAACCCCCACGCCCGATAAAGGGCACTAGCACCTCAAGCTAGCGCGTCTGCCATTCCGCCACCCGGACCAGGTGACCGCCCGGTTTCCCGTGGCGACAGGGAAAACAATACCAGGGGTTTGACCCTCACCGCGCCTGGCCTGCGCATACGTGGCACATGCCCCTGACAGGGCGCCCTGGGCGATCACCGCGCGGCCGGCTCGGCGGCGGCCGGGGCGCGGGGCGGGGCGGAGAGTCGGCGGAGGGCCGGCGGAGGGATCTGTTCCCGTGGGTGGGGGCGGGTGGGCGAGAGGGGATGGTTCGTCCTCGTACCTCCTGCGGGACAGCAATCTGGGCGAAGACAGGACGCCGAGACTGACGCAAGATCGTCAAGGAGCCGCCGCCATCCCCGGCGGGGGTGCTCCGCGTCCGTGGCGCGCCCGCGAGGGGTTCCGCGCCGCCTTCCCCGGAGGGACACGTATGAGCGGCAGTACGCGATCGGCAGTGGACAGCCAGTTCGACGAGACGGTGACGGCATACGAAAGGAGCATGAGCGCGATGCCGTTACGTGAGCATGTCGAGGCGCACAGTTTCCGGCTGGCGGCCGGCGCGGTGGACGGGCTGGCGGTCCTGGACATGGGGTGCGGGAGCGGGCTCTTCACCAGGATGCTGAGGAGCGCGGGAGCGGCGCGGGCCGTCGGGCTGGACTCGTCCGAGCCGATGATCGACTACGCGCGGCGGCGGGAGGAGCGGGACGGGCTGGGCGTCCGCTTCCTGCTGGGCGATGCGACGGCCGATTCCCCGGCGGAGCTGGAGAATCGTTTCGACCTGGTCACTGCGGTGTACATGCTGCCTTATGCCCGCACGATGGACGAGCTGACGGCGATGTGCGCGACGGCGCGGCGGGCCCTGCGGGCGGGCGGGCCCGGACGGTTTCTGACGTACACGATGAACCCCGGGCTCTCCGTCGCACCCGGCAGGTATCGGCCCTACGGTCTGGAGCCCGCCCTCGCGGAGCCCCGGCACGACGGCGCGGCCGGGGTGCTGCGGGCTTGGTTCGGCGAGCACACCCTCGGTCTCGACTTCGTCTACTGGTCCCGCGAGGCGCAGGAGGAGGCCCTGCGCCGGGCCGGGTTCACCGGGATCTCGTGGATCCGGCCCACCGTCTCGGCGGAGGGGGTGAAACTCTTCGGGGCCGAGTTCTGGGACGACTATCTGGACTGTCCGCACTCTCTGCTGCTCGAAGCCGTGGCCGGCTGAGGCGAAGGGGGAGAGGAATGTCCATACCGGTCGGATTCACCGTCGAGCCCTGCACACCCGAGAGCGCGCTGCTGGTGGACGAGGCGGAGCACGCCCTCATCGGCCTCTCGCCGTGGAACGCGTACTACAAACCGAGAACCGTGGAAGCGCTCGTGGACTGGGCCTGCGAGCACTTCAAGAAGGTCGACTTCGTCATACCGGGGTACGAGGCCGTGCACACCCTCACCGCCGCCGGATACGGCGTCGCGGACGCCGTGCACCGTACCCGCAGGGCCGTGAAGCAGCTCCGCAATCCGGTGCGGCGGGCCCTGCTGCGGCGCGGCGCCGACGATCCGGAGCACCGGGTGCACACCTGGACGGCGCTGACCGCCCGCCCCGCCTACGCGGCCGCCCGGCGAAGGGCCGAGACGGCCTATCGGGAGGACGCCGCGGTGCGCCGCGCCTGCCGGGAGACGGCGAGCGGCGCGGTGCGGCACGCGGGCGGCGGGACGGAGCCCACCGAGGCGCAGATCGACCGGGCGGTCGGCTACGCCATCGCGGAACTCCCGCTGGTGGTCGAGGGGCCGGAGGTGTTCGGCGTGACCTCGTCCGTCTGCGTCTACCACCGCCGGATGGATCTTCTGGAGCCGTTCATCCAGGGCGAGACGGCCGCCTTCCGCCCGTCGACGGGCCAGGGCTACGCCGTGGTGCGCCGGATCGAGAACCCCGGGAGCGCGTCGTGACCACGACCGCCGAGCCTGATCTTCCGCTGAGCTACCCCTTTCCGCCCGGGCCGCTGGGTACCCCGCCCCCGCTGCTGGCGTGGGCCCGCAAACACCGCCCGGTCTGCCCGGTGAGGCTCCCGTCGGGCGACATCGTCTGGATGATCACCCGCAAGACGGACATCACCCGGGTCCTCACCGACAGCGTCTTCTCGCGGGACCTGGTGTACGAGGGCGCGCCGCGTTTCGTCGGGGACGACTTCACGGCGGTGCGGGGCGGCATCTTCAATCTCGATCCGCCCGACCACGGCCGGGTGCGGCAGGTGATCAGCCGCTTCTACACCCGGACCGGGGTGGAGCGCTTCCGTCCGCTGGTGCGGCGGAACGCGGCCCGGCTGCTGGACGCGATGGAGTCGGGGCTCAATCCGGCCGATCTGGTGGCCGCGTACAGCGCGCCGCTCCCGCTCCGTGTGAGCTGCGACATCCTTCAGGTGCCGGTGGAGCACCGGTCGGCCTTCCACTCCTTCTTCCGGGCGCAGACCAATCTGACGATCACCGCGCGGGAGGTGAGCGAGGCGACCCGGGCCATCGGCGGGTTCACCGCGGAGATCGTGGAGAGCAAACGCCGCTCCGGCGGGGACGACGGGCCGATCGGCGCGCTCATCCAGGCCCGCGCCGACGGCGACATCAGCGAGGACGAGTTGCAGGGGACGGTCTCGTACCTGCTGGTCACCGGGTCCGATCCGCTGGTCTCGCCGCTGGGCGCGGGGGTGCTGACGCTGCTGGTCCACCGCCGTCAGCTCGATGAGGTCCTGGCCGACGGGACGCTGTGGCCGAAGGCCGTGGAGGAGATCCTGCGCTACCACCACAACGGGGTGCTGGGCGTTCCCCGGGTGGCGCTGAAGGAGGTCACCCTGCACGGTGTCACCATCCGCGAGGGGGACGGGGTGAGCACGCCGATGCTGGGGGCGACCTGGGATCCGGCGCACTATCCGAATCCGTCGGTGTTCAACATCCACCGCCGTACGGACGGTACGGCGACCTTCGGCGCGGGGCCGCACTTCTGTCTCGGCGCGTCGCTGACCCGTATGTTCCTGCGCGTGGCCTATCAGGAGCTGTTCGACCGCTTCCCGGGTCTGATGCTCGCGATGTCCGAGCACGATGTGCCGTGGGAGTACGACGTGGCCTTCACCAGGCCCGCGAGTCTGCCGGTGGCCTGGACCGGCCCGGCGTAGACGGAAGAAAGGGTGGTGCGGGGACGATCCCCCGCACCACCCGGAATCCGCTGCCGCGCCGCCTCGCGTCAGGCGCGGCCCACCATCTCGTACCCGATGTCGTCCAGGGTCCGGGCCAGTTCGGCGTCGTCGAGCGCGCGGTCGGAGCTGACGGAGACCCGCTCGCTCTGGACGTCGACCTCGACGCCGCGCACTCCGTCGAGGGTGGTGATCGCCTTGGTGACGGTGGCGGCGCAGTGGGCGCAGACCATGCCCTCGACCAGATAGGTGGCGGTGACACCCGGCTCCTGGGGGGCTTCGCCGGATCCGCTCGGCGCCGAGTCACCGCGGGAAGTCTCGGGGGAGGCCATGAGCTGCTCCTGTGGTCGGGGTCCCGGACATCCCCGACCAAATACCCATCGGGGGTATACAGGTTACCGTAAGCGGTCGGCGACCGCACTCCCCGCGACAGCCCGGCCGACGGCGGCGGCCGCCCCCCGCCCCGGCCGTGGAAGGCCGGGCCGGAAGCGGCCGCCGTCCGCTCACGCGCCGCCGACGAGATCCTTCTCCGGCCGGCCGGCCTGCTCGGGGCCGTCCGGATCGGGCGCTTCCACGGCCACCCGCGGCAGGCTCTTGTCCAGCCACCCCGGCAGCCACCAGTTGGCGTCGCCGATCACATGCATCAGGGCCGGCACCAGCAGCATCCGCAGGATGAAGGCGTCGATGGCCACCGCTCCGGCGAGCGCCACACCCGTCATCACGGCGGCCTGGTCGGCGCTGAGGACGGCCGAACCGAAGACCAACACCATGATCAGCGCGGCGCAGTTGATGACCCGGCTGGTGTCGGTGAGACCGACGCGCACCGCGCGCGCGTTGTCCCGGGTGCGCACCCACTCCTCGTGCATCCTGCTGATGAGGAAGACCTGATAGTCCATCGACAGACCGAACAGCAGCGGCAGCATGAACGCCGGGATGTACGAGGTGATCGGCCCCGCCTTGCCCAGGCCCAGCAGATCGAGCCCCCAGCCCCACTGGAAGATCGCGACGATGATGCCGAAGGCGGCGCCCGCGGCGAGCAGATTCATCACCACCGCCAGCAGCGGCACCACGACACTGCGGAAGGCCAGCATCAGCAGCAGCGAGCCCAGCACGCTGAGCAGCGCGATGAACAGCGGCAGCCGGTCGGTGATCTCCTCGGCGAAGTCCATCTGGACCGCCGTGTTGCCCCCGACATGGACCTGAAGGGTGGTGCCGCGCTCGGCCTGCGGGACGGCGGAGTCGCGCAGCTCGGTGATGAGCGCGTCGGTCCTCTCGTCCTGCGGGGCGTGCTCGGGGATCACCTGGTAGATCCGGATCTCGGCCCCGGGGGGCGTCGGCACCTGCGCCACGTCCGCGATCGAGTCCATCGACCGCACCCGCTCGATCAGACCGTCCAGGGCCGTGACGTCGCCCTCGCCGCCCGGGACGTCGGCGACCAGCTGCAGCGGCCCGTTGAACCCGGGCCCGAAACCGTCGGCGAGCAGGTCGTACGCCTGGCGCGTGGTCTGCGTCTCGGGCTGGTTCCCCTGGTCGCTGGTGCCCAGCCGCAGCGAGAACGCGGGAATCGCCACCACCGCCATCGCCACCACGGCGACGGCCGCGACCAGCCGCGGCCGGCTCTCGACCCGGGCCGCCCAGCGCACCGCGAGACCGCCGGCGCCCGCCTCGGGCTGCGGACCGCTCTCGGCCAGCGCCCGGCGCTCACGGCGGCTGAGGACCTTCATCCGGAACAGCCCCAGCAGCGCGGGCAGCAGCGTGACCGCGCACACCACGCTCAGCAGCACGATGATGATCGTGGCGATCGCGACGCCGTTGAGGAACCGCATGTCGAGGGCGAACACCGCGAGCAGCGACAGACAGACCGTGCCGCCGGCGAACACCACCGCGCGGCCCGAGGTGTTGATCGCCCGCTCGGCCGCCGTGTCAGGCTCCAGACCCGCCTTGAGGCCCTTGCGGTACCGCGTGACCACCAGCAGCGCGTAGTCGATGCCCACGCCGAGGCCGACCAGCGAGGCCAGGATCGGCGCGGCGTCGGGAAGGGTGAGGCCGTGGCTGAGCACGCCCAGCGCCATCACACCCGTGCCGACCCCGAAGAGCGCGGTCAGGATGGGCAGCAGCATTCCGAAGAAGGAGCCGAACGCGATCAGCAGCACGATCGCCGCGGCCAGCACGCCGACCAGCTCCGCGAGCCCCTCGGCCGGCAGCTGGGCGTTCTCGATCGCCAGACCGCCCAGCTCGACCTTCAGCTCGTCGGTACGGGCCTCCTCGGCGCGCTCGATGACCTTCTGGGTGTTCTCCTTGTCCAGGTCGAACGCCTGCTTGGTGAAGGTGACCTCGGCGTAGGCGATCTTCCCGTCCTCGCTGATGTGCCCTTCGCCGTCCTTGTCGTACGGGCTCAGCACCGCGCCCACGTCGGGCAGTCTCGCGATGTCCGCGAGGGCCCGCGTCATCCGGTCGCGGACCGCGTCGTCCCGCACCGAACCGCTCCGGGCCTCCCACACCACGGTGTCGACGTCGCCCGCGCGCTCGGGGAACGCCTTCTCCATGCGCTCGATCGCGCGCATCGACTCGGTGCCCGGCATGTCGAACGCGCTGGAGTAGGCGCTGCCGGCGGCCGAACCGCCCACGCCTATGCCGAACAGCGCGCCCAACCACAGAAGGAGGACCACTATCCGATGTCTGAAACACCAACGCGCCAAGGCAGCCATGTCTCTCCAGAACTCTCACGGGGGAGGAAGGGGAACGAGCGGGGCGGGAGGGAGGCGAACCGCACTGAGGTGCACGGGGGAACAGCGGACTCGGCGGAACCCCCCTCCCGCGGTCGGCGGTACGGATACGGCCAACGTGACCCAGGCTGCACACCGCCGCTCACAACCGGCGCTCAGATCGCTCACATCGGGCATTCATTCGCAGCTCACACGGGAGCCGCGGATGACACCATGGGGGTATGGATGTTGGATTCCTCGGACCGCTGGAGGTCCGGGGCGGGGGGCAGCCCGTCACCGTGGGCGGTGCCCGGCTCCGCACGCTCCTGATCAGGCTGGCCCTGGAGGCGGGCAAATCCGTCTCCGTCGGCTCGCTGGCCGCCGCGCTGTGGCCCCGGGAGGCCCCGGTCAACCGGGGCCACGCGGTGCAGGCGCTCGTCAGCCGGCTGCGCCGGGCGCTGCCCGACGACACGCCGCTGCGCTCCGCCAACGGCGGCTACTGCCTGGACATCCCGCCCGACGCCGTGGACGCGCTGCGCTTCGAGACCCTCGCCCGCCGGGGCGGCCGCGCACTGCGCGAAGGACGCCCGCAGGACGCGTCCCGGCTGCTGGGAGAGGCCCTCACGCTCTGGCGCGGCGAGCCGCTCGCGGACATGTCGGAGTCCGCGTTCGTGACCGGCGCCGTCGCCCGGCTCGAAGAGCTGAGGCTGACCTCGGCCGAGGACCGGGCCGCCGCCGAGCTGGCGCTCGGCGCCGAACTCCCCCGGCTCGTCGCCGAGCTGGAGGCCCTCGTATCGCTCCATCCGCACCGGGAGCGGCTGCGGTCCCTGCTGGTCCGCGCGCTCCACGCGGACGGCAGATCGGCGGAGGCGCTCGGCGCCTACGAGCAGTTCCGGTCGTGGCTGGCCGACCAGCTCGGCAGCGATCCCTCACGCGATCTCCAGGAGACGCATCTCGCGGTGCTGCGGGCCCAGCAGGACGCCGCCCGGCTGCCCCGCGGCCGCCGCCGCGACAACCTCCGCTCCGAGCTGACCAGCTTCGTCGGCCGCGAACAGGAACGCGCCCGGCTCGGCGAACAGCTCGCCGACAGCCGTCTGGTGACGCTCGTCGGCACCGGCGGCACGGGCAAGACCCGGCTGGCGACCGCCGTCGCCCGCGACCTCGCCGACAGCGCCGCGCCCGGCGGCGTCTGGCTGGTCGAACTGGCCTCGGTGACCGACCCGCAGGACGTCGCCCCCACCGTGCTCGCCGCGCTCGGCTCCCGGGGCGTACGCCTCTCCGACGGCACCGGCGGCCCCGGAGACGTCGTCGAACAGCTCACCGAAGTGCTCGCCGCCGCCGCGACCCTGATCGTCCTGGACAACTGCGAACACGTCGTCGAGGCCGCCGCCCGTCTCGCCGACGAACTCCTCGGCCGCTGCCCGCAGCTGAGGATCCTCGCCACCAGCCGGGAGCCCCTCGGCATCCTCGGCGAGGCGCTCTTCCCCGTCACCCCGCTCGGGCTGCCCCGGCCGCTCTCCCCCGCCGAGACGGTGGCGGCCTGTCCCGCCGTACGTCTGTTCGCCGACCGGGCGGCGAGCGTCCGCCCCGGATTCGGCGTCACCGCCGAGAACGCCTCCGCGGTCTCCGACATCTGCCGGCGGCTCGACGGACTGCCGCTCGCCATCGAGCTGGCGGCCGCCCGGATGCGCACCCTCTCCGCGGCGCAGCTCGCCGAACGGCTCGACGACCGGTTCCAGGTCCTCACCGGCGGCAGCCGCACCGCCCGGCCCGAACACCGCACCCTGCGCGCCGTCGTGGCCTGGGGCTGGGACCTGCTCCACGAGGAAGAACGCTCCCTCGCCGAACGGCTCTCGGTCTTCCCCGCCACGATCACCCTCGACGCCGCCGAGCGCGTCGCCTCCGCCGGCGCCCACACCCTGGACACCCTCACCTCGCTCGTCGAGAAGTCCGTCCTCCAGGTCGTCGACGGCACCGAGATCCGCTTCCGCATGCTGGAGACGCTCCGCGCCTACGGACTGGAGCGGCTGGCCGCGCGCGGCGGCGTCGACAGCGCCCGGCGCGCCCACGCCCGCTGCTTCCTGGCCCTCGCCGAGAGCGCCGAACCGCATCTGCGCGACGGCCTCACCCAGATCGGCTGGACCCATGTGCTCACGGCCGACCGGGAAAACCTCCTGGCCGCGTTCCACTTCGCCTGCGAGACCCGGGACGCGGACACCGCCGTACGGCTCGGCGCGGCGCTCTGGTACTTCTGGACCCAGCGCGGCGAACACACCCAGGCCGTCCGGCTGCTGCGGACCGCGCTGCGCCTGCCCGGCGACACCGACCCCGCCGCGCGCGCCCTGGCCACGGCGGGCTATCTCCTCAACAGCATCCTCTCCGGCGACTCCAACAGCGCCAGGAGCGGGCTCGCCGAACTGCGCCCGTACGAGGGCCCGGCCCGGATCCCCTCGGCGGCGGGCGCGCATCCCGCGCCGACGCTGACGGCCCCGCTGCTCGCCTGGGTCAGGGGCGACTCCGAGCGGGGGCTGCGGGAGATCGACGGGCGGCGGGAGGTGCCCGATCCCTGGACCCGGGCGATGCTGTGGCTGATCCGCTCCATGTTCAGCCTCAACGACGGGGACCTCGTCCAGGGCTGCCGCGATCTGCGGCGGTGCGCGGAGGAGTTCCGGATCGTCGGGGAGCGCTGGGGGCTGGCCACCTCGCTGACCTATCTGGCGATCATCCTCATCTCCCGGAGCGAGTTCGAGGACGCCGGGGCCGCGCTGACGGAGGCCATGGGCCCCGCCCGCGAGCTGGGCGGCGACGATCTGCAACGGGTGTGGCTCGCGGTCTCGCACCGGCACGCCGGGCGGGTGGAGGCGGCCCGTGAGGAGCTGCGGAGCGTGGTGAGCAGCCCGTCGTCGGCGAGCCATCTGCGGATGGCGCGGCTCATCCTGGGCGATCTGGCCCGGCTGGACGGCGACTTCCCGGAGTCCTCGCGCCAGTACGCCCTGGCCAGGGGGGCCTGTTCGCCGGACACCTTCGACGACTCGGCCTTCGGAACCCTGTACTGGGCGGGTACGGGACGGCTGGCGCTGGCCCGCGGCGATCTGGCGGGGGCCCGGCGCTCACTGCGCAAGGCGCTCGACGGGGCGCTGGAGGCCGCCGACATGATGCTCGTGGCGATCGTCGGCGTCGCGGTGGCGCAACTGCTGCACAGCTACGACGACTTCCCGCTCGCGGGCCGTCTCCTCGGCGCGGCCCACGCGCTGCGCGGCGCGTCCGACGCCGGGAACCCCGATATATCCCGGCTGGTCGCAGCGCTGACCGAGGAGCTGGGCGAGTCCGGTTTCCGCGCCGCGTACGAGGAGGGGCGTGCGCTGGAGCGCGATGACGCGGTCGCGGGGATCCAGTCGCTGCTGGACCGGGGCGGGGTGGCGCCGGCCGCGGGAGTCGCGCTCGGCTGAGGGGCGCGGGCTCGCGCGGGGCGGGGGCTCGCGCGGGGCGTGAACGGCGGGGCGGGCGGCGGGCGGCCGGGTGCGGCGGGGCGGGTGCGGCGGGGGGGTGCGGCGGGGCGGGGGTGCTCGCAGGGGGCTGAGCCTCGGGGGCGGAGCCCGGAGGCGTTGGGCGGCGGGGTGGCGCGCGCGGGACGGCGGCGAGGCGGTACGTGCGGTTCCGCCGGGGCGGGCTGTGGTGCGGCGCCGACCCGGGGCCTCGCCGTACGGCGTCCGGGGGCCTCGCCGTACGGCGTCCGGGGGCTTCGCCGTACGGTGTCCGGGGCGGATCGTTTCCCTGCGCGGATCACGCGGCGCTCGGGGCCGCGTTTTCGGCCAGGGGTTTCGGCGGCCGAGCGGCGTACTGGCCCGTCCATGGCCGCGATCACGGACAGATGTCCGGCGGCGGCACCTCACCCCAGCTGCGGAATCCGCCTCGACCGCGCGACGGGGCGGCGCACGAGGCCGCGGCGCGCGCCCGGTGGCGTACGGCGCGCGCCTGTCGCTTTGCGCCACACCGGTCCCAACATCCTTTGCCGGTGCGGTACTTGGGGTGTATACCTGGGGAGGGTATCCATCGATCATGAGCGAGAGGACCGGCATGAGCGTCGATCTCGGAACGACTCCCGAGGCGTTCGTCAGCAACTTCTTCAATTCCTACGGAAAGGAGGTCGTCTTCGGGAGCGAGAATCCGGGGCAGGACGTCGACCGCTACTACACGCCGGACTTCACCCAGATCGCCGACGGCGCCGAGATGACCCGGCAGCAGCTGGTGGACCACATTCCGGCCGCGCGCCAGACGTTCGAGAAGATGCACTACGACGTGCAGGAGGCGCTGCTCAGCGGCACCACCCTGGCCACGCGGTTCACCTTCCACGGGACGCTGAAGTCGGGCGGGGCCATAGAGGTCGAGTTCTATCTCTTCGCCGAGGTGGCCGAGGACCGGCGGCTCAGCCGCATCCACCAGGTCACCCGCACGCTGAAGAACGACATGGCGGCCGGCTGAGGCCGAGCGGACCCGAGGGGACCTCGCGGCGCCGACGCGGTGCGCGACGCGAGGTCTCGACGCCTGCCGGGACGCCTGCCGGGACGCCCGGCCGCGACCGGGCCCGCGGGCACCGGGACCCCGCGAGGGCCGTCGGCGCCGTCGGCAACGCGGCGCGGCGCACTCCGCGACCGCCGCCCCGGCCGTGCGGCCCCGTGCTCCGGCACGGACCGCCGGTACGCGTCCGGGCGTCAGCCGTCGGAGTCCGGCAGATTGCGGGTGGCCGAGTTCGCCTGGGAGATCCGGCCGTCGTCGGCCATTTCGAGGAACTCGATGACCTCGATCCGCATCGTCTGGTGCTTCAGCGCGGCGTGGATGATGTAGCGCGACGCGAAGCGATTGCCGTCCTGCACCGCCTCGAGCACCTCGTACCGGCCGCCCGGGACCGCCTGCTTCCGCAGCGGGCGGACATGCTTGATCAACCGCTCCCGGCCCATGGCGATGCCGCCGCTGTTGATGACGAAGTCCGGGGTGTAGTAGCGATCGATGATCGCACCGGCCTCCTCGTCACTGAACAGCAGCTCCTCGTTGTACCGGTTGTAGCGCTCCTCGAGAAAGCTCCGCGGGTCCGTCACCGTGGCGATGCCCATTGACACTCCTACCTGGTACTCCGGGGGGGTATATTCGCTGCGGCTCAGTCAACCAGGGAAGACCGGTGGTCGCAACTGCCCGTCACCCGGGGCGTGTTGTGGAACGGAGCGTCGGGCGGGACCGGCCCGGCGGCAGCGGCCCCGCCCGGGGCGGATCAGCAGTCGTCCTCGCGGAGCCCGCGCAGATGGGCGCCGGAACGGCGGGCGAACGAGAGCGAGTCGGCCGGATTGTCGTGCTCCGCCTGCCAGTGGTGATCACGGCGGTCGCCGCGGGCGGCGTTCACCGCCGAGATGAAACGCCGGTAGTCGATGTCGCCGTCCCCGACGTCCGTCATCCGATAGCCGTCCCGGACGGACTCGTCGCGCTCGCCGTCCTTCACATGGAAGAGCGGATAGCGCTCCGGCTGCCGAAGGACGTACCCCAGCGGGTCCAGGGGCGCGGGCGTGCCGTCCGGGCGCCGGCTGAAACGGTGCCGCGCCACCTGGGCCCAGTAGACGTCCATCTCCAGGAACACCAGGTCAGGGTCGGTCTCGGCGAGCA
This sequence comes from Streptomyces sp. NPDC014894, assembly GCF_043080985.1. Lineage (NCBI taxonomy): Bacteria > Bacillati > Actinomycetota > Actinomycetes > Kitasatosporales > Streptomycetaceae > Streptomyces > Streptomyces sp. NPDC014894. Next base: position 44,956 of record NZ_JBIBWD010000021.1, read on the forward strand.
GTACGTCGTAGAGGCGGACCCGCGGCCGGTCCGTGGCGAACGAGAACTCCTCGGCGTGATTGTGCTGATAGAACTTCATGCCCCGGCGGCGGGCCGCCGCGCCGTAGGCGTTGAAGTCCTCGGCCGCCCGCTTCCACGCGTCGACCGTGCTCCCGTAGCGGAAGGGGGAGGAAGCGGTTCCGATGTGCGGCAGGCCCAGCGCCTGGGCGTCGTCGAGTACCTTCTCCAGATTCTGCGCGAAGGTGTACGCGTCCGGCCGGGCGGAGTGGTAGCCCACATGGCCGCCGATCGGCCGCAGTCCGTGGTCGCGGGCGAGGCTCCGCAGCCGGGCGAGCGAGATGGGGCCGGCGGAACCCTGCTGGTAGCCCGCGAACTCGACCTCGTCGTAGCCGCTCCGCTCCAGCTCGGCGAAGACCGGCGCGAAGCCGAGGGTCGACACCTTGTCGCGCAGCGAGTACAGCTGTATGCCGAGACGGCCGCGCGGCAGCACGGGGCGGCCCCTCCCCCGGCCCCCGCCGTTCTCCTCCGTCCTGCCCCGGTGCAGGTCACCGCCGTGTTCCGGGCCCCGGCCGGGGGACGCGGAGACGGCCGGCGCGGCGGCTCCCAGCAGCGCGGCCGCGGTGGTCCCCGCCGCCACGCCGAGCATGCCGCGTCTGCTCAGCCTGTGGACGAGTTCGGGATCGCTGTCCTTGCCGAAACGGCTCATTGTGGATAACTCCTCGTCATCGGTGAGATGTGGTTCAGTGAAGACCGGCGAGGCCGAGCAGCAGGGCCTTCACATCGGCGGCGGCCACACGGCCGCCCACAGCACGGGGGACGGAGCACAGAATGAGCGGACCTTCGTCATCGCTCGGGGGAAGCCGGCCGTGGCTGCCGCGGACCGGCGACGGATCGAGCGGCACCACCGCCATCCGGTACCGCATACCGAGCCTCTTGCGCGCCAGCGCCCCCGCCGCCCTCAGCCGCACATACGGATCGCGCGGATCGAGGAACAGCTCGGCGGGGTCGTAGCCCGGCTTGCGGTGGATCTCCACCAGCCGGGCGAAGTCCGGGGCCCGGGCGTCGTCGAGCCAGTAGTAGTACGTGAACCAGGCGTCCGGCTCGGCGACGGCGACCAGCTCCCCCGCGCGGGGATGGCCGAGGCCCTCGGCCTTCTTCTCCTCGTCGCCGAGGATCCGCTCGACGCCGGGGAGCGCGGCCAGCGCCTCCCGGGCGGCCGCCAGATCCTCCGGACGGCGCACATACACATGCGCGATCTGATGGTCGGCCACGGCGAAGGCCCGTGACGTCGTCGGATCGAGATACTCCATGCCGTCCTGGGTGTGGACCTCCAGCAGACCGGCCCGCCGCAGCGCACGGTTCACGTCCACGGACCGGCTCACCGTAGTGATGCCGTACTCGGAGAGGGCGACGACCGTACGGCCCTGCTCCCGGGCGTCGTCCAGCAGCGGCGCCATCACCGCGTCCAGCTCGGCCGCGGCCCGGTGGGCGCGCGGGTCGTCGGGGCCGTACCGCTGAAGGTCGTAGTCGAGATGAGGGAGGTAGCACAGGGTCAGATCGGGATCACGGGTGCGCATGAGGTGGCGGGTCGCTCCGACGATCCACCGGCTGGACACGATGTCCGCGCCGGGGCCCCAGAAGTGGAACAGCGGGAAGTCGCCCAGCTCCGCCGTCAGCTCGTCGTGCAGGGACGGCGGCCGGGTGTAGCAGTCGGGCTCCTTGCGGCCGTCCGCGTAGTACACGGGCCGGGGCGTGACGGTGAAGTCGGTGTCCGCGCCCATCGCGTACCACCAGCAGACGTTCGCGACCGTGTACCCGGGACGGACCCGGCGCGCGGCGTCCCACACCTTGTCGCCGGAGACCAGACCGTTGTGCTGCCGCCACAGCAGCACCTCGCCCAGCTCACGGAAGTACCAGCCGTTGCCGACGACGCCGTGCCCGGCCGGCGGCGCGCCGGTGAGAAACGTGGACTGGGCCGCGCAGGTCACCGCGGGCAGCACCGTGTCCAGCGGCGCCCTCGACCCCGAGGCGGCGAGCGCGGCGAGCCGCGGCATGTGCTCCAGCAGCCGCGGAGTGAGCCCGACGACATCGACGACGAGCAGCGCGGCGGACCGGGGGGCGGGGGCGGGTGGGGAGGGGGGAGGGGAGGGGGCCCCCGAGGAGGTCATGGCAGCTCCTTCAGCCCGAGGCCCGCCAGCAGGTCCCGGGCGAGCGTCAGTTCGGCGGCGATGCCGTCCGCGAGCTGGTTCCGGTTGCGGGGGCGGGCTCCGGCGGGGAGGGCCTGCCAGGTGTAGGTCTCCACCTCCAGATGGCGGACGAGCGGCACGGCGGGTCCGACGAGCCGGCCGAGGGTGTCCCGGAGGACGGGCAGGGTGGAGGTGAGGGGCGGGGCGGGCGGGGCGTGCAGGGGGATGTGGAAGTGGGCGCGCCAGGGCGCGCCGTCGGGCAGCGTGTCCTGGGTGAGGGCTTCGCCGAGGTCGTCGGTGCCGCGCAGGCCGGCCGCGGTGCGGGTGCGGGTCTGGTGCAGGAAGCGGGGTTCGGCGAACGCGGCGAGGGCGGTGCGGACTTCGGGGAGGTGGGGTTCCTCCGCGTGGAGGGCGGCGGAGAGCTGGGCCTTGGCGATGGTGACGCCGGCGGCGGTGAGCCGGGCGAGCGCTGTCGCGGGGTCTTCGAAGGAGGTGGCCAGATGGCAGGTGTCGACGCAGACGCCGATTCTGCGGGAGCCGATGGCGGTGAGCGGTCCGATGGCGTCGGCGGTGGTCTCGACGGCGCAGCCGGGTTCGGGTTCGAGGCCGACGCTGATGGATTTCCCGGTCAGCTCCTCCAGGGCGTCGAGCCGTTGGGCGAGGGTGGTGAGGGCGGCGCGGGAGGACGCGGCGGCCCTGGGGTCGAAGCGGGTGCGCCAGGCGAGGGGGAGGGTGGAGATGGTGCCCTCGGTGACGTCGTCGGGCAGCAGTACGGCGAGGAGCCGGGCCAGGTCGGTGGTGTGGGCGAGGCGTTCCGGGTCGGTCCAGTCGGGCCGGTAGACGCGGTATTTGACGTGGTCGTCGCCGAATCCGTCGTAGGGGAATCCGTTGAGGGTGACGACTTCGAGGCCTCGGTGTTCGAGGGCGGCGCGCAGTCCGCGCTGGGCGGCGGGGTCGGTGATCAGGGCGTGGGCGGCGCCTCTGGCGAGCCAGAGGCCGATGCCGAGGCGGTCGCGGCCGAGGCGTCTGCGGACGGGTTCGCAGTGGTCGCGGAGTTGGGCGAGGACGCCGTCGAGGGTTTCGGCGGGGTGGACGTTGGTGCAGTAGGCGAGGTGGACGGTGGTTCCGTCGGGGTGGCGGAAGCGCATGGGGTCCGGTCCTCATTCCCCGCCGCGGAGGATGGAGTTGCCTTCGTGGAGGGGTGCGGGTGGGGCGGTGTCGAGGTGGAGGCGGCCGCTGAGTCCGTAGAAGGCGACGGGGTTGCGCCAGAGGACCCGGTCGGCGTCGTCGTCGGTGAATCCGGCGGCGAGCATGGCGTCGCCGACGCGGCGGGTGGCGGTGGGGTCGCTCTTTCCCCAGTCGGCGGCCGAGTTGACGAGGACCCGGTCCAGTCCGTGGGTGCGAAGGACGGCGACCATGCGGTCCTCGTCCATCTTGGTGTCGGGGTAGATGGAGAAGCCGAGCCAGCAGCCGCTGTCAGAGGCGTGTTCTACGGTGGTTTCGTTGAGGTGGTCGAGGAGGACGCGTTCCGGGGGGAGGGCTGAGGCGCGGACGGCGTCGAGGGTGCGGCGCAGTCCGGCGAGTTTGTCGCGGTGGGGGGTGTGGACGAGGGCGGGCAGGCCGTGGTCGGCGGCGAGCTGGAGCTGGGCGGCGAGTGCGGTGTCCTCGGCCGGGGTCATGGAGTCGTAGCCGATCTCGCCGACGGCGACGACGGAGTCCTTGACGAGGTAGCGCGGGAGTTCTTCGAGGACGGGGCGGCAGCGGGGGTCGTTGGCCTCTTTGGGGTTGAGGGCGATGGCGCAGTGGTGGGCGATGCCGTATTGGGCGGCGCGGAAGGGTTCCCAGCCGAGGAGGGAGTCGAAGTAGTCGTAGAAGCTGTCGGGCGAGGTGCGGGGCTGGCCGAGCCAGAAGGAGGGTTCGACCAGGGCGCGTACGCCTGCTGTGTGCATGGCCCGGTAGTCGTCCGTGGTGCGGGAGGTCATATGGATGTGCGGGTCGAAGATGCGCATCAGGTCTCCTCGGGCGGCTCGCCGGTCAGGGTCTGGGCGCGGATCAGGTCGGGGGGTGTGGTGCGGCCTGCGGCGGTGCGTTCGGCGGCGTAGTCGGCGAGCATGCGGGCGAGTTCGCGGTCGCCGCGCGCGCGGCGTCGCAGTGCGGCGACGGTGTCGAGGGGGACGCCGGTGAAGAGGCATTTGAGGACGGCGTGACGCCAGGAGTGGGCGTCGAGGTGCCGGGCCGCGTAGGGGCCGACGGCGGCGGCGACGAGCCGGGTGTCGTTGGTGCGCAGGGCGTCGTGGACGAGTGGGAGGGCGGCGTCGGGCGGGGTGAGGTGGTGCAGGTGCGGGAGGGCGAGGAGGAGGGCGCGGCGTTCGGCGGCGGTGCCGTGGCGGTAGAGCCGGGTGAGGGTGGGCGGGTCGGGGCGGGCCTGGTTGAGGAGCAGGGTGCGTACGGGGTCGGCGTTGAGCGGTCCGCAGTGGCGGCCGGCGGTGGCGAAGGCGGTCTCCCAGCCGGGTCGGCGGGCGGCGGCTTCGGTGAGGGCGTGGTCGAGCCAGTCGCGGGCGGCGGGGTCGAGGTCGGTGTCGAGCCGGGTGCGGGGGATCAGCATGCGGCGGCCGTTTCGTGGGCTCGGAGGCGGGCGAGGGAGGTGCGGGCGAGTTCGGGGCCGGCGTGGGAGTGGCGGGGCAGTTCGACGACGGTGAGGCCCTGGTAGCCGATGTCGGCGAGGGCGTGGAGTACGGGTGGGAAGTCGATCTCGCCGTCGCCGAGGGGCAGGTGTTCGTGGACGCCTCGGCGCATGTCCTCGATCTGGACGTGGCGGAGCCAGGGGGCGGCGGCGTGGACGCAGTCGGCGGGGGTGCGGTCCTCCAGGCACTGGCAGTGGCCGATGTCGAGGGTGAGTCCGAGGGGTTCGGGGTCGCCGAGGAGTCCGCGCAGGCGGTGGAAGTCGTCGAGGGTGGCGAGGAGGTGGCCTGGTTCGGGTTCGACGGCGAGGGGGATGCCGACGGTGGCTGCGGCGTCGAGGGCCGGGGTGAGGGATTCCGTGAGCCGTTTCCAGGCGGTGGCGGGGTCGGTGCGGTCGGGGGCGGCGCCGCTGAAGCAGTGGACGGCGTGGGCGCCGAGTTCGGCGGCGATCTGTACGGCGGTGATGAGGAGGGCGGTGCGGGTGGCGCGGGCGGCGGGGTCGGGGTCGAGGAGGGAGGGTCCGTGTTTGTGCCGGGGGTCGAGGATGTAGCGGGCGCCGGTTTCGACGGTGACGTCGAGTCCCAGTCGGGTGAGGCGGGCGGCGGTGCGGCGGGTGCGGGCGGGGAGGTCGGGGGCGAGGGGGTCGAGGTGCATGTGGTCGAGGGTGAGTCCGACGCCGTCGTAGCCGAGGTCGGCGAGGAGGGTGAGGGCGTCGTCGAGGCGGAGGTCGGTGAGGCCGTTGGTGCCGTAGCCGTAGCGGAGGGGCGGGGCGGGGGCGGCGGCTGGGGTCATGTGGGGCTGACTCTCCGGGAGAGGGTGCGGGCGAGGGGGGCGAGTGCGGCGAGGGCGAGGGCGGTCACGGCGGCGGCGGGGCCGGGGCGGCGGGCGGCGAGGGCGGCCTGGAGGGGGATCATGGCGCGGATTCCGGCGCCGACGGCGTGTCGGGTGAGGTGTGGGGAGGGGTTGAGGGCGGCGTGGAGGCAGGGGGTGGCGACGGTGCGGGCGTAGCGGAGTGCGAGGGCGGTGCGCAGGAGTCGCCGGGCCGTGGCCGCCGGGCCGGTGCCGGGGGTGGGGTCGGCTGTGGTGAGGGCGGCGAGTCCGGCCGCGGTGGCGAGGGCGGCGAGGGGGGCGGTGGTGGAGCCGCCGTGTGCTTCGTGGCGTGAGACGGCGGTGACGGCGGCGGTGTGGACGCCGAGGGCGAGGGCGGCGGGGAGCGCGGTGGCGGGGGTGCTCCGGTGGGGGGTGCGGGCGGCGGTGGCTCCGAGGAGGAGGTCGAGGGTGCGGGCGGCACCCATGGCGGCGGGTCCGGCGGCGGTGTGTTTGAGGCGGAGGTCGTAGGACCAGACGGTGATGGTCAGGGCGGTGGCGGTGGCGAGCGCGGGGCGGCCCGCGCGGGAGGCGAGGGCGAGTCCGGCGGCGGTGAGGAGGGTGGCGGCGGTGAGGGCGGCGGCGGGGGTGACGCGTCCGGAGGGGATGGGGCGGTGGGGGCGGTCGACGGCGTCTTCCGCGCGGTCGGCCCAGTCGTTGAGGGCCATGCCGGCCTCGTAGAGGCAGAGGGAGGCGCCGAGGGCGAGCGCGGTGCCCCGGTTGGGCCGGAGGCCGAGGGTCGCGGCGCCGGTGAGCGCGTCGCCGGGGACGGTGGTCAGCGCGGAGATACGGAGGAGTTCGGCCCAGGCTTGTAGCCGGTCCCGGGGTGCGGGTCCGGTGGGGGTGCGCCGGGGGCGGTCGGGTGTGGGCGCGCTCCCAGGGGCGTACTCGGGTGCGCTCCCCCGGACCGTCGCGGACCCAGACCCAGGCACAGGCCCAGGCCCAGGACCCGGCAGCGGCTCCCCCACCGTCGCGGACCCCGGTCCCGGCCCGGGTACCGGTCCGGGCCCAGGCGCGGGCTGCCCGGGCCCAGGCGCGGCGCCCGGTCCGGATCGGGGGGCGGTGCGGGCGGGGGCGGGGGCGGCCGTCCCGGTCAGCCGGTGGAGGGCGCCGCGGAGCCGCCGGGCGGCGGAGCGGGAGCGGGGGCCGGTGCGAGGGGGGCGGGCCGGTGTGGCGATCCGCCCGAGGAGGGTGGTCATCGGGCCTCCCCCAGACGCCGGGCGAGGGCGTGGAGTTCGGCGAACTGTTCGTGCAGGGTGGCGGGCCCGCCGTCGGGGTCCTTGAAGTAGAAGCCGAGTTGGGGCAGCGGCCCGGAGAGTCCGGCCTCGTGGGCGCGGGCGGCCAGCCGGGCGAGATCGAGGACGAGCGGGGCGGCGAGGGCCGAGTCGCAGCCCTGCCAGATGGTCTGGAGGATCGTCCGCGAGCCGAGGAAGCCGTCGAAGGCGATGTGGTCCCAGGCGGTCTTCCACTCTCCGAGGGCGGGCACCTCGTCGATGTGGACGGCTCCCTCGGGGGTGTGGCCGAGGGTGTCGGTGAGGACGCGTTCCTTGCCGGCGTTCTTGGCGGCCGCCGCGGCGGGGTCGGCGAGGGCCGCGCCGTCGTTGCCGCCCAGCAGATTGCTCCCGGACCAGGCCCGGACGGTGAGCGCGCGCTGGACGAACATGGGCGCGAGGACGGAGCGGAGCAGGGTCTGTCCGGTCTTTCCGTCGCGCCCGGCGTGGGGCGGTCCGCCGGTCGCTGCGGCGAGGTCGGCGAGGGCGGGGGCGCGGAGTCCGGTGGAGGGGGTGAAGTTGACGTAGGCGCAGTCGGTGCGGAGGGCGGCGGCCGCGTAGAGGGAGCTGGGGGCGAGCCGCTCGGCTCCCGGCGGGGGCGCGGGCTCGGTGGAGGCGACGTTGACGACGACGACCCGGGCGAGGCGGTTGCGGTCGCGGAAGCCGGCGATGTCGGCGGCGAAGCGGCGGATGAGTTCGTCGTCGGTGCGGGTGTCGCCGGGCTGGGGGCCGCCGGGGCGGACGGCGCGATCGGCGGCGGCGAGTTCGGCGTGGACTGCGGCGGCGAGTCCGTGGGGCAGGACGCCGGCGGCGGTGAGGTGCTCGGCGCGTTTGGGCAGCGGGCAGGGGTCGGTGTCGTGGCCGCCGAAGACGAGGGAGGCCAGGGCGGGCAGCCGGGCGGCGGCGAAGGGCGGGGTTTCGGTGATCATGCCGGTGGGCGGGTGCAGTCCGGCGGTGACGGCGGCGCGGCCGGCGATGGCGGTGGTGGCGACGGAGCCGCGGGCTCCGACGAGCCAGACTCCGGTGGGCGGGTTCTCGTTCGGCGACACGGGCTGCTGCCTCCCTGCCTGGCGGCTTCGAAGAGGTGGTGGGGCTGTCGGCTCTCGAAGAGGGGCCGTACTTCTCGCGGTGGGGGCCGATGGATCTCGAAGCGGGGCTCTGCTTCTCGCGGGCGCGGGGCCGGTGGCTCACGGATACGGGTCGGGCGGTTCCCGGACGCGGAGCACCGCCGGCTCACGGACGAGGGGGACGGCGGGCGGGGGGTACGGCGCCTCCCCGCCCGCCGTCGTCCGGGGCGGGGATCAGTCGCGCGCTTCCTTGATGGTGATGTCGCGGAAGGAGACCCGGTCGTCCGGCCCGTGGTTCTGGAGGCCGATGTGGCCGTCGGCGAGGCTGCGGGCGGGGTCGGTGTTGGTGAAGCTGTTGATCTTCGTGCCGTTCAGGAAGACCTGGAGGCGTTCACCGCGGACCTTGATCTCGTAGGTGTTCCACTGTCCGGGCGGCCGCAGGGCCCGGTCGCGGGCTCTGAGGTCGGCCGATTTGAATCCGTAGACCGCGCCGGTGGTGCGGTCGGGGGTGTCGGTGGCGTCGATCTGGATCTCGTAGCCGTGGTTGACGGCGGACCAGGGGTCGTCGGAGGCGGGGAAGCCGACGAAGATCCCGGAGTTGGAGTCGCCGGTGACCTTCCAGTCCAGTTCGAGGGTGTAGGAGCCGAGTTCCTTGGCCTGGTACCAGAGGAGGCCCATGCCGTTCTCGCCGCGCAGTTCGCCGTCGGCGACGGTGAAGGCGCCGGATCCGGCCTGCTTCCAGCCGTTGAGGGTCTTGCCGTTGAAGAGGGCGCGTTCGCCGGTCCGCGGTGTGCAGTCGGCGGCGACCTGTCCGGAGGCGTAGCGCAGGGCGCCCAGCAGGTGCTGGCGGAAGGCGGGTTCGGCGTACGAGTCCTTGGTGTGGCCGCCGCCGGTGTAGAAGGAGCGGCCGCCCTGGTAGGTCTGGCACCAGGCGATGGGGTGGTCGCCGTTCATGGTGCCGCCGTCGTAGGTGGTTTCGTCGAGGGTGGCGAGGACGCGGGTGCGCGGCCTGGGGTTGGCGGCGTAGTTGTACCACTCGTCGGTGCGCTGCCACTCCTGGCCGAGGTGCTGGGTGGCGGGGTGGGTGTGGTCCTCGACGCGGACGGTGGCGGGCTGGATCCGGGGGTGGGAGCTGAAGTAGGCGCCGACGAGTTCGCCGTAGAAGGGCCAGTCGTACTCGGTGTCGGCGGCGGCGTGGACGCCGAGGTAGGCGCCGCCGGTGGCGATGTAGTTCTCGAAGGCGGTCTGCTGGGCGGCGTTGAGGACGTTGCCGGTGGTGGAGAGGAAGACGACGGCGTCGTAGCGGGCGAGGTTGCTGGTGGTGAACTGGGCGGCGGTCTCGGTGGAGTCGACGGTGATGTTGCTGCTTCTGCCGAGTTCCTTGAGGGCGGCGACGCCGGTGGGGATGGATTCGTGGCGGTAGCCGGCGGTCTTGGAGAAGACGAGGACGCGTTTGGCGGTCCGGTCGGCCGGGCTGTTGGAGAAGGTGAAGTCGTCGAGGTCGTAGAGGGCTCCGCTGCCGCCCTTGAAGACGAGGAAGAGTTCGGTGGTGTTTCTGGGGACGGATCTCAGGGCGATGTCGATGTCCTGGAAGGTCTCCCAGCCTCCGGTGACGGGGACGACGCTGGCTCCGAGGAGCTTGCCGTCGGCGGATCCGGTGCGGACTTCGAGGAAGCCGCCGGCGCCGTTGGAGGCGATGCGCGCGGTGAGTTTGGTGGCTCCGGCGAGGTTGTAGGGCTTGAAGGAGATCCAGTCCGCGTTGTGGATGTCGCCGACGGTCTTGCCGCCGTTGGCGGTGGCTTTGTTGTACGTGCGGACGCCGGCGGAGCCGGTGAAGTGTTCGGCCTGGCGGTGGCGGGGCTGGAGCTGGATCTGGTCGTGGGTGGTGAGGGGTGCTTGGCCGCCGCCTCCGAAGTCGGTGTATTCGGCGTCGAGGACTCCGAAGATGTTGGCGTTGGGGTCGTGTCCGCCGTCGGAGGAGGTTTTGATGGTGCCGGTGCAGCCGTTGGCGGAGGTGATGGGGTGGCCGTGGCTGTCGTGGCCGAGGATGTAGCTGACTTTGACTCTGGCGCAGTCGACGGGTCCGTCCTCGGCGTCGGTGGCCTTCACCTTGAAGGTGATCTCGTCGCCGAAGCTGAAGAGGGTTCCGTCGTCGGGGAGTTGGAGGGTGACTTTGGGCGCGGTGTTGCCGACGACGACGCGGACGCCGGCGGAGCCGGTGCGGCCGCTGGGGTCCTTGGCGGTGTGGGTGGCGGTGTAGGTGCCGTTGGCGCGGTAGACGTGGGTGGGGTTGGCCTCGGTGGAGGTGGTGCCGTCGCCGAAGTCCCAGTGGTGGGTGAGGGGGTCGCCGTCGGCGTCGGTGGTGCCGGCGGAGGAGAGGGCGACGCGCAGCGGGGCTTTGCCGGAGGTGCGGTCGGCGGCGGCCTCGGCGACGGGTGAGCGTCCTCCGGTGGCGTTCTCGATGCGGTAGAGGGCGGAGTTGTGGTCGCCGCCGAACCAGGCGGTGCCGTAGTCGAGTACGTAGAGCGCGCCGTCGGGTCCGAAGGCCATGTCCATGACCTGGGTGCCGGTCCAGGGGAAGGGGTTGATGGTGGTGACGGCTCCGTCGGGGCCCTGTTCGATGCGTTTGATCCAGCGGCGGCCGAACTCTCCGGCGAAGTAGTCGCCGTCGTAGGCCTCGGGGAATTTCACCGGGGAGGGGTTGGCCGGGTCGTAGCGGTAGACGGGGCCGCCCATGGGTGATTCGGATCCGGTGCCGAAGGCGGGTACGGAGCCGCCGTCGTAGGGGATCCACGCTTTCTGCGCGGGGGGCAGTTCGGTGAGGCCGGTGTTGTGGGGGGAGTCGTTTCTGGGGGCGGCGCAGTTGAAGGGGGCGCCTGGGGTCTTGGTGGCGAAGTCGTAGTCGACGTAGGGCTCGCCGGCGACGTTGCAGAGGGGCCAGCCGAAGTTGCCGGGGCCGGTGACGCGGACGAAGCCGACTTTGCCGGAGGGGCCGCGGGCGGGGTCGGCGGCGGAGGCGTCGGGGCCGTAGTCGCCGAGGTAGACGTGGCCGGTCTTCTGGTCGACGCTGAACCGGAAGGGGTTGCGGAAGCCCATGGCGTAGATCTCGGGCCGGGTTCTGGCGGTGCCGGGGGCGAAGAGGTTTCCGGCGGGGACGGTGTAGGAGCCGTCGGGGTGGACCTTGATGCGGAGGAGCTTTCCGCGGAGGTCGTTGGTGTTGCCGGAGGTGCGGCGGGCGTCGTAGGCGGGGTTGCGGCCGGCGCGTTCGTCGATGGGGGTGTATCCGTCGGAGGCGAAGGGGTTGGAGTCGTCGCCGGTCGACAGATAGAGGTTGCCCTGGGCGTCGAAGTCGATGTCGCCGCCGACGTGACAGCAGATGCCGCGGGTCGCCGGGATGTCGAGGATCTTCTTCTCGCTGGCGTTGTCGAGGGTGCCGTCGGGCTTGAGGACGAAGCGGGAGAGCCGGTTCACTCCGTCGAAGCGGGCGAAGTCGGCGGCGGTGCCGTCGGCGGGGGCGTCGCCCTGGGGGGTGTCGAGGGGCGGCGCGTAGTAGAGGTAGATGAAGCGGTTCTGGCTGAATCCGGGGTCGAGGCCGATGCCCTGGAGGCCCTCTTCGTCGTGGGTGTAGACGGGGACGGTGCCGGCGATCCGGGTGGTGCCGGCGCTGTCGGTGAGCCGCAGTTCGCCGTTGCGTGAGGTGTGGAGGACGCTGCGGTCGGGCAGGACGGCGAGCGATATCGGTTCGCCGGTCTCGGCCGCGCCCTTGGCGAGGGTGACTTGCTGGAACTGTTCGGCCGCCGGGTCCGGGGCGGTTTCGGCGGCGGCGGGGGACGGGGCGATGGCGAGGGTGGAGGCGGCGAGCAGGAGGCCGGTGACGAGTGCGAACGCCTTGCGCGCTCGTGGTCTTGTCCTTCGGGCAGGGGGGTTACGGTGCGGGTTCGGGTGCACGTGTCTCCTCCGGAGTGGACCGGTCGAACGGGCGGGAGTGCCGTGGAACCGGAGTGCGCCGTCACACCGGAACCAGCTAGGTGCAGTACACATCTGGGACGGTAGACGCGTAGGTCCGGGTCGCATAGCCCTTGCGCGGGGCCTAAGTTCATCTTTTTCCCGCCACAGGACAAAGCGGTTCCGGGCAGGGCGGACCGGCCCGGCGGCGGATCCGGCCGCCGGGCCTCGGACCTGCGCCGCCGGGGCCTCGGACCTGCGTCGATGGGCGTCGGGCCTGCACCGGTGGGTCGCGGCGGGCCCCGGCGGGGTCAGTCGCCGGCGCCGAAGGCGGCGTCGAAGGAGGCGGCGGGCGGCTCGAAGTCGAACTGCCGGAGGTGGGCCAGCGCCTCGGGCGCGCCGGTCAGCCGGTCCATTCCGGGGTCTTCCCACTCCACGGAGATCGGCCCCCGGTAGCCGATGGAGCGCAGCATCCGGAATACGTCTTCCCAGGGGACGTCGCCGTGTCCGGCGGAGACGAAGTCCCAGCCGCGCCTGGGGTCGCCCCAGGGCAGATGGGAGCCGAGCCGGCCGTTGCGGCCGTCGAGCCGGCGGCGGGCGTCTTTGCAGTCGACGTGGTAGATGCGGTCGCGGAAGTCGTAGAGGAAGCCGACCGGGTCGAGGTCCTGCCACATGAAGTGGCTGGGGTCGAAGTTCAGGCCGAAGGCGGGGCGGTCGCCGACGGCGGCGAGGGCGCGCCGGGTGGTCCAGTAGTCGTAGGCGATCTCGCTGGGGTGGACCTCGTGGGCGAAGCGGACTCCTTCGGCGTCGAAGACGTCGAGGATGGGGTTCCAGCGTGCGGCGAAGTCGTCGTAGCCGCGGTCGATCATCGTCTGGGGTACGGGCGGGAAGAGGGCGAGGAGGTGCCAGATGGAGGATCCGGTGAATCCGACGACGGTGTCGACGCCGAAGGCGGCGGCGGCGCGGGCGGTGTCCTGGATTTCGGCGGCGGCGCGGGTGCGGACGCCTTCGGGTGTGCCGTCGCCCCAGATTCTGGCGGGGAGGATGGCGCGGTGGCGTTCGTCGATGGGGTCGTCGCAGACGGCCTGGCCGACGAGGTGGTTGGAGACGGCCCAGCAGCGCAGGCCGTACTTCTCCAGGAGGGCGTGCCGGCCGGGGAGGTAGCCGGGGTCGGCGAGCGCCCGGTCGACTTCGAAGTGGTCGCCCCAGCAGGCGAGTTCGAGTCCGTCGTAGCCGAAGTCGCGGGCGAGGCGGCACACCTCCTCCAGGGGCAGATCGGCCCACTGGCCGGTGAAGAGTGTGAACGGACGTGGCATGGCGCCTCGCCTCCCTCTCTCGTTCCTGCGCGGTGGTTTCCGGTGCGGGTCAGGGCATGGGCGGTACGGCGGTGTGGACGGCGTTCTTCTCGGCGCTCTCCTCGACGGCGGCCAGTACCCGCTGGACCTGGAGCCCGTCCGCGAAGGAGGGGGCGGGCTCCGCGCCGTGGGCGATCGCCTCGATCAGGTCGCGGGCCTGGTGGGTGAAGGTGTGCTCGTAGCCGAGGGCGTGGCCGGGGGGCCACCAGCCGCGGAGGTAGGGGTGGTCGGGTTCGGTGACGAGGATGCGGCGGAAGCCGGAGTTGGCGGCGGGTTCGGTGTGGTCGTGGAAGGAGAGTTCGTTGAGCCGTTCGAGATCGAAGGCGAGGGAGCCGTGTTCGCCGTTGATCTCGAAGCGGAGGGCGTTCTTTCGGCCGGACGCCATCCGGCTGGCCTCGAAGGAGGCCAGGGCGCCGGAGGCGAGGCGTCCGTGGAAGAGGGCGGCGTCGTCGACGGTGACGGTCCCGCGGGCGGCGGTCATCGTCCCCGCGCCCATGCCCGTTCCGGCGCCGGGGACGTTCCGCGGCGGCAGGGGGCGTTCCCGGACGAAGGTGTGGGTGAGCGCGCTGACCCCGGTGAGCGGTTCTCCGGCCAGGTGCTGGGCGAGGTCGACGATGTGCGCGCCGAGGTCGCCGAGGGCTCCGGAGCCGGCGTGTTCCCGTCTGAGCCGCCAGGTGAGCGGGGCGGCCGGGTCGACCAGCCAGTCCTGGAGATAGGTGAAGCGGAGATGGCGCAGCGTTCCGAGGCGGCCCTCGGCGATCAGCCGCCGGGCGTGGGCGACGGCGGGCACGCGGCGGTAGTTGAAGCCGACCATGGCGATCTGGCCCCGGGCGCGGGCGCGGTCGGCGGCCGCGCACATGGCCTCGGCCTCGGCGACGGTGTTGGCGAGGGGTTTCTCGCACAGGACGTGCTTGCCCGCCTCCAGGGCGGCGACGGCGATCTCCGCGTGGAGGTCGCCCGGGGTGCAGATGTCGACCAGCTGCACATCGTCCCGGGCGACGAGGGCGCGCCAGTCGGTCTCCGCCGCGGCCCAGCCGTGGCGCTCGGCCGCGGCGCGCACGGCGGAGGGATCGCGGCCCGCGACGGCGGCGAGGACCGGCCGCATCGGGAGGTCGAAGGCGCGGGAGACGGTGCGCCAGCCCTGTGAGTGGGCGGCTCCCATGAACGCGTATCCGACCATGCCGACGCCGAGTGTCGGCGGTGCGGCCTCACTGTCCCTCTGTTGCATACGGTTCCTCCGGTCGTCCTCGTCGGTGTGCTCGGCGGCGGGGGCGGGCGCGCCGGTCAGCTGAAGCCGGTGGGCAGGTACTCGTCGACGTTGTCCTTGGTGACGACGGCCGAGTAGAGGGTGATGGAGGCGGGGATCTCCAGTTCGGACAGCCCGCCCACGCCCTTGCCCTGGGCGACGGCGCGGGCGATGTCGATGGCGGAGGCGGACATCGTCGGCGGGTAGAGGACGGTGGCCTTGAGGACGCTGTCGTCGGCCTTGATGGCGTCCATGGCGGATCTGGCTCCGGCGCCGCCGACCATCAGGAAGTCGTCGCGGCCGGCCTGGGCGATGGCGCGCAGCGCGCCGACTCCCTGGTCGTCGTCGTGGTTCCACAGGGCGTCGAACCGGCGCTGGGCCTGGAGCAGCTGGGCCATTTTGGCCTGGCCGGACTCGACGGTGAAGTCGGCGGCCTGGCGGGCGACTTTGGTGATGTTGGGGTAGTTCTTGAGGGCGTCGTCGAAGCCCTGGGTGCGCTGTTTGGTGAGTTCGAGGTTGTCGACTCCGGCGAGTTCGATGACTTTGGCGTCGGCCTTGTCCTTGAGGCGTTCGCCGATGTAGCGGCCGGCGTTGAGGCCCATGCCGTAGTTGTCGCCGCCGATCCAGCAGCGGTGGGCCTGGGGGGAGGCGAAGACGCGGTCGAGGTTGATGACGGGGATGCCGGCCTTCATGGCCTGGAGTCCGACCTGGGTGAGGGCTTTGCCGTCGGCGGGGAGGATGACGAGGACGTCGACCTTTTTGTTGATCAGGGTCTGGATCTGGCCGATCTGGGCCGCGGTGTCGTTGGAGCCTTCGGTGATCTCCAGGGTGACGTCGGCGTAGGTCTTGGCGCGGGCGCGGGCGTTGTCGTTGATGGCGTTGAGCCAGCCGTGGTCGGCCTGGGGTCCGGCGAAGCCGATGGTGACGGCTTTGCCGGGCCGGTCGTCGGCGGCGGGCGCGCGGCTGGTCTCGGTGTCCTTCTTCGCGGGTTCGTTGCTGGTGCAGCCGGTGAGGACGGCGCCGGCGGAGACGGCCGCGGTGCCGAGGAGGAGTCTTCTGCGGCTGGGGAGGGGGCTCTGTGGCATGGCGGGACCGGCCTTCGGTTGGTGTCGGACGGGCTGTGCGGGACAGGGCGGGGCGGGTGTGGAGCGGGGCGGGCGGGGTTCAGCTCTGGCCGGAGCCGCGCAGGGTGCGGTGTTGCACGAGGACGGCGGCGACGATGATCGCGCCCTTGGCGATCTGCTGGACGGCGCTCTCCAGGTTGTTGAGGGCGAAGATGTTGGTGATCGTGGTGAAGATCAGTACGCCGAGTACGGAGCCGGCGACGGTGCCCCGGCCGCCGCTGAGGAGGGTGCCGCCGATGATGGCGGCGGCGATGGCGTCCAGCTCGTACAGATTGCCGTTGGTGTTCTGGCCGGAGCCGGAGAGCACGATGAGCATGAAGGCGGCGATGCCGCAGCAGAGCCCGGAGAGCAGATAGAGCTGGAGCCGCTGGCGGCGGACGTCGATGCCGGCGAGGCGGGCGGCTTCGGCGTTGCCGCCGACGGCGAGGGTGCGGCGGCCGAAGGTGGTGCGTTTCAGCAGCAGGCGGCCGATGACGACGACGGCCGCGAAGACGAGGACGAGGGGCGGGACGCCGAGGATGTTGGCGTCCTTGACGCCGAGTTCGAGGACCGCGTCGACGGTGACGATCTGGGTCTTGCCGTCGGTGATCTGGAGGGCGAGTCCTCGGGCGGAGGCGAGCATCGCGATGGTCGCGATGAACGGCACCATCCCTCCGTAGGCGATGAGGAGTCCGTTCACGAGTCCGCAGCCGACGCCGACGGCGACGGCGGTGAAGAGGATGCCGGCGAATCCGTACTCCTGGGTGGCGACGGTGGTGGCCCAGACGGAGGCCAGGGCGACGATCGCGCCGACCGACAGATCGATGCCGCCGCTGGTGATGACGAAGGTCATGCCGACGGTGACGACGCCGATGACGGAGGCCTGGGTGAGGACGAGCTGGAGGTTGCTGGTGGCGAGGAACTCGTCGGGTTTGGTGAGGCCGCCGACGACGATCAGGGCGGCGAGGACGCCGAGGAGGGAGAGGGTGCGGACGTCGGGGCGCGAGGCGCGCGCGGGGCGGGTGTCCTCGCGCGGGGCGGGCGGGGTCTTGCCGAGGTCGACGGGTGCGTCCCGGTGCGCCGGAGAGGCGGGCTCGGTCATGGCTGCGGGCTCCCTTCCATCACGAGGTCGAGTACGCGGTGCTCGTCGAGGTCGCGGGCGTCGGCGGTGTGCACGACGGTTCCCTCGCGCAGGACGAGCACCCGGTCGGCGAGGCCGAGCACTTCGGGCACCTCGCTGGAGACGAGGAGGACGGCGAGCCCTTCGCCGGCGAGCCGGCGGATCACCGCGTACAGCTCGGCGCGCGCTCCGACGTCGACGCCCCGGGTGGGCTCGTCCAGGAGGAGCACGCGGCAGCCGCGCAGCAGCCAGCGGGCGAGCACGGCCTTTTGCTGATTGCCTCCGGAGAGGGTGCGGACGGCGGTGTCGGGTCGGTCGGGGCGCAGGGAGAGTTCTCTGGTGGCGCGCTGTGCGGCGGCGCGTTCGGCGGCGCGGTCGACCCAGCCGGCGCGGGCGAATCGGGGCAGTGAGGCGAGGGAGACGTTGCGGGTGACGGATTCCATGAGGAGGAGGCCCTGGGCCTTGCGCTCCTCGGGGGCGAGTCCGATTCCGGCGCGGACGGCGGAGCGGACGCTGCCGGGGCGCAGCGGGGCGCCGTCGACGAGGACGCGTCCGGCGGTGGGGGTGCGGGCGCCGTAGATCGTCTCCAGGATCTCGGAGCGTCCGGAGCCGACGAGTCCGGCGAGTCCGACGATCTCTCCGGGGCGGAGTTCGAGGTCGACGGGGGTGAATTCGCCGCGCCGGGCGAGTCCTTGGACGCTGAGGACCGGGGGTACGGGGTCGGCCTCGGGGGCGGTGGGGCGCGGGGGGCGGGCGGGGAAGACATGGGTGACGTCGCGTCCGGTCATCAGGGCGACGATGTCCCGGGTGGGGGTGGTTCTGGCGGGGAGTCCGCCCGCGACGGCCCGGCCGTCCTTGAGGACGGTGACGCGGTCGCCGATGCGGCGGATCTCTTCGAGGCGGTGGGAGATGTGGACGACGGCGACGCCGTCGGCGGTGAGGCCGGAGACGACGCGGAAGAGGTTGTCGACCTCGTCGGGGTCGAGGGAGGCGGTGGGTTCGTCCATGACGATGAGGCGTACGTCGTGGGAGAGGGCGCGGGCCATGGAGACGATCTGCCGCTGGGCGGCGGGGAGGTCGCCGACGAGCCGGCCGGGGTCGATCTCGGGGTGGCCGAGCCGGGCGAGGAGGCGCGCGGTCGCGGTGCGGGCGTCCTTGGCGCGGACGATGAATTTGGCGGTGGTGGGTTCGTGGCCGAGGTGCACGTTCTCGGCGACGGAGAGTCCTTCGACGAGGTCGAGTTCCTGGTAGATGGTGGCGATGCCGAGCCGCATGGCGGCGATGGGCGAGGTGAGGGCGGCCGGCTCGCCGCGCCAGCGGATGGTGCCGCTGTCGGGGCGGTGGGCTCCGGCGAGGACTTTGATGAGGGTGGATTTGCCCGCGCCGTTCTGTCCGAGGAGGCAGTGGACCTCGCCGGCGCGGACGTCGAGATCGACGCCGTCGAGGGCGCGGACGCCGGGGAAGGTTTTGGTGATGCCGTTCATGGTGAGCAGGGGCGGTGCTGGTGCCATGACAGATCCCCTCGGCGGATGGGGTCGTTGAGCACGGAGGGTTGAGGGTTCGCTGGGGCCGCCGGGCCGGTCGGTCCGGGCGATCGGTCCGGCCGGGTGGTCCGGGCGGCGGGGGTACGTCGGCGGGGGGCCGGGGCGGATTCCTGCGGCGGTCCGGTCCTGTCCGGTCCGGCCGCGCACGCCGGAGCCGGACGGGCCGGATCCTGCGGGATCCGGGGCGATGCGGTGGGAGCCGGGGCGGTGCGGTGGGAGCCGGGGCGATGGGCTGGGGGCGGGGCCGGTGGGCCGGTCGGGCCCGTGGGGTCGGTCAGGCCGGTGGATCGGTCGAGCCCGTGGAGTGTGCCGGGCCGGGTGGATCGGTCGAGCCGGTGGTCGGTAGCGCCCCTGGGACCGGTCGATCCGGTCGGTGGGACGAGCCCGTGGGACGCGCCAGGCGGAGGGGACGGTTGAACCGGTGGATCGGTCGAGCCAGTCGTTGCTCAGGCCGGCGGGTCCGGCGGGCCCGTGGCACGGTCGGCCGGGCCCGTGACCCCGTCGGGCCGGTGGGTCGGTGGATCGGTCGTGGCCCCGGGAGGGTTCAGGCCGGGGAGAAGAGGTGGTCGCTGATGAGCCGGGCCGCGCCGGTGACTCCGGCGATCTGCCCCAGCTCGCCGAGGACGATGGGGAGATTGCCGGTCGCCAATGGCAGCGACCGGCGGTAGACCTGGGTCCGTACGCTGGCGAGGAGGGTGTGTCCGAGGCCGGTCACCCCGCCGCCGATCACCACCAGCCCGGGGTTGAAGAAGCTGACGAGTCCGGCGACGACCTGGCCGACGCGGTTGCCGCCGTCGCGGATGAGGCGGAGCGAGGCGGCGTCGCCCGCGGCCGCCGCCGCGGCGACGTCGGCGGCGTTCAGGGAGCCGGCGGCGGCGAGCCGCTCGGCGAGTTCCGGGGAGCGGCCGGAGCGGGCGGCCTCCTCGGCGTCGCGGGCGAGCGCCGCGCCGCTGAAGTGCGCCTCCAGACAGCCCTGGTTGCCGCAGGCGCAGAGCCGCCCGCCGGGGTCGACCTGGATGTGCCCGATGTCGCCGGCGCTGCCCGTCGTGCCTCGGTAGACCTCTCCGCCGACGACGATGCCGCAGCCGATGCCGGTGCCTATCTTGACGCAGAGGAAGTCGGCGACGGAGCGGGCGACTCCGGCGTGCTGCTCCCCCATCGCCATCAGATTCACGTCGTTGTCGACCATGACGGGGCAGCCGAGGTCCTGGCTGAGGGCCTCGCGTACGGGGAAGCCGTCCCAGCCGGGCATGATCGGCGGGGCCACGGGGACGCCCTCGGGGAAGCGGACGGGCCCGGGGACTCCGATGCCCGCGCCGTCGAATTCCTCGGCGAGTCCGGTGGCTCTGAGTTTGGCCGCCATCGACAGGGCCTGCTCGAAGACGGCGACGGGTCCTTCGCGTACGTCCATGGGGTGGTTGAGATGGCCGAGGACCTCCAGTTCCGCGTTGGTGACCGCGACGTCGATGGAGGTGGCTCCTATGTCGACGCCGAGGAAGCGCAGTTCGGGGGCGAGCCGGATGTTGTGGGAGCGGCGTCCGCCGCGTGAGGCGGCGAGCCCGTCGGCGACGACGAGTCCGGTCTCCAGGAGCCGGTCGACCTCGACGGCGAGCTTGGAGCGGGAGAGGTCGACGAGATCGCCGAGCTGGGCGCGGGAGTTGGGCCCTCCGTCGCGCAGCAGCCGGAGCAGCCGGGCCTGGTGCGCGTTCGCGGGTCGAGCGGTCATCCGTCTCAACTGCCCCTCCCATCCCCCGGCCTTCGGCGCGGGGAACCCGATGCGGCTCGGCGATCCGGCTTTGAACCGAACGTAGCAGCGCTTTCCCGGAGGGGGAAGAACTTGCGCAGAGATCCGATGCGACTTCATCCACACCCAGGACAAAGGGGGGTGCTCCGACGGACCCGGCGACCGGTCGGGCCGTGGCCCGGAGGGCGGGGCGGAGGCGGGGCGGAGGCGGAAAGGCAGGCGGGCGCGGGGACGCGCCAGCAGGCGCGGGAGGACAGCGGGGGCGCGGGAAGGTCAGCGGCTGCGGGTCTCGGGGAGGGAAATCAGGCGGTCGAGGAAGACGCGCTGGCCGGCGACGAGCTTGCGGCGGGCCTCGTCCGGTCCGCACCACTGGGCGCGGTCGATCTCGGGGAACTCCTGGAGGCGGCCGGAGCGCGGGGGCCACTCCATGGTGAAGAGGCCGGGGACGACGAGGTCGGTGTCGAGGTCCCCGTCGAGCGCCCAGACGGTGACGATCTTGCCGTTGCGCTGGCGGGCTTCGCCGAGCGGCAGCCACGCGCCGTCGGGCGGGGCGAGGCCCAGCTCCTCCTGGAACTCCCGGCGGGCGGCCGCGCGCGCCTCTTCCTCCGGGGTGTACTGCCCCTTCGGCACCGACCAGGCCCCCTCGTCGCGGCCTTCCCAGAACGGTCCGCCCATATGGCCGATGAGGACTTCGAGGTCCGCGTCCCGGCCGCGGAAGAGCAGCAGTCCGGCGCTGGTCACAGCGGTCATGGGTCTCCTCGCCTGCCGGGCGGCCGGCGGCTCAGGGGCAGCGGATGATCTGGCCCGCGTAGGACAGATTGCCGCCGAAGCCGAAGAGCAGCACCGGATCGCCCGAGGAGATCTCCCCGCGCTCGGCGAGTTTGGCGAGCGCCATCGGGATGGAGGCGGCCGAGGTGTTGCCGGACTCGACGACGTCGCGGGCGATGACCGCGTTGACCGCGCCGATCTTGTGCGCGACCGGCTCGATGATCCGCAGATTGGCCTGGTGCAGGACGACGGCCGCGAGGTCCTCGGGGCGGACGCCGCCGCGCTCGCAGACCTTGCGGGCGATGGGGGGCAGCTGGGTGGTGGCCCAGCGGTAGACGGACTGGCCCTCCTGGGCGAACCGGGGCGGGGTGCCCTCGATCCGTACCGCGTGGCCCATCGAGGGGACCGAGCCCCAGAGCACGGGCCCGATGCCGGGCTCCTCGCCCTCCGGGACGGCCTCGACGACCGCGGCGCCCGCGCCGTCGCCGACCAGGACGCAGGTGGTGCGGTCGGTCCAGTCGGTGACGGCGGTCATCTTGTCCGCGCCGATCACGAGGACCCGCTCGGCGGCCCCGGCCCGTACGGTGTGGTCGGCCGTGGCGAGGGCGTGGGTGAAGCCGGCGCAGACCACGTTGACGTCCATGACCGCCGGGGACTCCATGCCCAGCCGGGCGGCGACGCGGGCGGCCGTGTTCGGGGAGCGGTCGATGGCGGTGGAGGTGGCGACCAGGACCATGCCGATGTCCTGGGGGCTGAGCCCGGCGGAGGCGAGCGCCTTGGCGCCGGCGTGCGCGGCCAGTTCGTCGACGGGCTCGTCGTCCGCGGCGGTGTGGCGGGTCTCGATGCCCACGCGGCTGCGGATCCACTCGTCGCTGGTGTCGACCAGGGCGGCGAGGTGCTCATTGGTGAGCACGGCGGCCGGTTGGTAGTGCCCGAGGGCGGTGATGCGTGAACCTGTCATGGCGGGTCCCCTCCGTGCGGGCAGTGGAATGCCCCAGTCTTCGCTGCTACCAACCGGTACGGCGGCAGGTGATCCCACAGGATGGGCCCCGTGAATTTGGAGCTTCCCGAAGAGTGACGGTACCGGTGGGTCCCCCTCCCCGGCCTCCGGGGGCCCGCCGTCGGTGAGAATGGGGCGGTCCGGAGCACCGCGCCGAAGAATCGGGACTGATCATCATGGGACGGCTCACCGAGCGCCGCCGCGTCATCCGCATCCGGGACGGCGTGGTCTCGACCCGTCCCGACACCCTGGTGGCGGAGGAGCCGCTGGAGATCCGGCTGAACGGGAAGCCGCTCGCGATCACCATGCGCACCCCGGGCGACGACTTCGCGCTCGCGACCGGCTTCCTGGTCAGCGAGGGGGTGATCGGGGCGGCGGACGAGGTGCGGACGATCGCGTACTGCGCCGGGGCGACGGCCGAGGGCGTGAACACGTACAACGTGGTGAATGTGACGCTCGCGCCCGGGGTGACGGTCCCGGACATCAGTCTGGAGCGCCATGTGTACACCACGTCGTCGTGCGGGCTGTGCGGCAAGGCGAGTCTGGACGCGGTGCGCACCACGGCGCGGTTCGCGATCGCGGACGCTCCCCGGCTGCGGGTCGCTCCGTCGCTGCTCAGCGCCCTCCCCGACCGGCTGCGGGAGGCCCAGCGGGTCTTCGACCGGACCGGCGGTCTGCACGCCGCCGCGCTCTTCTCGGAGGACGGGGAGCTGCTCGACGTCCGGGAGGACGTGGGACGGCACAACGCGGTGGACAAGCTGGTGGGGCGGGCGCTGGCCGGGGGCGGGCTGCCGCTGTCGCGGGCGATTCTGCTGGTGTCGGGCCGGGCGTCGTTCGAGCTGGCGCAGAAGGCGGTGATGGCCGGGGTGCCGATGCTCGCGGCGGTGTCCGCCCCGTCGTCGCTGGCGGTCGATCTGGCGGCGGAGAACGGCCTGACGCTGGTCGGGTTTCTGCGGGGTACGGGGATGAACGTGTACGCGGGCGAGGAGCGCGTGGTGCTGGACGGCGAGGTCTGACCGACCGACCGACCGGCCCGCGCGCACGACGCCGGGCGCGGCCGGCCGGGGCCCGGCGCGGCTCAGCGGCGGCGCTTCACGGGGGCCGGGGCCGGGATGGTCTGGAGGGTGAGGGACGCGGGCGGTTCGGCGAGTCCGGGGCCGCCCGCCTCGGCCCAGGCGACGACGTCGTCGAGCGCGTCGTCGTCGAGGGCCCAGCCGATCCAGGTGGCGCGGGCTCCCCGGCGGCGGCCCTCGGAGGAGGGCTGGACGACGATCACATTGGCCTGGGCGCAGGGTCCGAGGCACTCGCTCGTACGGATCTCCAGCCGTCCCCCGGACGCGGCGGCGGCCTCGCGGAGCCGGTCCAGCTGACCGTCGTGGTCGGTGCCGGGGTGCTTGCGGGCGCTGCCGCAGCAGCAGCCCCGGCAGACGACGAGGGTGCAGGGGCGGGCGCGGAAGGGGCGTATCGCAGACGAGGTCACCGGGTGATCGTCTCAGTCCGGGGGCGCGGGGCACAGTGGGTCCGGGGGCGGGTGTCCGTATCCGGTACGGCGCCGGAACCGGCGTCCCGTACGGGCGGGCGGGGGACGGCGGGGGCGGGCGGTGACCGTACTTGTCCGGAAAGGTACGTACCAAACTCCCCGCAAACGGTAAAGCGGAGGTGCGCCTCTTGTGTCGATGTGGTGGAGATTGCGTCCCGGCGTCCTCACTCCTCGGTCAGAACCCTGTCCGGGCCTTCCGTATGTGACCGGATTTCCGCCGCTGACCTCATGCGACGCCCCGCGCCCGGCGGTCCGGCGGCGCTCCGGCGACCGCCGTACGGGTGGGATAGCGTCGCGGCGCTGGGTTGAGCACCAGGAGGAGCGGGCCCTTGCGCGAGATCACTGTCCCTCCCCTGGACGCGCCTCCGCTGGTCGGCGGGCTCGCCGACGCGGTCTTCGAACACGCGGAGCGCGACCCCGGCCGGGTGGCCCTCGGGCGCGCCGACGCGGCGGGCCGCTGGCGGGACGTGACGTCGGCGGACTTCCGCGACGAGGTGCTCGCGCTGGCGAAGGGGCTGCTCGCCGACGGGGTGCGGTTCGGCGACCGGGTCGCGCTGATGTGCCGTACCCGGTACGAGTGGACGCTCTTCGACTTCGCGATCTGGACGGTCGGCGCGCAGTCGGTGCCGCTCTATCCGACGGCCTCCGCCGAGCAGGTCCGCCGGACGCTGTACGACGCCGGGGTGACGGCCTGTGTGGTCGAGCACGAGGACCACGTCATGACGGTCGGCTCGGTGATCGACCGGCTGCCGCTGCTGAAACGGCTGTGGCAGCTGGACGCGGGGGCGGTGGCGGAGCTGGTCGCGGCCGGCGCGCACATCGACGACGAGGTGGTGCACCGGCACCGGCGGGCGGTGACGCCGGACTCCACGGCCACCGTGATCTACACCTCCGGGACCACCGGCCGCCCCCGGGGCTGTGTGATCACCCATGCCCATCTGATGTTCGAGACCGACACCGTCGCCGGGCGCTGGTCGCCGGTCTTCCGCGCGCGGCCCGGCGAGGAGGCCGCGACCCTGCTCTTCCTGCCGCTGGCGCATGTCTTCGGCCGGATGGTGGAGGTGGCGGCGGTGCGCGGCCGGGTCAAGTTCGGCCATCAGCCGGTGCTGCGGACGGGCGCGCTGCTGGCGGCCCTGGCGGCGTTCCGGCCGACGTTCTTCCTCGCGGTGCCGTACGTCTTCGAGCGGATCTTCGACGCGGCCCGGCGGCGGGCCGAGAGCGAGGGGCGGGCGGTCCTGTTCGAGAAGGCCGTCGAGGTGGCGGTGCGGCACGCCGAGGCCCGGGAGGAGCAGGCGTTCGGGCTCGGCCCGGGGCCGTCGGCGGGGCTGCGGATGCGCCATCAGTTCTTCGACCGGGCCGTGTACACGAAGCTGCGGGAGGCGATGGGCGGCCGGGTGCGGTACGCGATGTCCGGGGGCTCGGCCCTGGACCGGCGGCTGGGGCTCTTCTTCGCGGGGGCGGGGGTGACGGTCTTCGAGGGGTACGGGCTCACCGAGTCGACGGGCGCGGCGACGGCGAACCCTCCGGAGCGCCCCCGGTTCGGCACGGTCGGCCGTCCGATTCCGGGGACGACGGTGCATGTGGCGGCGGACGGCGAGGTGTGGCTGCACGGCGGGCACGTCTTCTCGGGGTACGTCGGCGACCGGGGGGCCACCGAGGCGGTGCTGCGGGACGGCTGGCTGGCGACCGGGGATCTGGGGTCGCTGGACGGCGACGGCTATCTGACGATCACCGGGCGGAAGAAGGAGATCCTGGTGACCTCGGGCGGCGAGAGTCTCTCCCCCGTACGGCTGGAGGAGCGGGTGCGATCGCATCCGCTGGTGGCGCAGTGCCTCGTGGTCGGGGACGGCCGGCCGTTCGTGGCGGCGCTGGTGACCCTGGACCAGGAGGCCGTCGACCACTGGCTGTCGATGCGGCGGCGGCCCCGGCCGCCGCCCGAGCGGCTGGTGCGGGACCCGGCGCTGGAAGCCGAGATCCGGCGCGCGGTGGTGGCGGCCAACACCCTGGTGTCGCGGCCGGAGTCGATCCGTACGTTCCGGATCCTGGCGCACCCCTTCAGCGAGGAGCGGGGGCTGCTCACCCCGTCGCTGAAGCTGCGGCGGCGGGCGATCGAGGAGGCGTACGCGGCCGAGGTCGACGCGCTGTACCCCTGAGGGGCGCGCGCCCGGCCGGCGGTGGCCGGGAATGCTCGTCGGGCGTTGATCGTTGACCATGGGAGGAACAACCGACGACGTAAGGACCGACCCCCCGTGAGCAAGGTTCCCTCCATCACCCTCAACAACGGTGTCGCGATGCCTCAGCTCGGCTTCGGCGTGTGGCAGGTGCCCGACGACGAGGCCGCGCAGGCGGTCGCCACGGCCCTGGAGGCGGGCTACCGCAGTATCGACACCGCCGCGATCTACGAGAACGAGACGGGCACGGGCCGTGCCATCGCCGCCTCCGGGGTGCCTCGCGAGGATCTCTTCGTCACCACCAAGCTGTGGAACGACTCCCAGGGGTACGACGCGACGCTGCGCGCCTTCGACGCCTCCCTCGGCAAGCTGGGCCTGGACCGGGTGGATCTGTATCTGATCCACTGGCCGATGCCGTCGAGGGATGAGTATGTCGACACCTACCGGGCCTTCGAGAAGATCCTCTCGGACGGCCGGGCCGGGGCGATCGGGGTGTCGAACTTCCTGCCGGAGCATCTGGAGCGGCTGATCGGCGAGACGTCGGTGGTGCCGGCGGTGAATCAGATCGAGCTGCACCCCCAGTTGCAGCAGTCCGCGTCCCGGGCCTTCCACGCCGAGCACGGCATCGTGACCGAGGCCTGGTCGCCGCTGGGCCAGGGCAGGGGGCTGCTGGAGGTCCCGACGGTCATCGCGATCGCCCGCAAGCACGGCCGGACCCCGGCCCAGGCGGTGTTGCGCTGGCATCTCCAGCTCGGCCATGTGGTGATCCCCAAGTCGGTGACGCCCTCCCGCATCCGGGAGAATCTGGACGTGTTCGACTTCGAGCTGGACGCCGACGACCTGGCCGCGCTGGCGGCGCTGGACGAGGGGAAGCGGCTGGGCCCGGACCCGGCGGTCTTCGACGTCGTCTGAGGCCGGCGCGCGCTCGCGCCGCCGGCTCCGCGCGGGCCGGGTGTGCGGGGGTGCGGTGCGGCGTGTCACGGCGGGCGGGTACGGCCGGGCGTGGTATTCCGGCGCTCCCTGCGCGCGCCGCCTCATAGTATTTTCTGACGGTATGCCTACCGTGACGCTCCAGATCGGCCACCCGCTGGAGGCAGTCATGGAGCGCGGCACCCGGACCACCGCCACCGCCCTCGCGGGCGCGGCACTGCTGGTCGGCGCCGTGGGCACGGCCATGGCCGTCGTGGACCCGGCCCCCGGCGCGGGACGCTCGACGGCGGCGGGCCTCGCCCCGGGCCCGCGCGGCGGACCGGCGCTCACCGCCCGGGCCACCGCGACGGGCGTCCGCGCCTGGCAGGGATTCCGCGTCCACGGAACCGCCGAGGAGCTGCGGCCCGGCACCCGGGTCGCGCTCCAGCAGCGGCAGGGCAGACGCTGGGTGACGCTCCCCGCCGCCATGAGCCTCACCCGGGAGTCGGCCTACCGGATGCGCGTCCGCCTCGGGATCCAGGGCCGCAACACCCTCCGGATCGTCGGCGGCGGCCGCGCCTCCGCGCCCTTCGTCGTCCAGGTGCGGCGCTGACCGTACGCGATCCCCCGCGCCGGGCGGCCCGCGCGAGGGCTCCGTACGGCCCGTTCGACGTCTCTCGTACGATCGTCCGGCGACGAGTCACAGCGCCGAACGAGGAGTACAGGGAATTGAACGGGGCATTCCGGCCGGGCCGGCATCTGGTGCGCAACGTCGGCAGCGGGCTGCTCCTCGAGGTGTACGGCGGGGCCCGGGGCAGCGGGGCCGTCGTCCAGCTGGCCGCCGAGACCGGCGCGGCCGCCCAGCAGTGGCTGATCGAGCCCGTACCGGGCGGCAGCGGCCTCCACCACTTCGTCAACGCCGCCAGCGGCAAACGGCTCGATGTCACCGGCGCCTCCACCGAGAACGGCGCGCGGATCCAGCAGTGGCGGGCCAACAACTTCGGCGCCCAGGAGTGGATCATCGAGAGCCATGTCGACGCGCCGGGCACCGTCGCCGTCGTCAGCTTCGTGAGCGGGCTGCTGCTGGAGGCCGAGGACGGCGGTGCGGACGGCGGCGGTACGGGGCCGGGGGCGCGGGTGCGTCAGTGGGAGGACACGGACTCCCCCGCCCAGCAGTGGCGGCTGGAGCCCTGCGCGGCCGACCCGGCCTGACCGGACGCCCGCGTCCTCCGGACGGCCCGTCGCGAGGCGGCCCGCACCCGCCCCCGGCCGACCGGCGGCCGGCCCCCGTCGCGATCGGGGCGCCGGCCGGGACGGGTCAGCGGCGGGCGGCGTGCACCGTGTGGGCGAGGAGCAGACAGGTGTCCGTACGGTTCCTCAGCGCCTCGGGGTCCCCGGGGTCGAGCAGCCGGTCCAGTACGGCCAGATCCTCGGCCGAGAGCTGTTCCGCCATCCCCTCGCGCGCCCGGGCGAAGAACTCGACATGCTGCTCGCGCACCGCCTCCGGGGCGGGGGCCGGGATGTCGAGCAGGAAGGAGCGGGCGCCGCTCGGGGTCAGCCCGGCGGCGGCCAGCAGCGCGCGCCAGTCCTCGACGACGGGCCGGGTGCCGGGCAGGGACTCCCGCATCGCGGTGAACCACTCGGCGCCGGCCGCGTCCATCCGGGCCTCCAGACCGGGCCGTCCGAAGCCGAGGTCGCGGGGCAGCCGGCGGGCGGGGAGCCCGCCCTCGACCACGGCGAGCAGACCGCCGGGCCGCAGCAGCGCGCCGAGGTCGGCGAGGGCGGCGGACTGGTCGCCCAGATGGTGGACGGCGTTGCCCGCCCAGATCAGGTCCGCCCGGCCGAGCCGGTCCAGATCGCCGGGGAGTTCGGCGTGCAGGGCCGAGAAGCGGTCGGCGATCCCGGCCCGCTCGGCCCGGGCCCGGGCCCGCTCCAGCAGCTGGGGGGTGGCGTCGACGGCGACCACCTCGGCGGCCGGGAAGGCCTCGGCGAGCAGGGTGGTGAGCACCCCGGGGCCGCTGCCGACGTCGAGGATCCGGCGGACCCCGTCCGCCGGGACCAGGGTGGCGAGCCAGGCGGCGGCCTGACGGTAGAGAGGGCTCTCGATCTCGGCCTTGCTCTCCAGATGGGGACCCATGGCGTCCCAGTCCAGGTGTCCGGCGTCGTGGTGGTGCCCCGTGTGACCGGTGCCGCCGCGGTGCTGCGGGCGTCCGGCGTCGTGGTGATGGCTCATGTGCTCATGCTCGGCCGTCGGTGCCGAGATGGCGAACCCGGTTGCCGTTTCCGCAACACGGTGCCGAGGCGGTGCTCCTGGGGGCTGATGCCGCGCACCCGTTTGAAGGCCGCGCTGAGCGCGAACGAGCCGCTGTAGCCGACCTTGCGGGCGATCGTCTCGACGGTGTCGTCCGAGGCGCGCAGCAGATCGGCGGCGAGGTCGAGCCGCCAGCGGGTGAGGTGGGTCATCGGCGGCTCGCCCGCGAGTTCGTGGAAGCGGCGGGCGAGCTGGGCCCGGGAGACGCCGCACCGGGCGGCGAGGGAGGCGACGGTCCAGGGGTGGGCGGGCTCGTCCTGCATCAGGCGCAGCGCCCGGCCCACCACGGGGTCGCCCAGCGCGCGGTACCAGCGCGGGGCGCTCGCCTCGGGGCGGGCGAACCAGGCGCGCAGCGCGCTGATGAGGAGGAGGTCCAGCATCCGGTCGAGCATGGCGCTCTGGCCGGGCTCCTCGCGGGCGAGTTCGTCGCCGAGGAAGGGCAGCAGCGGGCAGCTCCAGTCGTCGGCGGCGAGGTGGATCAGCGGGGGCAGGACGTCCAGCAGCCGTGCGCTGACCTCGCCCTCCATCTGATAGGCGCCGACCTGTATGTCGGCCGATCCGTCGGGGTCGTTGCCCCAGGTGCGGACGCCCATGCTCATGGACTCCATGAGCGGTTCGCCGCGCAGGCTGCGGCAGACGCCGCCCGGTCCGGCCAGCGCCTGCGGCGCGGTGCCGGGGCTGTCGGCGATCGTGTACGGGGCGGGGCCGCGGGCGATCGCCACATCGCCGGGGCGTATCAGGACCGGTTCGCCGGTGTCGGGGACGATCCAGGCCTCGCCCGCGGTGAGGCACATCAGGGCGAGCGGGGCGCGGTCCTCGACCCGTACCGACCAGGGCGGCTCCATCACCATCCGCAGCAGGAAGGCGTCGCGGGCGCGTGGTCCGTCGAGGAGTCCTGCGAGAGCGTCCATGGGGCCAGCGTAGACGAACGCGTATGCGGATGAGCCTGTGGAGCATGGATCGTCCACGGCGGGTGGGTGAGTCTGGGGGCATGACAGAGAACACGGAGCGGGACACGGTGTTGGTGACGGCGGCGACGGGCAAGACGGGCCGGCGGGTGGCGCGGCGGCTCCTGGAGCGGGGCGCGACGGTGCGGGCGGGTTCGCGCCGGGGCGAGGGCCCGGGCGGGACGGTCTTCGACTGGGAGTCCCCGGCCACCTGGGCTCCGGCGCTGAGCGGGGCGGACGCGGCCTATGTGGCGTACTACCCGGATCTGGCGTATCCGGGGGCCGTGGAGGCGATGCGCGCCTTCGGCCGGGCGGCGGCGGACGCCGGGGTGCGGCGGCTGGTGCTGCTGTCGGGGCGCGGGGAGCCGGAGGCGGAGGCGGCGGAGAGCGCGCTGCGGGACGCGGGGGTGGATCTGACGGTCGTTCGGGCCGCGTTCTTCGCGCAGAACTTCTCCGAGGGGGCGCTCGCGGAGGGGGTGGCCCAGGGGCGGATCCCCTTCCCCGCGGGGTCGACGGCGGAGCCGTTCATCGATCTGGAGGACCTGGCCGACGTCGTGACGGCGGCCCTCACCGAGGAGGGGCACGCGGGGAGCGTCTACGAGGTGACCGGCCCGCGGCTGCTGACCTTCGACGAGGCGGCGGCGGAGATCGGCGCGGCCGCGGGCCGGCCGGTGAGCTATGTCCCGGTGTCCGAGGACGAGTTCCGCGGGATGCTGCCGGAGCTGGGCTTCTCGGAGTCGGACGCGAGCTGGCTCGCCCGGCTGTTCGCCATGCTGATGGACGGGCACAACGCCTCCACGACGGACGACGTGCGCCGGGTGCTGGGCCGCGCCCCGCGCGACTTCACGGCCTTCGCCCGGGAGGCGGCGGGCGAGGTGGTCCGGGGCGGCTGAGGGGGCGTCGCCCGGGGAGGGGGTGCGGTGTCCGTCCCGCGCTCCTTCGGGGCCGGGGCCTCCCGTACGGGCAGGCCTCCCGTCGGCGCCGAGGGCGACCGCGCCGGCCGGGAGGGAGAGGGTCCGGCACGCGCCCTCCGGAGGGCCGGGCGGCCGAGGCTCGTACCGTACGTGGACGAAACGGCGGGCCGCTCCGAGGCCCGGGCTCGGGCGCCGGGCGTGGTGCCGCGGGCTCTCGCACCGCCGGCGCGAGCGGTCGGCTCGCGCTCCCCGTGTCCGGAAGCGGTCCTCAGCGTCGCCCGTCCGCGCGGACGGGCGGGGTCAACGGTCCGGGGGCGGGCGGTCGGGGTCAGCGGTCCGGGGCCGGGTGGTCGGGGTCAGCGGTCCGGGGCCGGGCGGTCGGCGTCAGCGGTCCGGGGCCGGGCGGTCGGCGTCAGCGGTCCGGGGCCGGGCGGTCGGGGTTCGTGGCGGGGGCGGTGTGGAGGATGTGGCCGATGGTGTCGGCTTCGTGGGCGGGCTTGTCGGGGCGGTGGCGCAGCACGCGGGCGAAGCGCAGGGTGATCCCGGCCGGGTAGCGCGTGGAGCGCTGGAGTCCGTCGTAGGCGATCTCCACGACCAGTTCGGGGCGGACCCGTACGGTGCGGCCGTCGTCGTCCACGGCGAGCGCGCGCAGCCGTTCGGTCTGTGCGCGCAGCATCTCGTCGGTCAGTCCCTTGAAGGTCTTGCCGAGCATGACGAAGCCCTCGCCGTCGTCGCTCCGCGCTCCGAGGTGGAGGTTGGAGAGCAGTCCGGTGCGCCGTCCGTGTCCCCATTCGGCGGCGAGGACGACGAGGTCGAGGGTGTGGACGGGTTTGACCTTGAGCCAGGAGCGGCCGCGGCGGCCGGCCGCGTAGGGCGCGTCGAGCGCCTTGACGAGGACGCCTTCGTGGCCCCGGCGGAGGGTGGCGGCCATGAACTCCTCGGCGGCGGCGAGCGCGGGGAGGTCGGCGGGGTCGGCGACGACGGTGCGGCGGACCCGCAGGGGTTCGGGGACGAGGCGGGCGAGGACGGTGTGCCGGTCGGCCGCGGGCAGGTCGAGGGTCTCCGTCCCGTCGGCGGCGAGGACGTCGAAGAAGACCGGGGAGAGGGGGAGCGCGGCGCGGGCCGCCGCGACGTCGGTGCGGGAGCCGACCCGGGAGGCGATCTCCTGGAAGGGGACGGGCCGTCCGTCGCGGTCGAGCGCGATGACCTCGCCGTCGAGGATGAAGCGGTCGCCGGTGAGCCGCTGGACGGCCTCGGCGATGTCGGGCAGCCGGTCGGTGATGTCGTCGAGCGAGCGGGTCCAGATCCGGATCCGGTCGCCGTCGCGGTGGACCTGGACGCGGATGCCGTCGAGTTTCTCCTCGACGGCGCAGGGCGCGCCGAGGGCGTGTACGGCGTCGGTGACCGTTCGGGCGGTGTGCGCGAGCATGGGGAGCACGGGGGTGCCGACGGTGAGGCGGAAGCGGTCGAGCGCGGCGGGCCCCTCGGCCAGGAGGGCGGTGGCGACGCGGGGCAGGGATCCGTCGAGCATGACCGCCCGGCGGACCGCGTCGGCGGGGGCGTCCGCGGCCCGGGCGGCGGCTTCGAGGGCGATGGCGTCGAGGGCTCCCTGGCGTACCTCGCCGAGCAGCAGCCGGGTGAGGAAGCGCTGTTCTTCGGCGGTCGCGGCGGCCATCAGCGTGTGCAGGAGCTGTCGGCGTGCCGTCCGGGAGCCGGGGCCGCCGAGCCGGGCGATGCCGGTGATCGCGGCGTCGGCGTCGGCGACGGTGAGGGTGGCGGCGGGGGCGGGCGGCGGCGGGTCCTGGAGCAGGCTCCAGCCGATGCCGGGGCGGCCCTGCGGCAGCCGGCCGGAGAGGTAGGCGATGACGAGGGCGACGTGTTCGGGGCGGGTGGCGGCGAAGAGGTCGGCCAGCAGGGCGGTCTTCCGTGAGCGCGCGGAGGCGGCGGCCACGTCCCGGGAGACGTCGGCGAGCCGGGCGAGCGGGGGGCTCTGGCCGGGCGGGTCGTCGGGGGCCATGCGGCCATGGTGCGTCGCGGGGCGGCCCGCCGCACCCCGGGGCGGCGGGCCGGGTCGTACCGGGCGGGGGCTCCCGGGCCGCGCGGGCGCGGGCGTGCGGACAGGGCCGGCCGGTGGAGGCTGTGCCCGGCCTGTGGGGGGCGTTTTGCCGTGTTCGCCTGCCCGTACGGCGGATCACGGCTTACGCACCCCCCTCAGGCTCTTACCGTGCCGGAGCCTGAGGGTGTCCGGAGGGTGGCCCGGGGACGACGACTTGGGAGACCGTCGTGCACGGGGCACACATGTACGAAGTACGGTTGCGCAGGGGAACTCTCCCGAAGTGCTGCGGCACCAGGGGCGATTACAGGACGGTGGGCTCCGGTGGGCTTCCGTCGGGGACGGGGTCGGACGGGGTGGGGTGCTGTGTGCGGCAGAAGCAGGGAGATGCGCCGACTGTGCGCGCGATTGGCGAGAAGTCTGCGGCTCTGTGTGCCCGACGAGCCCCGGCTGGTCTTCACGGCGCTCGCCTCGGCGCTGAGCGCGCTGCGGCGGCGTGAGGTCCGTATCGTCTTTCTGCACTTCCCGCCGGGGACGGTGAGCGGGCTCTGGGCCGACCGGGGCGATCACGATCTGATCGTCGTGGAGGACAGTGTGCCGCCGCAGCATCAGCTGGTGATCACTGGCCATGAGATCTGGCACATGCACGCCGGGCACCACGGCGGGCACGCGGACGGGGCGGCCGCGGCCGCCCGCGCCCTGGTCCCCGCCCAGGGGCCGCCGGGCGGTTCGGCGCTGCGCGAGGTGATCGCGGACGCCGCCGCCCGCTCGGACTTCGCGGGCTCGGAGGAGCGCGCGGCCGAGCTGTTCGGGCTGATGCTCGGCACCGAGCTGCGGCCGCTGCTGGAGAGCGGCGCAGCGCTTGGGGCGGGCGGGGTCGCCGACCGGATCCAGACCTCCCTGGGACGCCGGGGCGCGCTCGCCGCGCCCCGTTCCTCCCGGGCCCGCTGAAGGCCGGTGCGCCATGGGTGACCTGGGCATGATCATTCCGGCGGGGATGCTCTTCGCGGCCTTCCTGCTGAAGCTGCCCGCGCTGTGCCGCAATCGTCACGACATCCTGCTGGGGGCCGTGTGCGGGCTGCTGCTGATGGCCAGTCTGGTCTTCCTGCTCGCGGCGGTGCCCACCATCGCGGCGATCAACCGGGTCAGCGGCGTGCCCAATCTCGCCGCCCCGGTGGTCTACAGCGTGCTCACCGCCTTCAGCGGCGCCTGCCTCGTACTGATCATCATCTGGCGCGGGGGCACCACCGAGCGGACCCGGCGCGCGTCCCGGCTCTGCGTCATCGTCTACGGGACGGTGATCGTGGCGCTGAACACGCTCTTCGTCCTCGGGGACGCGTCCGAGGAGCGGCTGCGGGACTTCGACACCCATTACGCGAACACCCCGTTCATCCGCGAGATGATCGTGCTCTATCTGCTGGCGCACACGATGGCCGCGGTGGTGACGGCGGCCCTGTGCTGGCACTGGTCCCGGCGGGTGACCGGTGAGCTGCGCGCCGGTCTGGTCCTGATCGTCATCGGCTATCTGCTCAATCTCGGCTTCGACGGCACCAAGCTCGTCGCGGTCGCGGCCCGCTGGGCGGACGAGGACTGGGACTGGCTCAGCACCCGAGCGGCCCCGCCGCTGGCCTCGCTGGCCGCGCCGCTCATCGGCGGCGGATTCGTGCTGCCGCTGGTGACCCAGCGGCTCGGCATCGGCTGGCGCACCGCCGTGCGCTACCGCCGGCTCGGCCCGCTGGCCAGCAGGCTCAACGACGCGGCGGGCGGCGGCGCGCCCGGTGTGACGATCGGGCCCTGGGCCTCCCTGGAGCTGCGGCTCATCCGGCGGGAGGCGGCGATCCACGACGGGATCATCAGCCTCCGCCCGTACTTCGACGGGGCGGTGCGCGAGGAGGTCCTCGCCCGCGCCCTGGCGCAGGGGCACCCGCCCGACGAGGCGGAGATCCTCGCCGACGCCGCGATGATCGCCGCCGCGGGCCGCGCCCACGAGGCCGACCCCGGCCGGACCTCCCCGACCGGCGACGGCTCCTCCGTCCAGCCCTCCACCCGCGCCGACGACCTCGTCCGCATGTCCGTGGCCCTGCGCACCTCCCCCCTGGTCCAGGAGGCGGCCCGCCGGGCGACCCTCTCGGGGGCCTGAGCACGGCCGGGGCCGAGGGGGCCCGGGCCGGGCCGAGCGTCCGTCCGCCCAGGTCCCGCCCCGCCCCGCGCGGGGCGGCGGACGGCTGGCTCAGGGCCGCGGCCGCCCCGCCCGCCCCCCGACCCCGGCCGGAGGAGGAGGGCCCCGGCGTCCTCGCCCCGCCGGAAGCCCAGGTCCGGCCCGGGCCTGCGACGTCGTGCGGGGGTGGTCGGTTCCCGCCGGTGGTGGGCACCCGTCAGGATTCCGCCAAAGGTGCGGTGGGTCGGCCCGAGGCGCGGGGGTGCGCGCGGGTCGGGGCGGGGGGTGGGGTCGGCATGACCATTACAGTCTCAACCGGCGCACTCTCCGGGCCGAGGGCACCCCGCCCCCGTACCGGCGCATGGCTGACACGCCCTGAGCCTGTCCGGAAAACTCACCACCGCGCCGACGCCCCGAGACCGCGCACCGAACCGTCTGTACGGTGTGGTGCCAGGCTGAGCCGCCGACCGACCGGGGAGAGTGCAGTGGGCACCAGGAGCGCCATGCGCCAGCTCCGTGACGACCTCGCGCGAGCTCTCGAACAGGCCGCCCCGAACGGCCCCGACGAGGTGTTCGCCGCGCTCTGCGCGCGGCTGGGCACGGCCCGGGGCAGGCCGGTGATCCTGCGTTTCGTGGACTTTCCGCCGCAGACCGCGAGCGGGCTCTACCTGGACATGACGGACCGGGACGTCATCTGTGTGCAGGCGAACACCCATCCCGTCCATCAGCTGATCATCTTCGGGCACGAGGTCTGGCACATGGTGGCGGGGCACACCGGGCACCACGACAGCGGCCCGGCGGCAGCGGCGCGTTCGGGGCCCGCGGGCGCGGCGGCCGCGGCCCGGCTGATGGCCGGGGGCGCGCCGGAGACCGGCCCGGAAGGGGGCCCGGACGAACGGGCCGCGGGCGAGGCCGCCGGGGAGCTGGAGAGCGCCGTCCAGCATCTGGCGGCCCGTACCGACTTCCGGCAGGCGCAGGAGGCCGAGGCGGAGACCTTCGGTCTGGAGCTGGGGGCCCATCTGCGCAGATGGCTGGAGCGGTCGCCCGGCGCGGCCCCGCGCAGCCCGGTCGCCCAGCGCATTCAGGACTCCCTCGGACACCGCCAGGGCTGAGCGACCATGCGCAACAGCGACTACTACATCCCCGCCATCGCGCTCGGGATCGCGTTCGCCGCCAAACTGCCCGCGCTGCGCCGTGATCCCCGCGATCCGCTGGTGCGCTCCGTGCTGTTCCTCCTGCTCACCGGGGCCGCCTGCTTCCTCTTCGCCGCGCCGCCCACCATCGCCGAGGTCAATCGGATCACCGGCGTCCCCAATGTCTCGGCCCCGCTGGTGTACTGCGTGCTGGGCACCTTCAGCTGCGCCTGTCTGGTGCTCATCGTCAACTGGCGCGGCGGGCCGGCCGAGCGGGTCCGGCGCAGCTCGCGCCGGTGGATCACGGTGTACGGGGCGGTCGTCGCCGCGCTGCCCGTCCTCTTCGTGCTGGGCGACGCGCCCGAGGAGCGGCTGCGGGACCTCGACACGTTCTACGCGAACACCCCGTACATCCGCGAGATGATCGTCACCTATCTGGTGGTGCACATCGCCTCCGCGGCGGTGACCACCGTGATGTGTCTGCGGTGGGCGCGGGCGGTGGCGCAGTGGCTGCGGTTCGGCCTGCTGGTGCTGGTCCTCGGGCTGGTGCTCAATCTGTTCTTCGGTCTGTTCAAGCTGGCGGCGGTGGTGGCGCGGTGGACCGGCCGGGACTGGGACGCGCTCAGCACGTCGATCGCCCCGCCGACGGCGAGCCTCGGCGGGATGATCATCACGGTGGGCTTTCTGCTGCCGCTGCTGGGGCCCCGGCTGACCGGCGTCCGGCGCGGCTGGCGGACGTACACGCGGCTGGGCGCGCTGGCGCGCCATCTGCGCGCCGCCCCGGGCCCGCACTCACCGCTGCCGAGGATTCCCTGGTGGGCCCCGGCGGGGCTGCGGCTGACGGTGCGGGAGACGGTGATCCACGACGAGCTGCTCCGGCTCCAGCCGTATCTGGACGACCGGGTCCGGCGGCGGGCCCTGGAGGCGGCTCTCGCCGGCGGTGCGCCGGACGCGCGGGCGCGCGACGCGGGCGTCGCCGCGATGGTGGCGGCGGCGGTGGCGGCCCGGGGCGGCGGGCGTCCGCCGCCCGAGGAGGACGAGCATGTCCAGGCCGGCGCGCGCGAGCTGACGGCCGCGCTCACACCGGGGCGCGACCGGCTGGTGCGGCTGTCCCTGGCGCTGAACCCGGCCCGGTTCGCCGGCTCCGTCGGCCGGTCCGGTCCCCGTGGCCGGGAGCCGGGCGCCCGCGCCCCGGCGGGCGGGAGCGGCGAGGTCTCCCCGGCGCCGGACCGGGCCCGCCCGCCGACGGCGCACGGCCCGGTCGTCCCAGCGACGGCACCGGGCCCGGTCGTCCCAGCGACGGCACCGGGTCCGATCGCCCCAGCGGCGGCACCGGGTCCGGTCGTCCTTCCGCCGGCGCCGGATTCGGCGTTCCCGCCGACGGGACCGGACCCCGGCCTCCCGCCCCCGGCCCCCGGACCAGGCCCCGGCCTCCCCGCAGCGGCCCCCGGCACGAGCCCGGCCCTTCCACCCCCGGCCCCCGGCTCAGGCCCGCTCCTCCCGCCCCCGGCTCCCGGCCCAGGCCCCTCGCCCGCCGCGCCCGGCCCCGTCCCCTCACAGAACGCGGAGACCCCCGCCCTATGACCCGCCCCCGTCCCACCGGTTCCCCCGCCGCCCCCCTCCGCCGCGCCGTGGTCATCGGCGGCGGGCTGGCCGGCACGCTCGCCGCCGCGGCCCTGGACGGTCTCGCCGACGAGATCACCGTCGTCGAACGGGACACCCTGCCGGCGGGCCCCGAGCCGCGCACCTCGCTGCCGCAGGCGCGCCACGCGCATCTGCTCTGGTCCGGCGGGGCCCGTGCCTGCGAGGAGCTGCTGCCGGGCGTCACCGGGCGCTGGCTGGCGGCCGGGGCGCGCCGGGTGCCGCTGCCGACGGGGCTGGTGACGCTCTCGGCGCAGGGCTGGCTGCGGCGCTGGCCGGAGATGCAGTTCATGGTCGCGTGCAGCCGCGATCTGCTGGACTGGGTGGTGCGGGAGGAGGTGCTGCGGCGGCCGGCGGTCACCCTGATGCAGGGGTGGGCGGCCCGGTCCCTGGAGGGGACGGCGCGGCGGGTGACCGGGGTGCGGGTGGACGGCCCGGACGGGCGGGAGCTGACCCTGGCCGCCGATCTCGTCGTGGACGCCTCCGGCCGGGGCTCGCGGGCGGTGAACTGGCTCGGCGGGCTGGGGATCACCGGGATCGAGGAGGGCCGGGTCGACTCGGGTCTGGTGTACGCGACACGGCTGTACCGGGCCCCGGCGGACAGCGCGGAGTTCCCCGTCGTCAACGTCCAGTCCGATCCCGGCGCCCCGGTGCCGGGCCGGACGGCGACGCTGGTGCCGATCGAGGGCGGCCGCTGGCTGGTGACGCTCTCGGGGACCCGGGGCGGCGAACCCCCGGCGGATCCGGCGGGGTTCGAGCGGTTCGCCCGCTCGGCGGTGCGCCATCCGGTGGTCGGCGAGCTGATCTCCGGGGCCGTCCCGCTCTCGGACGAGGTGGCGCTGACCCGCAGCACGGTGAACCGCAGACGGTACTTCGAGCGGGCCGCCCGGTGGCCGGACGGCTTCGTCGCGGTCGGCGACTCGGTGGCCACCTACAACCCGGTGTACGCGCAGGGCATGAGCGTGGCCGCGCAGGGGCTGGTGGAGCTGCGGCGGACGCTGAGCGGCCGCCGGCTGGACGAGCCGGGGCTCGGCCGCCGGGCGCAGCGCGCGATCGGCCGCCCGGTCGGGGTGGCCTGGGATCTGGCGGCCTCGCTGGACATCCTCTATCCGGACGCCGTGGGCGACCGGCCGGGGCCGGGTTCGGCGCTGGTGAATCGTTACGCCGACCGGCTGGCCCGCGCGGCGACGGGCCGGGCCCTGCTCGCCCGGGCCTATATCGGGGTGATCACCATGTCGGAGCCCGCGTCGTCCTGGCTGCACCCGGATGTGGTGGTGGCGGCGCTGCGCGGGCCGGGCCGGGCGCCGCTGACCGCGCCGCCGCTGACGGCGCGGGAGCGGGAGATCGCCGCGGCCGGCGCGGGAACGCCCGGGCCGGATCCGCGTGACGGCCCGTGATGGCCCGCGACGACAAGGTGATGTGACGCACATCACACTAGTTGATGGCGGCCGGTGTGCTCCGACCGGGCTCCGGCACACGTCTTAGAGACGAGGAGTTGAACCCGCAGCAGAGGAGCGGCTCGTGTTAAGCACTGTCGAACAGTCGATCCCGGCCCACCTCGTCAACGCCGTCCCGCCCGTCGACCCCATGACGGTCCGTCTGGTCTACAGCGCCGACGACCCGCTGGCGGTACGGATGACCTTCCCCGCCGCCGCCTCCCTCCACGGCACC
Source organism: Streptomyces sp. NPDC014894 (assembly GCF_043080985.1). Classification (NCBI taxonomy): domain Bacteria; kingdom Bacillati; phylum Actinomycetota; class Actinomycetes; order Kitasatosporales; family Streptomycetaceae; genus Streptomyces; species Streptomyces sp. NPDC014894. The sequence goes on from NZ_JBIBWD010000021.1 coordinate 84,302, forward strand.
AGCGTGACCTGGGTGTTCGCCCGCGATCTGCTGGCCTCGGGGCTGCTCGCCCCGGCCGGCCGGGGCGATGTGCTGATCCGCCCCTGCGGCCGCGCCCGCACGACGGTGGAGCTGCGCTCGCCGTACGGGGTGGCGCTGCTCCGGTTCGCCACCGGCAGGCTGCGGCGCTTCCTGCTCCACGCGTACGCCGCCGTCCCCGCCGAGCTGGAGTCGCGGGCCCTCGACGTGGACGCCGCCCTCGCGGCCCTGCTGCCCGGCGCCCGGGACTGGCAGGAGTGAGCGGGCGGCGGGGGCCGGTGCGGGCGGACCGTACTACGGTCTGGGTATGACGACTGTTGCATCCCGTACCGGCATCGGGCCCCTGCTGCGCGACTGGCGGCAGCGGCGACGGGTGAGCCAGCTGGAGCTGGCCCTGCGCGCCGACTCCTCGGCGCGCCACATCAGCTTTGTCGAGACCGGCCGCTCCCGCCCGAGCGAGGAGATGGTGCTGAAGCTGGCCGAGCACCTCGACATCCCCGTACGGGAGCGCAATTCCCTGCTGCTGGCGGCCGGTTACGCGCCCCGGTACACGGAGACCTCCCTCGGCGATCCGCAGCTGGAGGCGCTCCGGGAGGGGATGGAGCGGCTGCTGGTGGGCTATGAGCCCTATCCGGCGCTGGTCATGGACGGTCTGTACAACGTGGTCGCGGCGAACCGGGGCATCGCGATGCTGATGGAGGGGCTGCCCGAACGTCTGCTGGCGCCGCCGCTGAACGCGATGCGGATCACGCTGCACCCCGAGGGGCTGGCCTCGCGCATCCGCAATCTGCCGGAGTGGCGGGGCCATCTGCTGCACCAGATGGAGCGTCAGATCGCCCTGGACCGTTCCGAGGCGCTGCGGGAGCTGTATCACGAGGTCGCCGCCTATCCCGTGCCGAGCGGGGGCGACGGGCCGGCCCTGGATCCCTCGGACCACTACCCCTACTTCGCGCTGCCGATGGTGGTCGAGCACGGGGGGCGGACGCTGTCGTTCGTGTCGTCCGTCTCGACGTTCAACACGCCGATGGATGTGACGGTCGCCGAGCTGGCCATCGAGACCTTCCTGCCGGCCGATCCGGCGACCGTCGCGTATCTCCAGTCCCTCACGGCCTAGTACGGGCGCCCAGCGCGGCGAACTGGAGGAGGGCGAACCCGGCGACGACCGCCGCCTGGAGCGGGATCCAGACCGCGCCCGCGACGGTCGGGTCGAGCCAGAGCGCCAGGGCGAAGAGGCTGAGGACCGCGTAGACGAGATTGACGTCGACGACGGCCTTCACCGCGAGCGCGGCGGGCCGGGGCCGGGCGGCGAGCAGGCCGACGGCGGCCCCGTACACGGCGATGAACGCGCCGACGATCAGCAGGACGCTCTCGTCGACCCCGAGCAGCCGGCCGAGCGGTCCGGGGGCGGCGAGGTAGGCGATTCCGTTGACGCCGGTGACGACGGCGTCGAGGGCGAGGAAGCGGCGCAGCATGGCCCGGGGATCGGTGGTGCGGGCGATACCGGCGATCAGAGTGGCGGTCATGGCGGGTCAGCCTCCATCGGCGACGGGTCCGGGCGGGGGCCGGAGCCCGGGCGGAGTGCGCCGCCCGGGTTCCGGTGGCACCAGACTGCGGCAGGGGGCGGGGCCGGTCGATTACACCGGAGGTAATGCCGCGGGGCGGCACGTACGGAGGGGCGGGGTACGCGCAGAGGCCGGGCGCACGCGTACGGACCGGCGTACGTGTACGGACGGACCGGCACCGGGACCGGCACCGGGACCGGGACCGCGCGGGCGGAAGACGCGGGCGCGGGTACGGAGGGGCGGGAGGGGATACGGAGAGGGCGCGGCGGATGATGGAGCGGGGCCCGGGCGGACCGGGAGCCCGCAGCGCCTCGACGACCCACCTCACCACGGGAGTTCCCTTGCCGGCAGCACCTGGGACCGGACAGCCCGTCCCCGACTTCACCCTCCCCGGAGGCGTACTCGCCGACGGTGTGTTCGAACGGCGGGACTTCACCCTGAGCGAGCACCGGGGGCGGCCGCTCGTTCTCGCCTTCTACCCGGGGGACGACACCAGCGTCTGCACCAAACAGCTCTGCGCCTACTCCAGCGGGCTGGAGACCTTCACCGACTGCGGGGCCGAGGTCTGGGGCATCAGCCCCCAGGACGTGGACAGCCATGAGGCGTTCGCCCGGCGGCACGGTCTGCGGATGCCGCTGCTCGCCGACGCCGACCGGGCGGCGGCCCGGGCCTTCGGGGTCACGGCTCCGGGGATCGGGCTGCGCCGGGCGGTGTTCGTGGTCGCCGCCGACGGCACCCTGCACTGGAAGCATGTGGCGCTGCTCGGGGCGACGTTCCGGTCGACGCGGACGCTGGCCCGGCAGCTCGCCGCGCTGGCCTGACCGGCGGCGGGGCGGCGGCGGGGCGGCGGGGCGGCGGCTCAGGGCATTTCGGCGTTCGCCCCGACGCCGCCCCGGGGTCCGGAGGAGGCCCGGCCGGGTCTCGGCCCGACCTCCGCCACGGGCACCTCGGGGCCCGTGCACTCGCGGAGCCAGTGCCGCAGCACCCGGTGGATCCGCTCGGCCCCGACGAGTTCCCCGCCCGCCTCGACGGGCTCGGACAGCTCCACGGGCGAGAGCAGGAAGGGCTGTGCCTGCTCCCCGCCGAGTCCGCCGTGCGAGCCGATCTGCTCCTCGAAGGCGTGCACCCGGCCGGTGGCCGGGTCGTACATCGAGTTGACCATGATGTCCGCGACATGCGGGAAGGAGTCGGTGCGCCGTACGGCGTCGGCCGCGCCCGCGCCGAAGCCCGCGAGCGGACCGTCGTCGGCCAGCTCGGCGACCGGCGCCTCCACCCCGCCCGCGCCGATCACCACGGAGCCGTGCTTCTCGCTGCGGACCAGCAGGAATCCGATGCCGGGATGGTTGGCGAGGGTGCTGAGCAGCGCGGGGTGACGGGCCTCGATCTGCTCCCGGCTGAGCCGGCCGGGCTCGTCGGGGAAGGAGATCAGCCCGAGATTGCCCGAGGCGAGGACGATCGGATCGGATCCGGAACCGGTCTCGATCAGCGGCTCGCCCTTCTCCCGCCGCCGGTGCAGCGCGCTGCGCAGGGCGTCGCGCGCCGCGTCCCGGGCCTCCGCGCCGCACGCGGAGCGCTCGGCCCGGCGCGACACCGGCAGCCCGCAGCCCGCCCGTACGAGGTCCTTGAGGCTGAGCCCGTACGCGCCCTGGAAGGTCTCGCCCGGGCTCTGCCCGTGGTCGGAGAGCAGCACGATCCGGTACTCCCGGGGCGCGTGCTCGGCGGCCTTGGCGATCAGGGCGAGCGATCGGTCCAGGGAGGCGAGGACCTGGGCGGCGTCCGCGCTGTGCGGGCCGGAGTGGTGGGCGACCTCGTCGTAGGCGACGAGATCGGCGTAGACGGCGGTGCGTCCGGCGAGCATGTCGCCGATCACGGCGGCGACGACGACATCGCGCGAGACGACGGTGGCGAAGGCCCGGATGAAGGGGTAGAGCCCGCCCCGGGAGACCCTCGGTCCGTCGCCGCGCAGCCGGGCCCGGACGGACTGGCCCACCTCGCGGGCCACCTCGGCGGTGAAGGAGACGGCGGTGCGGACGGCGTTGGCGGGGTCGGAGAAGTAGGCGAAGTACCCGGCGCGGGAGCGGTTGGCCCGGCCGCGCCGGGTGGAGACGGACAGGACGAGGGCGACCTGGTCGGCCCCGCCGCTGAAGAGATTGCCGCGGCTGGCCCCGTCGTAGGTGAGCAGCCCGCCGTCGCCGGTGCGCTCGATGGCGCGGCGCTGGAGTTCGACGGCTCCGGCGGGCCGGTTGCTGACCATGAACTGGCCCCGGTCCTTCTCGTACCAGCGGAAGGCGGGCACATCGTGGTTGGAGCCGTGGAGGATGCCGAGCTGGCTGGCCCCGGTCTGGCTGGACCAGTCGGTGCGCCAGGGGGTGAGCCGGTGGGTCCGGTCGAGCCACTCGCCGACGGTCGGCATCACTCCGTCCTTCACGGCGCGCAGCAGGACCTCGTGGCCGACGCCGTCGAGCTGGAGGAAGAGGATTCCGGGGCAGCGGCCGGGCGCGTCGTCGTCGCCGGCCCGGCGCCGGCGGCGGGTGGCGAGCCGGGAGAGCCGGCGGCGGTAGGCGTTGTCGTCGCGGACGGCGAGGGCGGTGGAGGTCGCCGAGGCGACGGCGGACATCACCGCGGCGACGACGACGGCGGTCTCGGGGGCCGCGTCGCCGCGTCCGTCGGGGATCAGCCAGAGGGCGAGCAGCAGCAGGGAGCCGTTGAGGAAGAAGACCAGCACGCCGAGGACGAGGGCGGGCACCAGGAGCAGGGCCCGCACCACGAGCGGCCACACCAGCGCGGTGAGCAGGCCGAAGGCGCCCGCGCCCCAGGCGGCGGTCAGGGCGGTGCGGGTGACGCTGTCCCCGCCGGGGGACTGGAGCCGGAAGTCCGGCAGCGCCCCGGCGAGCGCCAGCATCGTCAGGGTGGAGACCGCCCACACCACGACCACCCGCAGCACGGTGCTTCCCGCCCTGCGCCATCGCCCCTCGGCCACGCCTGCCACCTCTTTCCGGATCGGACGTCCAGCCTGGCACAGCGGCGGGCGCGACCGGACCCGGCGGCGGGGGCGGCGCTCGGCTCACGGCGGGGGCGCGGCGGGAGCGGCCGGGGGATCACGGCGGGGCGGCAGCCTGTGCGGGAGGGGGCGGTGCGGTGCGGGAGGGGGCTCAGCAGCCGTCGTAGCCCGCGGTCGGCATGGAGAGCCTGCGGTGGACGTCCGCCTTCATGGCCGCGTCGTACACGGGCTCCGGGTGTCCGGCCGTCTCCAGCGGGACTCCGCGCCGGGCGCACTCCGCGAGGAAGTCGGGCACCGAGGCCAGCGCCCGGGCGAGCACCCGGTCCGTGGGGACGAGGAAGAGATCGACCTGCCCGTCGTCCACATCGGCCCACAGTCCGCGGTGGCCGGGGTCCAGCCCGTAGAGGAGCAGCTGTCTGGTGACGGTGTGCCCGTGCTCGGCCGCCCAGCGCGCGCACATGGCCTGCTGGCTGCGGGTGTCGACCAGGAAGGGTTCCCGGTCGAGCTCTTCGAGGGGGGTCAGGCTGGCGATGGTCGCCACACGTAAGCCGTTCATGGTCTTTCACCCTGCTCTCGTTCGTCCGCGCAGACCCTACTCCCGATCCGCGGCCCGCTCCGGACGCCCGCGGGCCGCCTCCGGGCGGGCCCGGGCCGGCCCGGGGAGGACAGGCCCTAGGCTCGTGGACGGAGCCGTCGGGCAGAAGGAGGGACCGCGTGCCGGTGGAGGTCACCTGGTGGGGTCATGCCACGTGCACGGTCGAGGATTCCGGGACGCGGGTGCTGACCGATCCGCTGTTCGTGCGCCGGCTGGCGCATCTGCGCAGACGGCGCGGGGAGCTGCCGCCGCCCGAGGCGGCGGTCGCCGACGCGGTGCTGATCTCGCATCTGCACTCCGACCATCTGCATCTGCCCTCGCTGGCGCGGCTGGCTCCCGGCACCCGGCTGGTGGTGCCGCGCGGCGCGGCGCGCGCCGTGCCGGGGCTGACGCGGCTGGGGCTGCGGGTGACCGAGGTGTCCCCGGGGGACGAGTTCCGGGTCCGGGATCTGACGGTACGGGCGGTCCCGGCGCTGCACGACGGCCGCCGGCTGCCGGTGGGCCCCCACCGCTCCCCCGCGCTCGGCTATGTCGTGCTCGGCGAGGCCCGTACGTACTTCGCCGGGGACACCGGCCTCTTCGACGCGATGGCGGAGGAGGTCGGCGAGGTGGATGTGGCGCTGCTGCCGGTGGGCGGCTGGGGTCCGTATCTGGGGCACGGGCATCTGGACGCGGGCCGGGCCGCGCAGGCGCTGGCCGCGCTCGGGCCGCACTGGGCGGTGCCGGTGCACTACGGGACGTACTGGCCGATCGGGATGGACGGGGTCCGTCCGCACGAGTTCCACTCGCCGGGCCATGAGTTCGTCCGGCAGGCGGCCCGGCTCGCTCCCCGGGTCGCGGTGCATCCGCTGGGCCACGGCGAGCGGTTCCGGCCGGAGGCGGCCCGGTGAGTTCTCCGCTGTCGGACGGGTGGGCGCGGCTCTCGGAGTTCGTCGAGGCGCTGCCGCCGGAGTCCACTCAGCAGGCCGTCGGCTATCCGTCGCTCTTTCTGCTGGTCGCCCTGGGTGCGCTGGTGCCGGTGGTGCCGACGGGGGCGGTGGTGAGTTCGGCGGCGGTGGTCGCCTTCCATCAGTCGTCGCCCCTGGCGCTGCTGCTCATCTTCGTGGTGGCGGCGTCCGCCGCGTTTCTCGGCGATGTGACGCTGTACTGGCTGGGGCAGCGCGGGGTGCGCTCCAAGAACGGCTCCCGCTGGCTGGAGCAGCTGCGCAGCCACGCGGCGCCGGACCGGCTGGAGCAGGCCCAGGCGAAGCTGGAGGATCACGGGGTGGCGGTCCTGGTGCTCTCCCGGCTGATTCCGGCGGGGCGGATCCCGGTGATGCTGGCGTGTCTGCTGGCCCGGATGCCGCTGCGGAGCTTCGTCCGGGGCGATGTTCCGGCGTGTCTGGCGTGGGCCGTGACGTACCAGCTCATCGGGGTGCTGGGCGGCGCGCTCTTCGACCAGGCGTGGAAGGGGGTGGCCGTCGCGGTCGCCCTGACCGTGGTGATCAGCGGCGCTCCCCCGCTCTGGCGCAGGGTCCGCCGGCCGCGGCCGGGCCCGCCGGAGCGGCACGCCTGACCGGACGCCGCGCGGTGCGCCGGGGCCCGGGCCCGCCGGAGGGGGCCGGTCAGGACAGGGCGGAGAGGGTCGTGCTCAGACGGGTGAGGGCGGCGTGGACATGGGGCAGGTCCAGGGGGTTCGGGGCGGCCAGCGACCGGGCGCGTTCGGCCGGGCCGGAGCCGAGGAGGGGGCCGGTGGCAAGCCGGACCCGGAGCGCGCCGAGTTCGTCGCCGAAGCGGTGGCCGCCGGGCGCCGGGAAGCCGAGGCGGGCGGTCAGATACTCCTCCAGCTCCAGGGAGTCGCCGACGCCGCGTGCCGCGAGGCCCTCGCGGAGCGGTTCGAGGTCGGCGTAGAGGTGGCGGCCGGCGCGGGGCGGCCGGGCGAACGCGCCGGAGGCGAGGACCGCGCGGTGGGCGGCGGCTCCGACCAGGGCGTGGAGGGCGACCACGCGTTCGCGGCGGGCGAGGACGGGCTCGGGCTCGGCGAGGGCGTGGGCGGCGGCCGCCGCGACGGGTTCGGCCACGATCGCGCCGAGGGCGGTGAGGAGGTCGAGGGTCCGGGCGCGCAGGGCGGCCCCCGGGCCGGTCGGCGGGAAGCGGGCGACGGCGGCCGGCCAGGAGGAGGGCAGCAGCGCCCCGGCGAGATCGGCGATGACGGTGACATCGCCGGGGCACATCTCGGCGGGGCTGACGAGGACGGTCTCCCGGGGCCGGTGCAGGGTGTCGCGCCAGGTCTCGTCGCTGATGATGTGCAGGCCCTCGCCGACGGCGGCCTCGCACGTCTCCCGCAGGAGCTCGGGCGGCGGCACGGTCGCGGTGGGGTCGTCGGCGACGGAGAGCAGCAGCAGCGCGGGCGCGCCGCCCTCGGCGCGCACCCGGCGGACGGTCTCCAGCAGGGCGTACGGGTCGGGGACGCCGCCGCTCTCGGCGGGGGTGGGGACCCGGTAGGCGGGCCTGCCCAGCAGCCGGGCCTGCGGGGTCCACCAGGCGGGGCAGGGCCGGGGCATCAGCACATCGCCGCCGTGGCCGCCGCCCGGGCCCGCCGGGTGGGGGCCGGCGTCCGCGTACGCGCCGAGGAGCGCGAAGAGCAGCGGCTGCGGCCCGGGCGCGGCGGCGATGTCGTCGTCGCCGCCGCGCAGTCCGCGCCGCCGCCAGTACCCCCGGGCCGCCGCGCGCAGCTCGGGCCCGCCGCCGGGCGGCTCCCCCGAGGAGCGCCGCGCGGCGGCGGCGAGCACCTCGGCGAGGTCGTCCGGCACGGGCAGCCCGGGTTCGGGCGCGGGCGGGCCGTAGCGGACGGGGCCGTGTCCTTCGGGGGGCGTCCGCGCCATGCCGTCACCTCGCGGTCCGTCGGCCGGTGTCGTGGGCGGGCGCCCATGAGCCCTTTATACAAACGGCGCGGGCCCGCGGCTCGTCAGACGACGGTGACGGGGTGACGGACCACCGCGTCGAAGAGGTATCCCTGGGTGTTGTGGGCGGTGCGCTCCGGCTGGACGTTCCCGGCCCGGTCGGCGGCGCGGGCGAGCAGCTCCGCCGGGCCGGTGCGCTCCGGCCGCCAGTCGGCGGACCAGCGGACCCAGCCGTCGTGGCACGGGGTGTCGCGCAGCCGCGCCGGCCGCCAGCGCGCTCCGCCGTCGGTGCTGATCTCGACGGCGCGCACGGGGGCGGCGGCCGACCAGGCGCGGCCGGTGAGCGTATGGGTCTCGCCCGCCGCCAGGGCCGCGCCGGGCTCCAGCTCCCAGGCGCTCTTGATCGTCTGTACGGTGAGCGGCGCGCTCCCTGCGGGCGGGTGGCCGGCTCCGAAGAGGCGGTAGAACTGGGTGTTCCAGGGGGACGCGAGGGGGGTGTCGCTGACTTCGATGTCCCCGACCCATTTGACGGACGCTATGCCGATCCAGGCGGGGACGATCACGCGGACCGGGAATCCGTGGTCGTACGGGAGGGGCTCGCCGTTCATCTCGTACGCGAGGATGACGTCGTCGAGGGCCTTGGCGACGGGCAGCGGGCGGCGCACCCGGCCGAGGTTGACCCCGCCGGTGACGAACTCGTCGTCCAGTCCCCGGGGCATGACGTCCACGGCGGAGGAGGAGATTCCGGCGCGGTGCAGGACGTCTCTCAGCCGGACCCCGCGCCAGCGCGCCGCGCCGATCGCGCCGAGGGTCCAAGGGGTGCCGCTGACGGTCTCGCCCTGCTGGGAGGCGAAGAGGGAGCGGCCGTTCCCGGCGCACTCGACCACGGCGGTGCGGGTGACGGAGGGCAAGGAGCGCAGCCGCGCGTAGTCGAACTCCACGGACCGGCGGCCGCGCAGTCCGCTCCCCCACACCGTCAGCCGCCAGTCGCCCTCGGCGAGCCGGGGTGTGGAGGTGTGGTTGCGGACGAAGAAGCGGTCGGCGGGGGTGAGCGGGCCGGTGTCGCGGAAGGAGGCGAAGACGCTCTCCGCGTTGGTGCCGCGGACGGTGAAGCGCTCGGGCGGGAGGGGTTTCACGATCCCGGGGGCGAGAGGCGCGAGGGGTACGGCGGGGGCGGCGGGCGCGGCCTGCGCGCGGGCGGTCGGCGCGGCGGCGTGCGCGGACGACCCGGCGAGCGGTGCGGCGGCCAGGGGCGCGGCGGCGAGCAGTCTCAGCAGATCGCGGCGGTCGGGGGAAGGGTGCACGAAAGCCTCCTGGAAGGGGGAGCCGGGGGTGCGTGAGGTACGGATCACAGTGCCGTACGGGGTGTGCGGGCGCGGGCCCGAGGGCGTCAGCGGCGACAGGGGAGCGGGCGGCCCGAAGGGGCGGCCGGAGAAACGCTGTTGTGCCGGGCGACGACCATGGGCGCGATCCTAGGTCGTTTCCGCGTGGCCCGGGGGCGGATCGGCGACGGACCCCGGAGTGGGCCCCGCGACGGGCCCCGGCCCGATCGTCCGGCCGGCGACCGGCGTGGCACGGGGGGATTCGGGGTACTCGCGACCCATGTCGTACGAGTTCGCAGCACAGGGGAATCCGCAGGGGCGGCCGAAGATCACGGGCTTGCTCGGCCGGTGGGACCGGAAGGTGTTCCACGCGGTCGCCGAACGCACCTGGCCGGGGGCCGAGCCGGTGCTGCCCCGGCTGAGTCACGCCGCCGATCACGGGGTGCTGTGGCTGGGCGCCGCGGCCGGGATCGCGGCGCTGGGCGGCGGGGCGCGGTCGCGGCGGGCCGCCGTGCGCGGGCTGGCCTCGCTGGCGCTGGCGTCGGCCGTGATCAACACCGTGGGCAAGCGCTCGGTGCGCCGGGCGCGCCCGCTGATCGACGCGGTGCCGGTGATACGGCAGCTGAAGCGGCAGCCGTTCACCACCTCCTTCCCGTCGGGGCACTCGGCCTCGGCGGCGGCGTTCGCCACCGGGGTGGCGCTGGAGTCCAAGGGCTGGGGCGCGGTGGTCGCGCCGGTGGCGGCCTCGGTGGCGTTCTCGCGGGTGTACACCGGGGCGCACTATCCGAGCGATGTGCTGGTGGGGGCGGCGCTGGGGGTGGGGGCGGCGTTCGCGGTGCGGGGGCTGGTGCCGACCCGGTCGCAGCTGCCGTCGCCGGGCCGTCCCCGGGCGGACGCTCCGGCGCTGCCCCAGGGCGAGGGGCTGGTGATCGTGGTGAACCAGCGGTCGGGTTCGGCTGATTCGGCGGCGCGGGTGCGGGAGGCGCTGCCGCTGGCGGAGGTCGTGGAGTGCGAGCCGGACGAGCTGGGTCCCGAGCTGGAGAAGGCGGCGGAGCGCGGCCGGGCGCTGGGCGTCTTCGGCGGCGACGGGACGATCAACAGCGCGGCGGCGGTCGCGGTGGACCGGGGGGTGCCGCTCGCGGTGTTCCCGGGCGGCACGTTCAATCACTTCGCCTACGACCTGGGCATCGAGACGCTGGAGGACTCCTGCCGGGCGCTGGAGAGCGGCGACGCGGTACGGGTCGATCTGGGGCGCTTCACCCCGGGGACCGGGGAGCCGGGCGACGGCACGGACGGCGGCTCGGGCGGCGGGACCGGCGGCGGCGCGGGGCCCGGGTACTTCCTGAACACCTTCAGCCTCGGCGCCTACCCGGAGCTGGTGAACATCCGCGAGCGGTGGTCGCCGCGGATCGGCGGCTGGCCGGCCGGGGTGCTCGCCGCCGCGCTGGTGCTGCGCCACGGCAGACCGCTCTGGGCCGAGGTGCAGGGCCGCCGCCGGCCGATGTGGCTGCTGTTCGCCGGGAACGGGATCTACCAGCGGGTGGGCCCGACCCCGGGACACCGGCAGGACCTCGCGGACGGACTGCTGGACGTACGGGTGGTCCACGGCGGCCGGTGGCCGGGGCTGCGGCTGCTGGCGGCGGCGCTCGCGGGCCCGCTGAGCCGCTCGCCCGTGCACGCGGCGGAGAAGCTGCACCGGGTGCGGATCACCGGTCTGGAGCCCGGCACCCCGATGGCGTACGACGGCGAGGTGGTCGACGCTCCGGCGGAGCTGACGGTGGACAAGGCGGTGGGAGTGCTGACGGTCTACCGGCCGCAGACGCTGCTCTGACGCGGTGCGCGGCACCCGGGGCCGGGCGTGCCCCCACGATTCAGCGTCCACATGGCAAGACATTCAGTCTCATCATGTGAATGTGCGGGATCATGGGGGCACGCTCAGCCGCGAAAGGGAGGCCCCGTCGTGCCCCGAGAGTCAGCCGTCTACACCCACGGCCACCACGAGTCCGTACTCCGCTCCCACACCTGGCGGACCGCCGCCAACTCCGCCGCGTATCTCCTCGGCGAACTGACCGGCGACGCCAGGATCCTGGACGTGGGCTGCGGACCGGGCACCATCACCGCCGATCTCGCGGCGCTGGTCCCCGAGGGGCGGGTCACCGGGGTGGACCGGGAGCCCGGCATCATGGAGCAGGCCCGCTCGCTGGCGGCCTCGCGCGGTCTGGCGAACGCGGAGTTCGCGGTGGCGGACGTCAATCAGCTGGAGTTCGCCGACGACTCCTTCGACGTGGTCCACGCCCATCAGGTGCTCCAGCACGTCGGCGACCCCGTGGGCGCGCTGCGCGAGATGCGCCGGGTGTGCCGCCCCGGCGGCGCCGTCGCCGTACGGGACTCCGACTACGGCTCCTTCGCCTGGTTCCCCGAGATCCCGGCGCTGGACGAGTGGAACCGGGTCTACCACCGGGTGGCCCGCGCCTCGGGCGGCGAGCCGGACGCCGGCCGCAGGCTGCTGTCCTGGGCCCGGGCCGCGGGCTTCACCGACCTCACCGCCACCGGCTCGACCTGGTGCTTCGCCACGCCCGGCGAGCGGGAGTGGTGGAGCGGGCTGTGGGCGGACCGGACGACCGCGTCCGGGTACGCGCGACTCGCCGTCGACGGCGGCCACGCCACCCCCGAGCTGCTGGCGGAGCTGGCCGGGGGCTGGCGCGAGTGGGGCGCCCACGACGACGCCTGGTTCCTGGTCCCCCACGGCGAACTCCTCTGCCGCGTCTGACGGCTCTCCGTCCCCGCCGCCCGGAGCCACCGGCACCGGAGCGGGCGGCCCCCTGCGCCAGGGCGGGCGGCCGAAGGCACCCAATGCCGGAGCCGAAGCCCCCGGTCCGGAGCCGAGGCCCCCGCGCCGGTGACGGAGCCCCTCACCCTCCCTGGACGGGTGCGCCGAACCAGTCCGAGAGGGCCTCGCGCAGCCGGCGCGCGGCCCTGTCGCCGGGCTCCTCGGCGGCCGCGGCCCAGGCGACATGGGCGTCGGGGCGGATCAGCAGGGCGTCGGCCGGCCGCTGAACGGTCCTGGCGGTGCGGACGTCGATGCGGCCCTGCCAGGGCCGGGCCGCCTCCCGGAGGTCCGGACGGCCGGCCAGGTCGAGGAGGACGGGCCGTGCGGTGCGCATGAGTTCGGCGACGCCGGTTGCGCCCCGGTCGGTGCGCAGGGCGAGATCGGGCGCGAAGGCGCCGGCCAGGGGGTGCCCGCCGGGACGGGGCGGCGGATAGCGGATGTCGGAGCCCGCGATGAGGGCCCCGACGCGCAGCAGCGGCTGCTCGTCGGCGAACAGCTCCAGGAAGACGTCCCGGAGCGCCTCGGCGGCCGGGTCCTGGCCGCGCCGCAGGGCCACCTGCGCCAGGGTGTGCTTCAGCGTGCGCGCGCCGGCGAAGTGGCGTTCGCGGTGGTATGTGTCCAGCAGACCGGGCGGCGCCCAGCCCTGGACGTCCGCGGCCAGCTTCCAGGCGAGGTTGACCGTGTCGAGCAGACCGGCGTTGAGGCCCACGCCCGTGGCGGGGAACAGATGGGCCGCGTCGCCGGCCAGCAGGATCCGGCCCTCGCGGTACCGCTCGGCCTGCCGGGCCTGAAGCGTGTAGCGCGACAGCCGGTGCGGCTCGCCCAGCGGGAATTCGGCGCCGAGCACCCGGCGGACGCTGTCCCCGAGTTCGGTCAGGGTCATCGGCCCGTCGTCGGCGGGTTCGCCGGACTCGTCCTCGGCGGTGGAGACCAGCAGAGTCTCCGGGGTGAGCCACCCGAACCCGAAGACGCCCCGGTCCGTCCGGGTGAAGGAGCCCGCGCGCATCCTGCCCAGCCCGGGGACGTCGAGGTCGCCGCCGTCGAGCCGGGTCACCGACTCGTGCGGGGCGAGCTGACCGAGCCGGTTGACCTCCGGACAGACGGTGCCGGGAAACGGGATCCCCGCGCCGTCGCGGACGGTGCTGCGCCCGCCGTCGCAGCCGACCAGGTACCGGGCCCGCAGCCGGTACGGCCCGTCCGGGCCGCGCACCTCGGCGGTCACCGCGGCGTCGTCCTGGGCGACGCCGACGATCTCCTGTCCTCGGCGCAGTTCGGCGCCGAGTTCCCGGGCGCGCTCGGCGAGCAGGCGCTCCAGTTCCGGCTGGGGAAGCGTCAGCCCCCGCAGCGGCGGGTCCGGCAGCGACGAGAAGTCCACGTGCACACCGCCGAACGGGTACTGGGGGGCCGGATGGGCGGGGCCGCCGCAGGCCGCTTCGAACCGCTCCAGCAGACCTCGGTAGCGGAGCAGTTCCAGAATCTGCCCGCCGAGCCCGTTGGCCTTCGGGATCTCTCCGCGCCGGGACCGCCGTTCGAGAACCAGGGACCGTACGCCGGCCAGGCCCAGCTCGCCTGCGAGCATCAGCCCGGCCGGGCCGGCGCCCACGATGATCACATCGGCGTCCGTCGCCGGCCGTTCCCCCGCGCGCTCCTCCGCCGCTTCTCCGCGCGGTCCGATCGTCGACGGCAACACGCCCATGTCGCTGCTCCTTGTCCGAAGTCGTTGGCCTCGGCGGTGGATTCTGCGTCACTCCCGGGGTCTTGCCGCAAGCCCCCCGGTGCGCTATACGTTGAGCACGGCGAGAAGAGAGCGTCCGCCGCGGCCCACCGGCCGCGCCGCCCAGCGCCGTCCCGCGCCGCTCCCGGCCGCCCGGCGCATCGCCCCGACAGCCCCTCGCACCACGGTGAACGCCGCCCGCCACGGCACTAGGCTTCCGTCATGGAGATCCTCGGAACCACGCTGCGTATCTGCGTCGACGACCTGGACGCCGCCTCGGCGGTCTACGAACGGCTCACCGGAGCCACCCCGCAGCGCTTCGAGCGCGGCGGGGTGTCGGTCGCGGCGGTCGGCTGCTTCCTGCTGATGAGCGGGCCGGCGGCGGAGCTGGACATCCTGCGCAAGGTGACGGCGACGATCGCGGTCGACGACGTCGACCGGGCCCACGCCACCCTGGCCGAGGTCGGCGCGCGGATCGTCGCGGGTCCGCTGCCGACCCCGGCGGGCCGCAATCTGATCGCCGTCCACCCGGACGGCTCGGTCTTCGAGTACGTGGACCGCAAGGTGACCGTGTAGCGACCGGGCGCGGGCCCGGGGGGCTCACGGCCCCTCAGGCCGCATCCGGTAGTCGTACGCCTCCGGCAGCGGATCGTCCGACACCTGGGACCACACCTCGCCCAGGATCTCCGCGCCCTCCCGGAGGTCCGCCACCTCGAAGCCCGCGTCGAAGACGGCGCGGGCTTCCTGCCGGTGGCCCTCCGCCAGCAGCAGCCGGGCGTGGAGCAGCCGGAACCGGCCGCGCTCCCGGACCGCCGGGCCCAGCCGGGCCCAGACCGAGCGGGCGTCGGCGGGCCGCCCGGCGCGGAGCAGGCTCTCGATCGCCTCGCGGCCGACGGCGGCCGTCGCCGCCGTCCAGCTCTCGCCGTCGTCCCGGCGCTCCTGGCAGAGGTCCTCGAAGGCCTCCAGATGACGGTCGGCGGCGCGCTCGCCGTGCCCGCCCTCCTCGTCGGCGACGGCCAGCGCGCGCAGCAGCGGCCAGCGCGAGGGGGCGAGGGCGAGACCGCGCTCCCAGCTGCGCACGGCCTGGGCGAGATCGCCCGCGTGCCACTGCGCCACGCCGAGGTGGTATTCGGTGACCGGGTCGGCCGGGGCGGTCTCCAGCATGTCCCGCCAGTGCGGGGAGACCAGCGAGGGCCCGGGCGGGACGACCTTGCGGGGCTCGGGGAAGGCCCCGCTGGTCAGCAGTTCGCGCCAGGGGGCCTGTTCCTCGCCGAGGGTGGCCTCCTCGAAGGGGGTGCCGGGCAGTTCGAATCCGGCGCGCAGCACTTCGAGGGCGCCCCATCCGGAGCCGGCGGCGAGGGTGGTGACGGGCTCGCGGTCCGCGTACGGCAGCCAGGCCCGGTAGGCGGCGTCGACCGCCGGGGCGGGCAGGGTCTCGGCGAGCCGGGACTCGACCTCGGCGCAGGCGGCGGCCCAGTTGTTGCCGTGCACCGTGCCGGAGTCGGCGGCCAGCGGTCCGTAGCACTCCAGCCAGCTCAGCTCCGCGCCCTCCGCCAGCCGGAGCTGTTCCAGCTGGGTGCGGGCGAGGCCGGACTGGATCTCGGCGTATCCGACGGTGCCGGGCTCGGTGAGCCAGCGCTGCCAGCGGCGGCCCGCGCGGCCGGAGCCCCAGAGGAAGAGCTTGCGCCCGCGCAGGACGTCGGTGGAGGTCTGGACGAGTCCGCGCCCGTCGCCGTCGAGGGCGGCGATCCATTTGCGGGCGCCGGCGGGCACCTCGTAGAAGTAGTCGGCGGGGTGTTCGCTGCGCAGCGGGTACGTGCGGTCCTCGCCCCGGTAGTCCGGCACGGGGACCCGGCGCAGGGTGCGTTCGTAGCCGAAGTGCCAGGCTTCGTCGGCGGGGGCGAGGATCCGGGTGCCGGGGTGTTCCTCGACGGCGGTGTTGGACCACCAGTAGAGCGGGGCGGGGCGCTCGTGCGGATTGCGCACGCGTATGCCGACATGGAGGAAGGCGGAGTCGGCGGGCAGCCAGAGGTCGACCTGGAAGGGCAGGTCGCGCAGGCGCTCCCACTCCCAGAGCCGGACCATCTCGCCGCCGTCGGGGGCGGGGACGACGGCCGCGTGCAGGGGTGCGACGGAGAGGGCGGTGTGGCCGGTCGCGCCGATGTTCCACTCGATGCCGCCGGAGTACCAGGCTCCGTTGAGGGCGAAGCCCGCGGGCTGGAAGACCGGGTTGCGGTAGAGGAGTTCGCGGTCGGAGGGCTTGTGGTGCAGCGAGTGGACCCGGCCGCCGAGCCCGGGGAGGACGGTGACCCGCAGGTGGTCGTTCTCGATGACGACGGCGTCGAAATCGGTCGGGACGCGGTCGCGTCCGTAACCGTCGAGCACCCGTACGGGCAGCAGGGTCCGCGGGGGATCGCCTTCCATCTGGCGGGCCATCTCGCGCGGCAGCTCCCGCCGGGTCCGTTCGTCGACCGAGTGGAGGGCGCCGAGCGGCCGCAGCGCGGGCAGCGGATTCGCGGGCCCCACCGGGGCCGCGGGCAGGGTCAGTACGGTGCGCCGCACGGTCGTGGCCAAGGCAACCTCGCTTCACTCGCGGAAGGGCCGCCGACCGCTGCGGGCGACCCGGTGACCATGGAACAGGGTCGACGCCTCGCCGAACAGGGTTCGCGGCGGTCAGACTTCGGCGAAGTCGGGGCCGGGCGCGGGGTCCGGGAGCATTTCGGCGGTGATCGCCCACCGCTCGTGGTCGCGCCACGCGCCGTCGACGTACAGGAAGGCGGGCGAGAACCCCTCGTACCGGAAGCCGGCGCGGCGGACCAGGGCGAGGGAGGCGGTGTTCCCGGGCTGGACGTTGGCCTCCAGCCGGTGCAGCTCCATCGGGCCGAAGGCGTGCCGGAGGACGAGGGCGAGCCCCTCGCTCATGAGTCCCCGGCCCGCCGCGTGCGCGAACGCTCCGTAGCCGAGGGCTCCGCAGCGGAACGCGCCGGCCACGATGTTGTTGATGTTGACGAATCCGGCGATCCGGCCGGTGGCCCGCTCGCGGAGGAGGAATCCGGCGCGGGCCTCCTCGTCGATGAGCCGGTCGGCGTAGGAGGCGTACTCGGCGGCGGTGAGCGGCGGGAAGAGCCAGGGGCGGTGGTGGCCGACGGCGGCGCGGGCCCCGGCCGTGAACTCGTCGCCGTCGGCGCGGGTGAGGGGCGCGACGGTGACGCGCGGGCCGGCGGCGAGGACGGCGGGGCTCCGGCCGGGGAGGTCCCGGCCGGCGGTCGGGGGCGGGGCGGGCGCGGAGGGCTCGGACATCGGGCCAGGCTAGCCCGGGGGCCAAAGGCGGAGGTCCGCGGGTGCGGGGGCCGGGGCGAGCCCGGGGTGGTCCGGAGGGCGGGGCCTACCGGCGGCGGCGGAAGTAGTAGGCGCCGCAGAGGACGCCGATGACGAACATCGCGAGCAGGGCCAGATACAGCGGCATGATCACTTCCGGGATCAGCAGCCGGATCTTGACCTCCCGGGTGTTCTCGAAGATGAAGACGACGGCGAGGACCGCGAGCACGGTGACCGCGATCCTCGCGGGCGTGAACCACTCCCCGGCACGGCTCTTCCCGCGTCTCGGTGCATCCTTGGCGCTCATGGCACCAGAATGGGCCCCGGCCCGGGCGGGCGGCGGGGTGGAGCGGGCCGTACGGGTGACACGCCGGTACGGGTAGGGTCCGCACCGAGCGGACTTGTCTGACAAGTTGAGCGCCGATTCGCACCGTACGGCGGTACGGCCCGGCGCGCCGAGGAGGAATCAGTGACAGCCGGCCGGCCGCAGCGCAGACCCGTCGTCGTCCTGTACGAGCGGATCGCCGACGCCATCCACGAGGGCGTCTACCCGCCGGGCTCGACCCTGCCGTCCGAGCCCCGGCTCGCGGCCGAGCTGGGCGTCGGCCGGCCCGCCCTGCGCGAGGCGCTGCTCCTGCTCCAGGAGGACGGGCTGCTCTCGGTCCGCCGGGGGGTGGGCCGGACCGTCAACGACAGCCCGCCCCGGCGCGGCTACGAGCTGCTGAGGCCGCTGGAGGAGCTGCTGCCGGGCGGCTCGCCGCTGCGGGTGCGCCCGCTGCTGCGCACCGTCGAGGAGCCGACCGACTTCACCGCCTCGCATCTGCTCGCCCCGGCCGGGGCCGAGCTGCGATTCTGGGAGTCGGTGCTGGCCGGAGAGGGTGCGGCGGGGGTGCTGAGCCAGGAGTGGGCGGCGCCCGAGGACGTACTGGAACGGGCGCATCCGGCCTTCGCCGAGGCGCTGCGCTCCGCCGCCGCCCCCGGCGGCTCGATGCTCGCGGTGCTGGTCCCGGCCTCTCGGGGGATCGCGCTGAGCGGGCACAGCTCGGTGAGCGCGACCCTGCTGGGGGCGCGGCGCGGGGAGCAGCTCGGGCGCGCGCCCGACACCCCCGCCGTGCTGGTGACCCAGGTGGTGCGGGCCGGGGACACTCCCGTGCTCGCGGCCAAGCACATGCTGCCGACGGGCTCCCCCGCCCTGCCGGTGGTGCAGTCGAACTGACGCGCACGGCACCGCCCGCCCCGGTGCCGTACACTCCCGGTGCATGCACTTGTCTGACATCCTCCGCGCGCCCAAGGTCGTACTCCACGACCACCTCGACGGCGGACTGCGCCCCGCCACGATCATCGAACTGGCCCGGGAACACGGCTACCGCCTGCTGCCCACCGAGGATCCCGCCGCGCTCGCGGTCTGGTTCCGGGACGCCGCGGACTCCGGCTCGCTGGAGCGCTATCTGGAGACCTTCGCCCACACCTGCGCGGTCATGCAGACCCGTGAGGCGCTGGAGCGGGTGGCGGCGGAGTGCGCGGAGGATCTGGCGGCCGACGGCGTCGTGTACGCCGAGGTGCGGTACGCCCCGGAGCAGCACCTGGAGCGCGGGCTGACCCTGGACGAGGTCGTGGCGGCGGTGAACGCCGGATTCCGTGAGGGCGAGCGCCGCACCGGCGGCCGGATCGCGGTGCGCGCGCTGCTCACCGGCATGCGCCACACCGACCGCTCCCTGGAGATAGCGGAGCTGACCGTCGCCCACCGTGACCACGGAGTGGCGGGCTTCGACATCGCGGGCGGCGAGATCGGCAATCCGCCGGCCCGCCATCTGCCCGCCTTCCAGCATCTGAAGCGGCACAACTGCCACTTCACCATCCACGCGGGCGAGGCCGTCGGCGCGGAGTCGATCCACGAGGCCGTGCAGGTCTGCGGCGCGGAGCGGATCGGGCACGGGGTGCGGATCACCGACGACATCACCGTCCACGACGACGGCACGGCGACGCTCGGGCGGCTGGCGGAGTACGTCCGCGACAACCGGATCGCGCTGGAGGTCTGCCCGACCTCCAACCTCCAGACGGGCGCGGCGAAGGACTACGCGACGCACCCCGTCGACCTGCTGCGCCGTCTCGGCTTCCGGGTGACCCTGAACACGGACAACCGGCTGGTGTCGGGCACCACGATGAGCCAGGAGTTCGGGCATGTGGCGGAGGCGTTCGGCTATGGCCCGGAGGTCTTCGAGGAGCTCACGGTCGCGGCGGCCGAGTCCGCGTTCCTGCCGCTCCCGGAGCGGCGGCGGCTGATCGACGAGGTGATCCGGCCCGGGTACGCCGCTCTGCGCGGGCGGTAGCGAGACCGTCGGGTGCGGGAGGCCGCGCCGGCCCCCGCACCCGGCCGCCCCGGCCCCGCACCCCGCCCCCCCGCCCCCCGGCCCCCCCCGGCCCCCCCGCACGCCCCCCCGCCGGCCGCCGGGGCGGGGGC
>NZ_JBIBWD010000022.1:0-96208 GCF_043080985.1 Streptomyces sp. NPDC014894
GATCTTCGATCTGGTCGATTACGGGGTCGTGGGCGATCTGTTCACGGTCGTGCCCCAGCTCACCGAAGAGATCAACAAGCGCAAGGGCTGACCGGCCCGCACGCCGGCGCCGGGGGCCGTACGGAGACCGACTCCGTACGGCCCCCGGCCGTTTCACGGGCCGTTGACGCGGCGAACGGCCGAACGCTAGCTTCGCATGGCGGATCACCGATTCCGGTGAGCGGAACGCGGGAGGGCGTCCTATGGCGGACCGGCGGCGGGCGGCGCCCGCGCGGGAACGGATCGCGACCAGCCTCCCCGGGGCGGTCGGCGCGGAGATCGAGGCCCTGCTCGCACCGGTCGACGCCGAACTGGCCCGGCGCTACCCCGGAGACCCCGGCACCCGGC
This sequence comes from Streptomyces sp. NPDC014894, assembly GCF_043080985.1. NCBI lineage: Bacteria > Bacillati > Actinomycetota > Actinomycetes > Kitasatosporales > Streptomycetaceae > Streptomyces > Streptomyces sp. NPDC014894. The sequence continues at coordinate 388 of NZ_JBIBWD010000022.1, forward strand.
AGCCCGTCCACACCGTCTACGTACCCGCCGACGCCTTCACCGCCCGGACCGTCCGCTCCTGGGGCGATCAGGCGCTCGCCGCGCTCGACGAACACGCCCCGGACGCCGCCGCGTTCGCCGCCGTGCTCGGACTCCCGGACCGGCTCGCCGAACCGGTCCACACCCGGATGCGGGCCAAGCTGGAGCGCGAGCCCGTGGAGGATCTGCGGATCGACTTCGAGGACGGCTACCGGGGCCGGACCGGCGCAGACCACGACGCGGACGCCGCCCGCGCCGCCCGCCTCGTCGCGCGGGCGTACGAGGACGGCACGGCCGCCCCGTACATGGGCATCCGGCCCCCGTGTCTGGAAGCCGCCGTCCGCGACCGCGCCATCCGGACGCTCGACATCTTCCTCACCGGACTCATGGCGGCGGGCGGGCTGCCCGACGGGCTCGTCCTCACCCTCCCCAAGGTCAGCTACGCCGAGCAGGTCACCGCCTTCGCCCGGCTCCTCCAAGCCTTCGAGTCCGCCCATGGACTGGCCGAGGGACGCATCCGCTTCGAGATACAGATCGAGACCAGCCAGGCCGTGCTCGCCGCCGACGGAACGGCCACCGTCGCCCGGATGATCGACGCGGCGGGCGGCCGGGCCACCGGACTGCACTACGGCACCTTCGACTACAGCGCCTCCCTCGGCGTCGGCGCCGCCCACCAGGCGAGCGACCACCCGGCCGCCGACCACGCCAAGGCCGTGATGCAGGTCGCCGCCGCCGGCACCGGCGTACGGGTCAGCGACGGCTCCGCCCAGGTGCTCCCCGTCGGGCCCACCGCCCAGGTCCACGACGCCTGGCGACTGCACTACGGGCTCGTCCGCCGGGCGCTGGCCCGCGCCTACTACCAGGGCTGGGACATGCACCCCGGCCATCTGCCCACCCGCTGCGCCGCCGTCTTCGCCTTCCACCGCGAGGATCTGGAACGGACGACGGGCCGGCTCGCCGCGTACGCGGCCCGCGCCGGCGGCGACGTCCTGGACGAACCCGCCACCGCCAAGGCGCTCAGCGGTCAGCTGCTGCGCGGGATCGACTGCGGGGCGCTGGACACCGCCGAGGTCACCCGGCTCTCCGGGCTGACCCGCGCCGAACTGGAGGGCTACGCACGGCCGCGCGGGCCCGGCGGGCCCGGCTGAAGGGCCGCCGAGGACCCGGGGCCGCTACGGCGGGACCCGCCGGGGTCCCGGCCCGGATCGGTACGACGGGATCCGCCGGGGTCCCGGCCCGGATCGGTACGGTGGGATCCGCCGGGGTCCCGGCCCGGATCGGTACGACGGGATCCGCCGAGGACCTGGTCAGGGCGCGCGCGGTCCGGGCCGCGTGACCCGCTGGAGGACCGGGCGGGGCCCGAGGTCAGGACGGCGGGATCTCGCCCGAGCCCCGGGGGATCAGCGCCGTCGCCAGCGCCACCCGCACCGGCTCCTCCTCCACCCCGTCCAGCCGCCGGAAGAGCTGCTCCGCCGCCCGGCGGCCGAGGGCCGCCGCGTCCTGGGCGATCACCGTTATCCCCAGCAGATCGGCGAGTTCGATGTCGTCGAAGCCCACCAGCGCCACCGGCCGGGCCTGCTCGGCGAGGACCCGCACCGCCGTCACCGTCACCCGGTTGTTCCCCGCGAAGACCGCCGTGACCGGGTCCGGCCCCGTCACCATCTCCAGCACCGCCGGACGCACCCGCTCCGGCGCGGTCGAGCCCAGCGCGACCCAGGAGCCGGCGACCGTCAGCCCCGCCTCCGCCATCGCCGCGCGGTAGCCGCGCAGCCGCTCGACGGACGTATGGATGCGCGGCTGGTCGCCGATGAACCCGATCCGGCGATGGCCGTGCGCGATCAGATGGGCCACCCCCGCCCGCGCCCCGCCGAAACAGTCCGAGAGCACGGTGTCCGCGTCGATTCGCCCGGCCGGCCGGTCCACGAACACCGTCGCGATGCCCGCCTTGATCTCCGGCTCCAGATAGCGGTGGTCGTCACCGGCCGGGATCACGATCAGCCCGTCCACCCGGCGGGCGCAGAGCGCGAGCGCCAACTCCTGCTCGCGGACCGGGTCCTCCGCGCTCGACCCGTTGATGAGCAGCGCGCCGTGCGCCCGCGCCACCTCCTCCACCGCACGGCTCAGCGGACCGTAGAAGGGGTCGGCCAGATCCTCCAGCACCAGACCTATCGAGGCGGTACGGCCCTTGCGCAGCACCCGCGCGCTGTCGTTGCGGCGGAAGCCCAGCGATTCGATCGCCTCATGGACCCGCCGTTCCGTCTCCGGGGTCACACCGGACTCGCTGTTGACTACGCGGGAGACGGTCTTGAGCCCGACTCCGGCACGCGCGGCGACGTCCTTCATGGTGGGGCGATTGCCGTAGCGGAGTTCAGGACTCCTGGGACGCGCGGACGGGTGCGGAGAGCGATCTGTACCGGCCACAGTGCGGAATCCTGTCGTCGTACGGCGTGCAGGCGAATGTGTAGCGGCGAGCATAGAGCTTGGACAACGTTGTCAGGGGTATGAAGACTGTTCCCGAAGCCGCAGACTCGACCCAGCTCACCGGGGGATGCCACGCCGATGCACAACGACCTCGTCGCCGCCCTCGACATCGGCGGCACCAAGATCGCGGGCGCGTTGGTGGACGGCGACGGTCGGATCCGGCTGCGGGCCCGGCGCCCCACACCCGCGCGCGAGGACGCCGAGACCGTGATGGCCGCCGTCGCCTCGGTCCTCGGCGTGCTGACCGCCTCGCCCCTGTGGGCCCGGGTGTTCGCCGTCGGCATCGGCAGCGCGGGGCCCGTGGACGCCTCGGCGGGCACGGTCAGCCCGGTCAACGTGCCCGCCTGGCGCGCCTTCCCGCTGGTCTCCCGGGTCGCCGGGGCGGCCCCCGGCCTGCCGGTCGCCCTGGTGGGCGACGGGGTCGCGATGACCGCGGCCGAGCACTGGCGGGGCGCGGCGCGCGGCCGCGAGAACGCCCTGTGCATGGTGGTCTCCACGGGAGTCGGCGGCGGTCTGGTGATCGGCGGCCGCCCCCACCCCGGACCGACCGGGAACGCCGGCCACATCGGCCACATCAGCGTCGACCTCGACGGCGATCCCTGTCCGTGCGGCGGCCGGGGCTGCGTCGAACGGATCGCCAGCGGGCCCAACATCGCCCGCCGCGCCCTGGAGGGCGGCTGGCGGCCCGGCCCGGACGGCGACGCCTCCGCCGCCGCCGTGGCCGCCGCCGCGCGCGCGGGGCACCCGGTCGCCGTCGCCTCCTTCGAACGCGCCGCCCGGGCGCTCGCGGCCGGGATCGCCGCGACGGCCGCCCTGGTGGAGATCGAGACGGCGGTGATCGGCGGCGGGGTGGCGGGCGCGGGGGAGGTGCTCTTCGACCCGCTGCGACGCTCCCTCCGCGACTACGCCACCCTCTCCTTCGTCCGGGGAGTGACCGCCGTCCCCGCGCTGACCGGCGCCGACGCGGGCCTCCTGGGCGCGGCGGCCGCCGTCCTGTCCGGCGACCGCGACGGCGTGCCGTTCCGGTCGGCCGACCGCCTCTGAACCGGCCGGTGCGCGGCTCGCGTCCGAGGGTCTCGTGAGCGCGTCGTACGGAGGGGGAAGGCGGTCCCGGTCTCCGCCGCCGTCCCACGGCCGGGGGTGCGGCCGAAGAGCGCGGCGGCGGTGGCCGATTGGGCCGGGCCGTGCGGGGTAGACGTCGCGGCGGTGCGCGGAGGCGGCCGCTCGCGGTCGTCCCGGCCGCCGGGACGGTCCCGGCGCGGGTTCCGACGGCGGTCCTGACGGCGGCGCGGACGACGGTCCCGGCAGCGGCGCCGACGGCGGTCCCCGGCCGGGCCTTTCGGGCGGCCGGCGCTTTCGCACGTCCGGGGACGGGCGGGCTCCGGGGCCCGGAGACCTGCCCGTTCCCGGGGCACGGCGTTCCGGATCTCGGCCGGGACCGGCGGCGGGTTTCCGTGGCAGGGTGTTCCGGGCAATCCACTGTGGGCTAGGGAAGAGGGGGACCCGTGATCGTTTGGATCAACGGTGCGTTCGGAGCGGGCAAGACGGCCACCGCGCAAGAACTGATCGACCTGATCCCCAACAGCACGCTGTACGACCCCGAGCTGATCGGCGCGGGACTGCGCCGGATGCTGCCGCCGAAACGCCTCGCCGAGGTGAGCGACTGCCAGGATCTGCCGATCTGGCGGCGGCTGGTGGTGGACACGGCGGCGGCCATGCTGGCGGAGCTGGGCGGGGTGCTGGTGGTGCCGATGACCCTGCCGCGCCAGGAGTACCGGGACGAGATCTTCGGCGGTCTGGCCGCCCGCAGAATCCCGGTGTGTCAGGTGTTGCTGCGATCGGAGGAATCGATCCTGCGCGGATCGGTTCCGTCCGCCGGGCGGCCCGGGGACGCCGGGCCCGTGCCCCCGGCCGACGGCCCCCGTCCGCCCGAGGGCCCCTGTCCGGCCGAAGGCGCCCACCTGGCTGGAGGCGCTCACCCGACTGACGGCCCTCGCCCCGCTGGAGGCGCTCACCCGCCCGCCGGAGCCCTGGCCGTCCCCGCACCGCGGACCGTCCCCGGAGAGGAGCCGGCCGCGTCCGGAGCCCTGACCGTCCCGGCATCGCGGACCGTCCCGGGATCCCCGGCCGCCGCCGGAGCCCGCCCCCTCGCCGAGCCGTCGGCCGACCCCGCCGGCGAGGAGTGGGCCGACGACCGGATCCGGCCCCTCCCCGCCGCGCCGGAGTGGATCGCCGACGACGCCTTCGTGATCGACACCGCCGGACTCGACCCGCGCCGCACCGCCCGCCGGATAGCCGACGCGCTGCGCACCGGAGAGGCCGCCGTCTGCGCGATCGTCCAGACGCCCGAGCCGACCGCCGAGACCCTCGCCGCCGGAGTCCTCCTCTTCGACGAGGAGGACAGGGTGCTGCTGGTGGACCCCACCTACAAACCCGGCTGGGAGTTCCCCGGCGGAGTCGTGGAGCGCGGCGAGGCCCCGGCCCGCGCCGGGATCCGGGAGGTCGCGGAGGAACTGGGCATCGAGCTGGACCGAGTGCCCCGGCTGCTCGTCGCCGACTGGGAGCCGCCGCTGCCCCCCGGATACGGCGGACTCCGGCTGCTCTTCGACGGCGGACGGCTGACCGGCGACACCGCGGCACGGATCCTGCTGCCCGGCGCGGAGCTGCGCGACTGGCGTTTCGTGGCGGAGCAGGAGGCCCAGCGGCTGCTGCCGCCCCTGCGGTACGAACGGCTCCGCTGGGCCCTGCGCGCCCGGGAGCGGGGGACCGTCCTCTACTTGGAGTCGGGAGTCCCGTACTGACCCGGCCCCCCGTCACTCCGGTGACGCGGACGCCGCGCCGTGGTCCCGTTCCACCGCCGCCCGCAGCACCGCCGACGCGCCCCGCCGCACCGGATCGCCATGGCCGAAGCACGCCACCTCCGTGTCCAGGGCCGCCAGCTTCCGGAAGGACTCGACCGTCCGCTCCCGGTCCAGGTTGAACACCCCCATCAGCACCCGGCCGTCCGGCGGCACGGAGGCGACGGCGTCGCCGGTGAACAGCACACCGTGCTCGGGCAGATGAAGACCGATGCTGCCGTCCGTGTGGCCCGGCGCGCCGACGACGCGCGCGCCGCCCCCGAAGTCCAGCACCTCGCCGTCCGACACCTCCACCACCTCGGCGGGGAGCACCCGCCGGGCCGACGGCGGCGGCAGCAGCTTCGCGGCCTCCGCGTGCAGGGGCCGTTCCCAGTCCTCGAAGAGGGGCGGCGGGCCGGGCATCTCTGACCGGACGAACGGCGCGTCCAGCCGGTGCGCCAGCACGGGCGCGCCGCTCAGCGCCGCGAACTCGCCCGCACCGCCCGCGTGGTCCTCGTGGAAGTGGGTCAGCACGATCCGCCGTACGTCACGGGGGTGCAGCCCCAGCCCCGTCACCGCCTCGGCGATCAGGGCGCCCGCGCCGATCGCGCCCGCGTCGATCAGCGTCAGCTCGTCCCCGTCGCGCCACAGATAGGCCTGGCCCACGGGAAAACGCAGCAGGGACAGTTCGGGAAGCAGCTCGATGATCTCCATGGCCCGACCGTAGGCAGGGCGTACGCGCACGGGTGAGGGCGTTCGGCCCTCGGCAGAGCCCCTCCGCCGCGGGCGAAACCCCGCGCACCCCCGCCGGCCGTCGCGACCGCGACGCGCGCCGGACCGCCCGTACCTCTCTCCGGGCCGTCGCGACCGAGGCCCGCGCCGGACCGCCCGTACCTCTCTCCGGGCCGTCGCGACCGAGGCCCGCGCCGGACTCCCGCGTACCCCCGCGGCCGCCGTCGGAACCACGGCGCGGACGAACCCGGCGTACCCCCGCGGACCTTCGGAGCCGCAGAGTCCCGCCGGGGCCCGACCACCGCACCCGGAGGCTCAGCCCGCCGCGTAGTTCCGCAGGAAGAGCGCCTCGGTGACCGAGAGCCGCTCCAGCTCCGTGGGCGAGACCGACTCGTTCACCGCGTGGATCTGCGCCTTCGGCTCGCTCAGCCCGATCAGCAGGATCTCCGCCTCCGGGTAGAGCGTCCCGAGGGTGTTGCAGAGGGGGATCGAGCCGCCCATGCCCGCCGTCTGCATCTCCTCGCCGGGATAGGCGGCCCGCATCGCGTCCGCCATCGCCGTGTACGCCGGGCTGTGCACATCCGCCTGGAACGGCTGCCCCTGCCCGACCTGGTCCACCGACACCCTGGCCCCCCACGGGGTGCGCGCCCGCAGATGCGCGGTCAGCAGCTCCGTCACCTCGGCCGCGTCCCGGCCCGGCGGCACCCGCAGGCTGATCAGCGCCCGCGCGCTCGACTGCACCGACGGCGTCGCACCGACCACCGGCGGGCTGTCGATGCCGATGACGGTGACCGCGGGCCGCGCCCAGATACGGTCGGCGACCGTGCCGGACCCGATCAGCTCCACACCGTCGAGCACCTTGGCGTCCCGGCGGAAATCGGCCTCCGCGTACTGGAGCCCCTCCCAGCTCTGCTCCGCGTCCAGCCCGTCGACCGCGGTCGAGCCGTCCTCCGCGCGCAGCGAGTCCAGTACGCGGATCAGCGCGGCCAGCGCGTCCGGGGCCGCGCCGCCGAACTGACCCGAGTGCAGATTCCCTTCGAGGGTGTCCACCTGGATCCGGACCATCGTCATCCCGCGCAGCGTCGCGGTGACCGTCGGCAGCCCCTCCCGGAAGTTCCCGGAGTCGCCGATGACGACCGCGTCGGCGGCCAGCAGTTCGGGACGCGCCTCCGCGTACCGCTCCAGACCGCCCGTACCCTGCTCCTCCGAGCCCTCCACGATCACCTTGACGGACACCGGCACCCCGCCGTTCGCCCGGAGGGCGCGCAGCGCGAGCAGATGCATGATGAAGCCGCCCTTGCAGTCGGCGGCCCCGCGCCCGTACCAGCGGCCCTCGCGCTCGGTCAGCTCGAAGGGCGGCGAGTCCCAGGCGTCGAGGTCGAGCGGGGGCTGTACGTCGTAGTGCGCGTAGAGCAGCACCGTCGGCGCGCCGGCCGGCCCGGGGAGGAGGCCGTAGACCGCCTGGCTGCCGTCCGGGGTGTCGAGCACGGCCACATCGTCGAAGCCCTCGGCGCGCAGCGCGTCGGCGCACCAGCCGGCGGCCGCCTCGCACTCGCTCCTCGGGAACTGCGCCGGATCCGCCACCGACCTGAAGGCCACCAGCTCCGCCAGTTCCGCCCGGGCGCGGGGCATCAGGGCGGCGACGGATTCGGCGATCGGATCGGCGGTCATGGGCACGCTCCCGGGGGGTACGACGTTGTGCGAGGTGTGTACGGCAAATGCGTGGTCGATCCTCCCACAGCGATGCGAGAGGGCCGCGCCGTAGGATGCCGTCGAGAGCATGGGGCACGCGTCGGATCGGGAGCAGAAGCACATCGTGAGCAGCGAGAACGGCGGCACCGGAGCAGAAGAGGCAGTGGAGCACGGCGAGACGGTGTGGGACGTCGTTGTCGTCGGCGCGGGGCCCGCGGGGGCCTCGGCGGCGTACGCGGCGGCGGTGGCGGGCCGTCAGGTGCTGCTGCTGGAGAAGGCCGAACTGCCGCGTTACAAGACGTGCGGCGGAGGGATCATCGGTCCCTCCCGGGACAGTCTGCCGCCCGGATTCGAGCTTCCGCTGCGCGAGCGGGTGCACGCCGTCACCTTCACCCTGAACGGCAGGATGACGCGCACCCGCCGGTCCAAGAAGATGCTCTTCGGGCTGATCAACCGCCCGGAGTTCGACGCGCTGCTCGTCGAGCACGCGCAGAAGGCGGGCGCCACCCTGCGCACCGGCGTCACCGTCTCCCGCGTGGAGCAGCACGGCGCGGCCGTGCCCGACCGGCGCACGGTCGCCGTGGTGACCTCCGACGGGGAGACGGTGCTCGCGCGCGCGGTCGTCGGCGCGGACGGCAGCGCCAGCCGGATAGGCGCCCATGTCGGGGTCAAGCTCGACCAGGTCGATCTGGGCCTCGAGGCCGAGATCCCGGTGCCCGACCCCGTCGCCGAGGACTGGGCGGGCCGGGTGCTCATCGACTGGGGTCCGATGCCCGGGAGTTACGGCTGGGTGTTCCCCAAGGGGAAGACGCTGACGGTCGGGGTGATCTCGGCGCGCGGCGAGGGCGCGGCGACCAAGCGCTATCTGGAGGACTTCATCGCCCGGCTGGGTCTGGCCGGCTTCGAGCCGGAGATCTCCTCCGGGCATCTGACCCGCTGCCGCAGCGACGACTCCCCGCTCTCCCGGGGCCGGGTCCTGGTCTGCGGGGACGCGGCGGGGCTGCTGGAGCCCTGGACGCGCGAAGGCATCTCCTTCGCGCTGCGCTCGGGCCGGCTGGCGGGGGAGTGGGCGGTCCGGATCTCCGAGGCCCATGACGCGGTCGACGCCCGCCGCCAGGCGCTGAACTACGCCTTCGCCATCAAGGCCGGGCTCGGTGTGGAGATGGGGGTGGGTCGCCGGCTGCTCTCCGTCTTCGAGCGCCGTCCCGGGGTCGTGCACGCGGCGATCACCGGTCTGCGGCCGGCCTGGCGGGCCTTCGCCGACATCACCCGCGGATCGACCACGCTGGCGGGCATCGTCCGTACCAGCGGGGTGGCGCGCAGGGCTCTGGAGACGATGGACCGGCGCGCCCGGAGCTGATCCGGCGGTGACCCGGCGCACGGCCGGGCGCGGGGGGCCGGGCGCCGTCTGCTGACACGGCCGGTTCGGCGGAGTGGTCCGCGCCGGCTCGGCCGGGTGGTGCGCACGCCGCCCGGCTCGCGTACGAGGCCGGACTCGGCGACCCCGCCAAGTCCCCGCGCGCGACGCGGTCCTGACCCGCGCCCCGGACGGCCCGGCGCCGCTCCCCAGCCGCCGCGCGCCCGCGCGACCGGGGCCGGCTCGTCGTACCGGCCTACGAGTCCGGGCCCCTCCGGCCGGGCTGGTTGGACTGGTCGGGCCGACGCGCGGGGCGGGAGCCGGTTGAGCCTTCCGAGGCGTCGGCGGCGTACGGGGGGCTCGGCTCGTCCCCGGGGCGGGCGAAGCGCCAGAGCACCGTCACCACACGGAGCGCGAAGACGATCGCGGCGGCGGCGAGGCCCGCGAGGAACAGCCCGCGCTCGACGGCGTACGGCATGGTGAAGGCCAGTTTGGGACCGGCGACGGCGCCGAAGACCACCGCGGCCGCGAACGTGGCGCTCACCAGCGCGTACCCGATCTCGACGGTGATCGCGTCCCGATCCCTCTGATTGCGTCGTCCCATCCCCGAAGTGTCACAGGGGCGGCGGCCGCCGGGCAAGAAAGTCCCGGTCGGCCGCCGCTCCCGGCCGGGGCGCGGTCGCTCAGCCCGGTGCGGGCCGTTCCGCCGCGGCGTTCCGGGCCGCGTATCCGATCAGGGCCGCGCCCGCCGCCAGGAGGGAGACCGTGGTCAGGGCCACGGGCAGCGACAGCCAGTCGGCGAGGAAGCCGATCGTCGGCGGGCCCAGCAGCATCCCGCCGTAGCCGAGCGTCGAGGCGGCCGCCACCCCGGCGGGCCCGGCGAGCGCCCCCGCCCTGGCCACCGCCACCGGGAAGATGTTCGCGAGCCCCAGACCGGCCGCGCCGAAGCCGAGCAGCACCAGTCCCACCGAGGGCGCGAGCGCGCCGAGCAGCATCCCGGCCGCCGCCGTCGTCCCGCCCGCGACGAGAACACGAGTCTGCCCGAGCCGCTCCAGCAGAAAGGTGCCCGAGAGCCGGCCGACCGTCATGGCCAGGGCGAAGAGCGAGTAGCCGAGGGCGGCGACACCGGGCCTGGCGTCGAGGTCCTGCTCCAGATGGAGCGCTCCCCAGTCGGCCATCGCCCCCTCCCCGTACGCGGTGCAGAGCGCGATCACCCCGCAGATCAGCACGAGTCCGCGGGTGCGGCGCGTCATCCGGCGGGGCGTGGTGTCCTCGGCGGCGCGCACGGCGGCCGGGGGCCGCGCGCGCAGCAGCACCGGACCGGCGACGGCGGTCACCAGCAGCCCGGCGGCGGTGAGCAGCAGCAGATGCGCGGTGGGGGAGAGCCCGCCCGCGATCAGCGCGCCGAGACCGGCGCCGACCATGCCGCCGAGGCTGAACACTCCTTGGAAGACGGGCATCACCGGGCGGCCGAGCGCGGCCGCCACCGTCACCGCCGAGCTGTTGAGGCTGACGCTCATGGCTCCGTAGCACGCGCCGAAGACGAGCAGCACCAGACCGAGGGCGAGCGGGGAGCGGGTCAGCGGCGGCAGCGCGATGCTCAGCGACATCAGGGCGGCGCTCGCGACGACGACCGGCAGGGAGCCGACCCGGCGGCAGAGCCGGCCGGTGAGCGTCATCGTCACCACACCGCCCGCCGACAGTCCGAGCAGGGCGAGACCCAGGGCGCTCGCGGAGGCGCCGGTCTGCTCCTTGATCGCGGGAATGCGGACCACCCAGCCGGCGAAGAGGAAGCCGTCGAGGGCGAAGAAGAGGGTGAGGGCTGTGCGCAGCCGGGACGGGGAAGAGGGCGCGCCGCTCCCGCGAGATCCCCCCGAAACAGCCGTGCCAGGTTTGTTTATTTTCGGCACAAATGGAGAATAGGCATGGGCGTGCGATCGGGACAAGACTGCTGCACGACCTGCGGATCATGGGAGACTCCCCTTCATGAACGGCAAGGCGACCAGCACCAGAACAAAGCTGGAAAGGGGCCGCGGCGCACTCGGCCCCGCTCTGGAACTGGTGCACACGGGCCGTGCGCCCACCCGTGCCGTCCTCACCCAGGAACTCGGCGTCACCCGGGCCACCGCGGGCGCGGTCGCCGCCGAACTGGAGGCGCTCGGACTCATCCGGGTCGACCACCGGCCCGCCGCCTCGGCCGGCTCCCAGGGCAGGCCGTCGCACCGACTCTTCCTCGACGAGGGCGGCCCGGTCGTCCTCGCCGCACAGGTTCACGCCGACGGTTTCCGGGCGGCGCTCGTCGGGCTCGGCGGCCGGACGGTGGCCACCGCGCCCGGCTGTGTCACCGTCTCCGCCGATCCGGCCCAGGTGCTCGGCGCGGTGGTCGACGCCGGGGCCGCGCTGCTGCGCGAGAGCCGCCGCCGCTGTGTGGGCGCGGGCCTCGCGGTGCCCTCCGCCGTCGCCGAACCGGACGGCACCGCGCTCAATCCGCTGCACATCGCCTGGCCCGCCGGTTCCCCGGTACGGGAGATCTTCACCGAGCGGGTACGGGCCGCGGGCATCACCGGGCCCGTCTTCACCGGCAACGACGTCAATCTCGCCGCACTCGCCGAGCACCGGCACGGCGCGGGCGTCGGCGCACGCCATCTGCTCTGCGTCGCCACCGGCCACCGGGGCGTCGGCGGCGCGCTCGTCCTCGACGGACGGCTCCACACCGGCAGCTCCGGTCTCGCCCTCGAGGTCGGCCATCTCACCGCCGATCCCGACGGCCGTCCCTGCCACTGCGGCGGCCGGGGCTGCCTGGACGTCGAGACCGACCCGCTGGCCTTCCTCACCGCGGCCGGGCGCCCGCCCGGCCCGGAGGTCTCCCTCCTTCAGCAGTCCCGCCGGCTGCTGCGTTCGGAGTACGACGACCCGGCCGTCCGGGCCGCCGGCGAGCGGCTGATCGACCGGCTCGGCCTCGGCCTCGCGGGGCTGGTCAACATCCTCAACCCGGACCGCATCATCCTCGGCGGGCTCCACCGGGAACTGCTGGCCGCCGATCCGGAGCGGCTGCGCGCGGTGGTCGCCGACCGCTGTCTGTGGGGCCGCAGCGGGGGCGTTCCGATCCTGCCCTGCACCCTCGACCACAACAGCCTGGTGGGCGCGGCGGAACTCGCCTGGCAGCCGGTCCTCGACGATCCGCTCGGCGCGCTGGCCTGAGCCCGCGGGCCGGTCCCGGCGCCCGTGCGCGAGGTGCGCGATCCGGAACCCGCGGGCCGGTCCCGGGCGGGCGGGCCCGTGCGCTCCGGCCCGCTCCCGTACGCCCGCTCCCGTACGCCCGCTCCCGCCCGGCCCGCGAGGCGCTCGGCCGCGCGCCGCCCGGCCCGAACCGCCGCCCGGCCCCCGGGCCACCCGTCCGGAGGCACCGGGGGCGGCCCGGCGGCCGCGAACGGGTAGGCGATGCGGGTATGAGCCCTCAGCCCGCCGGGGCGGAGCCCTCTCCGCGCCGGGTCCAGCGACTGCACACCAGGCTGCTCTCCTCCTCGGCGGCCCTCGCCTGGAACCGGGCCCGGGAGATGGAGCTGCTGCACCGCGCCATGGGCTTCGCCGCGCTCGGCTTTCTCACCCTCGTACCGCTGCTGGTGGTCGTCGCGGCGGCCGATCCGGCCAGCGGCCAGGGCTTCGCCCGCTGGCTGGGACAGGCCCTCGGGGTCTCCCAGGCGTCCCAGGACGAGGTGGAACGGCTCTTCGGAGTGCCCGGCACCGCCCTCCAGCGCACCACCGCCTTCGGTCTCGCCGCGCTCGCCGTCTTCGGGCTGACCTTCGGATCCGCCGTCCAGACCGGGTACGAGAAGGTCTGGGACCTGCCCACCGCCCGCTGGCACACCATGTGGCGGCATGTCGTCTTCCTCGCCCTGCTGGTCTTCTCGCTGCTGGTGTTCGTCAACACCCCCGCCCCGTCCGACTCCGCCGCCGGCACGGCGGGCGCCGCGCTGGCCGATGTGATCGGCACGTTCGTCTTCTTCTGGATCGCCCAGCGTCTGCTGCTCGGCGGCCGGGTCCGCTGGCGCGCGCTGCTGCCCGGGGCGGTGGTGACCGCGCTGGCCATGCTCGGGCTGCGGATCTTCTCCCAATTCGTCTTCTCCCCGCTGATCGCCTCCAACGCGGTGACCTACGGGCCGTTCGGGACCGTTCTGGTCCTCCAGTCCTGGCTGGTCGGCGTCGGCGTGGTCGTCTACGGCGGCGCGCTGGTCGGCCGTCTGGTCCACGAGGAGCGCCTGCGGCGGCGGCTGGAGCGCGAACTGCTGCCGCCCGCCTGACCGGGAGCGCCCGAGCCACGCCGCCCAGGCGTACGCACGGCGGCGCGGCTCCGCGTCACCGTGCGTACGTGCGTACGACCGATCAGCCCACGGCGGTCGACCGGGCCGGGGCGTGTTCGCGCGGCGCGGTGTCCGGGTGCGGGGCGAAGGGGTGGTCCGTCACCGGCGCGGTCACGGGCGGGGACGCCGGCTCGTGTCCGGGCGGCTCCGTCTCCCGTGCGGGCGGCGGGGCCGCGAGGGAGAACCAGACGGTCTTGCCGCGCTCGCCCCGGGGCAGCACGCCCCACTGCTCGCTCACGGCCGCTATCAAGGAGAGCCCGCGTCCGGAGGTGGCGAAGAGGTCGCCGTCCGGCGCGGCCGGCGCCGCCGGAACGCGTGGATCGTGGTCGTGGACGGAGACCGTGAGCCGGTCGAGCAGCAGCTCGATGTCGACGACGCACATCTTGTCCGGCTCGGCGTGCCGGTGGACATTGGTCAGCAGTTCCGTGACGCCGAGCGCGGCCTGGTCGATCAGAGGATCGAGATGCCAGTAGCGCAGTTGCGCCGATACGATTCTGCGGACCTGACCGATCCGCGACGGCAGGGCCTGAAGCTCCACCGTGCAGTGCCTGCTTGACTCGCTGATCACGGCTGCGACTCCCCGAAGTGGTCCGGAAGAAGACGAAGGTCGGATCCAGCAGTGGCTGCCTGCTGAGTCGTGCCCGGTGGTGCGGGCGATCCGCCGCGCTGCCGCAGTGTCATCGCGCATGCACCCTGAGTGATGTGACACCAGCGTGGACCAGCGACGACGGTCCCGCAACTCGGCGCTCCGCGAAGCACTGTCGCTCGGCGGCACTCAGGTGAAGGGGCGCGCTCGGGTGAAGGGTGCGTTCCGGCGGAGGGGTGCGTCCGAACGGAAGGACGCGCTCCAGGTGGAAGGGCGCTCAGATCGGGGCCGCGTGCTCAGTCCTCGGCGACACCGGCCCCGCGGACGGCCTTCAGGAAACGCCCGGTGAGCGTCTCCGGATCCGTCCGGTGGTCGCGCTGACCGAGGGTCAGCCGGTATCTCTTGCCGTTGACCGTCAGCGCCGTGCTCGCCTCGTCGGTGAACCACGCCTTCCCCGCCCGCACCGCGCGCACCGGGGCACTGTCGATCACGCGGCCGTAGCTGGTGAGCAGTTCCAGCTTGCCGTCCTTGATCAGGACCTGGCCCGCCTTGGTGAGCGAGCGCGGCCAGCGTTCGATCCGCACGCCTGTGGCACGGAACTCGGGCTCGGCCATCGCCATAGCCCTCCACCCCCTTCTTCGCTTTGCCTCCTCGCAGTCTGCCCAACTCCCGCCGCGGATACCAGTGGGAAGAGCGGACGCCGGGGCCAACTGAACCACAAGTACCTCCTATGGATTCCCCAAGTGAACATTTGTGCAGGTGGGGGGCTTACGCTGGCGACGCGGGCCGGAGCGGCCAGCAGGGCGAGGACGGCGGACATGGACAGCGACGAGAAGCGTGTGACGCACGGGGCGGCGGCTGCGACCGCCGACGTCGACCGCAGCGACCCGGAGTACCGGGCCTGGCTGAAAGAGGCCGTACGGAAGGTCCAGGCCGACGCCAATCGGTCCGCCGACACCCATCTGCTGAAGTTCCCGCTGCCCGAGCGGTGGGGGATCGACCTCTATCTCAAGGACGAGTCCACCCACCCCACGGGCAGCCTCAAGCACCGGCTGGCCCGCTCGCTCTTCCTCTACGGCCTCTGCAACGGCTGGATCCGGCCGGACAAGCCCGTCATCGAGGCGTCCAGCGGATCGACCGCCGTCTCCGAGGCGTACTTCGCGGGCCTGATCGGCGTCCCCTTCGTCGCCGTGATGCCGCGCACGACGAGCCCCGAGAAGATCCGCCTGATCGAGTTCCACGGCGGACGATGTCACTTCGTGGACGACTCCCGGAAGATGTACGAGGAGTCCGCGGCGCTCGCCGAGCGGACCGGCGGCCACTACATGGACCAGTTCACCTACGCGGAACGGGCCACCGACTGGCGCGGCAACAACAACATCGCCGAATCCGTCTACCAGCAGCTCAGGCTGGAGCGCTATCCCGAGCCCGCCTGGATCGTCGCCACCGCGGGCACCGGGGGCACCTCGGCGACCATCGCCCGCTATGTGCACTACATGCAGTACGACACCAGGATCTGCGTCCCCGACCCGGAGAACTCCTGTTTCTTCGACGGCTGGACCGACGGCGACCCGAACGCCTCCAGCGACCGCGCCTCCCGGATCGAGGGCATCGGCCGCCCCCGGATGGAGCCGAGCTTCGTCACCGGGGCCGTCGACCGCATGATGAAGGTCCCGGACGCGGCGAGCGTGGCGGCCGTACGGGCGCTCGACGCCGCGATCGGCCGGAAGGCGGGCGGCTCCACCGGCACCGGGCTGTGGAGCGCGCTGAAGATCGTCGCGGAGATGGTCCGGGACGGGGAGCGCGGGAGCGTCGTCACCCTGCTCTGCGACCCGGGCGACCGCTATCTCGACAAGTACTACTCCGACGGCTGGCTGGAGGAACAGGGCCTGGACATCGCGCCGTACGCCCGCCAGATCGACGCGTTCCTCGCCACCGGGCAGTGGCCCCAGCACGGCTGACGACGTCCGTGCCGACGGCGTCCGCGCCGGTCGTGCGTGCAGGCCGTCCATGCCGGCCGTGCGTGCCGGGCGGGTGCGTGTCGTGCGGGTGCGTGTCGTGCGGGTGCGCGCCGACGGCCCGCGCCCGGGCCAGGAGGGCGGGGCGCGAAGGTCAGCGCCCCCGCAGCAGTCCGTCCAGCGCCCGCCCGAACACCCGTCGGCCCACCCTGGCCACCAGCGGGTCCAGCCGCCTCGGCAGCCCCCGGATCCGCAGGTCCTCGGCCCAGACCACCACCGAGCCCGGACCGCGCGGGCAGACCTCGATCTCGGCCCAGCCCAGGATCACCCGGCCGCGTTTCTCCAGACGGCAGCGCCCCGCGCGCCCGTCCGCGGGCGGCTCCCAGCGGACGACCTCCATCGGATCGTCGAAACCGGCCCGGCCGACCGACGACCGCACCGTGAACACCGTGCCCCGGCGGGTCGGCCCCGCGGTCACCGAGGCGAGCGAGGTGGCGGGCACCTGTGCCGCGTGGGCCCGCCAGTCGGTCACCCGCCGCCAGACCTCGTCGGCGGGGAGCGGCACCGCGCGCGTCACCCGGAACTCGGTCACCGGCCGCACCCCTGCCCGTTCCCGCGCACGCACCCGCGTCCGTACCCCGACCCGAGCCCGTATCCGTCCGCGTACCCGAATCGGCGTCCGGGTCCGGGGCCGTGCTCAGGTAGGTGCCCGTCCTCGTACCGCCGGCAGTCGTTCATCCGTGCGTCAGCCGTCCTGCTCGCCGTCCCGGCCCTCGTGACCGCCCCGGCCGTCCTCGGGGGAGCCCGCCACGATCAGCCCCGGCAGATGCTCGACGATCTCCTCCCGGGCCCGCGCCGACAGCCCCGCGTCCGTCACCAGCGTGTCGACCTCGGACAGCCGGGCGAAGGAACTCAGCCCGACCGTCCCCCACTTGGTGTGGTCGGCGACCACCACCACCCGGCGGGCGGCCTGCACGAAACGCCGGTTGGTCTCGGCCTCCGCCAGATTCGGCGTGGACAGTCCGGCCTCCACCGAGATGCCGTGCACCCCGAGGAAGAGCACATCGAAGTGGAGCGAGCGGATCGCCTGATCGGCGACCGGACCGACCAGCGAGTCCGACGGCGTACGCACCCCGCCCGTGAGCACCACGGTCGCCGCGCCCGGCCGGGGCGCGCCCGCGGCCCCCAGCCGCTGCGCCGAATGGAACACATCGGCCACCCGCACGGAGTTGGTCACCACCGTCAGATCCGGCACCTCCACCAGATGGTGCGCCAGCGCGAACGTCGTCGTGCCCCCGGAGAGCGCGATCGCGCTGCCCGGCACCGCCATGCGCACCGCCGTTCGGGCGATGTCCTCCTTGGCGCTCAGCTCCAGCGCCGACTTGGCCTCGAACCCCGGCTCATGGGTGCTGGCCTCCACCAGCGGAACCGCGCCGCCGTGCACCTTCTCGATGACGCCCTGACGGGCCAGCGCGTCCAGGTCCCGCCGTACCGTCATGTCGGAGACATTGAGCTTGCGGGTCAGTTCATTGACCCGGACCCCGCCGCGCCTGCGCACCTCGTCGAGGATCAGTGCGCGCCGCTGCTCCGCGAGCAGGTTCTGATTGTCGGTCACTACCGGGGCCGGTCCTTCCACGTCGTCGTCTTCCGTCGTACGCTCCGCCAGCGGCTCGGGCGTCACATCCTCTCACGGTCCCTTCCGCGCGGACTCGCGAAGATTCGGTGAGAGCCGCGCGCCGAACCGTCCGGATCCGGGACTCTGAGGCGTGAGCGCCGCGCGGTCGCGCACCGGTCGATCCTCCCATCGAGAGAGCGAGGCACAGACGTGTCTTCCGCAACTCCGGCCCCGCAGAGCGGAGGGCCGGCGCTCGAACTGCTGGTCCACGGCGTCGGCGGAGCCTTCCCCCAGGACATGCTCGGCGACCCCCGCACGGTCCGGATCTCGGGAGACGCCCAGGCCGCGGTCTTCCGGCGCACCGACGACGAGACGGCCGAGGCGGACCCCGAAAGGCGCTCGGACCAGCCCATTCCCGAGGCGTACTGCTGGTCCAACCTCACCTCGGGCAACAGCGCCCGCGCCCTGTGGCTGCTGCTGCTCCCCTTCATGGTGGTCAATCTCGCGCACTGGATGCGCCCGCGCGCCCGGGGCCGCATCCGCACCACCCGGCTGTACGGGGTGCTGGTCCGGCTGATCGCGCTGAGTCTCACCGTTCTGATGACGGCCGCGGCCGCCGAGGTGACCCTCGATCTGATGGCGTGGCAGTGCGCGGGCACCGCCGAGTGCTCCCGGGACCGGGGCTGGCTCGGATTCCTCTCCGGCGAGCGCGGCGGCTGGTGGTCGCAGCCCGGCCGCCGTCTCGCGCTCGCCTCGCTGTTCCCGCTCGCGCTGGTGATCCTGCTCTGGTACCTCTCCAACCGCACCTGGAACGCCTATGAGTCACAGCGCCCGCCGACCGGCGCGGGCGTGGTGGAGGGCGACACGGGCGCGGACGACGACGAGGGGGGAGAGGGGGAGGGCGAGGAGGACGAAGCGGCGTACCACGCGGACAACACGACGGAGGCCACAGAGCACACAGAGCAAGCGGAGCACGCGGAGCACGCGGAGGACGACGACGAGGAGGACGACGAGGACGGGGCCGACGACTGCCGGGAGCGCCGGCGGACCGTCCGCCCGGCCCGCGAGACCGTCGTACGTCCCGCACTGGGACGCCCCGGATTCTGGTACGGCCGCCGTCTCGTCGCCCGGCTGCGCGCCGCGCACACCGCCGCCGGATTCCTCGTCATCGCCGCCGCCGTCGCCGGACCCGCCGCCCGCCACGACCGTGACGGCGACAGCACCCTGCTGGACATCGCCGGCCGGACCCTGGAGACCGTGCTCGCCCTCGCCTTCCTCTTCGTGGTCTGTGTGATCGTCCGCCGGGGCCGCAGCGAGCGGCGGTTCGACGCCCGCTTCGACCGGGCCGCCGTCAGCGCCCTCCCCGGCTCCGCGCTCGCGCTGCTCGCCCTCACCCTGCTCTACGCCCTCTGGGACCGGCCAGGATGGACCTCCGCCGGGACCCTGCCCAGCGAATGGGCCTTCCGTCTGATCGTCCTCGCGCAGGGCGCGCTGACCGTGGCCCTCGCGCTCACCGCCCTCGTCCTCCAGCGGCGCGCCCGCCATCCGCGCTGCGCGCTGCGGGGACTCGCCGGACCGGCCGTGGCGATGCTCGCCTGCGCGCTGGGCGGGGTGATGAGCGGCGGCATCGCCCAGCGGGTCGCCGACTGGCTCGACGGGCCGGGCACCCCCGGCATGGACGGCGACGGCACCATCCCCGGACCTCCCGTCCTCCTCAGCTGGCAGGCCTCCGTCATCCCCGTCCTGCTGGTGCTGCTGCTGATCCCCGCCGTCTGGCTCGGAGTCAGGACCTGGCTGACGGCACGGCGGTTCGCCCGGGACGTGGAGGAGGAGTACGGAGCCGCCGAGGCGCCGCTCCCGGGGGCCGGGGCCTGGCGGCCGGACCGGATCCGCACCCGGAGGATCGCGGGCGCGAGGGCCCGCGCCGATCTCACCGACACCGCGCCCTGGCTCGTCGGCCTGGTCTCCGGCGCGACCCTGCTGCTCGGCGCGGGCTCGCTCGCCGGCTCCTGGGCGAGCGGCGAGGTCCCCGGCGAGGCGTTCGGGGAGAGCGGGTTCGACGAATCCCTCGCCGAGGCGGCGCAGTCCCTGGGCTCCTGGCTGATCGGCTTCGGCTTCATACTGTTCGTCACCTGGGGCCGCCGCGCCTACCGCGACCCCTCGGCCCGCCGCACCATCGGCATCCTGTGGGACGTCGGCACCTTCTGGCCGCGCGCCGCCCACCCCTTCGCCCCGCCGTGCTACGCCGAGCGCGCCGTCCCCGACCTCGCCTGGCGCATGTCCACCTGGACCGAGCGCACCGGCGGACGGCTCGTCATCTCCGGTCACTCCCAGGGCAGTGTGCTGGCCGCGTCCGCCGTCTGGCAGCTGCCCGCCGCCACCCGTCGCCGGGTCGCTCTGCTCACCTACGGCTCGCCGCTGGAACGGCTCTACGGCCGCTGGTTCCCCGCCTACTTCGGGCCCACCGCCCTGGGGGAGCTGCGCGGCGAGGTCGAGGGCTGGCGCAATCTGTGGCGGCACACCGACCCGATCGGCGGGCCGGTGCTGGTCGTCGGCGAGGACGGGCGCGGGGACGTCGACCACGCGGTGCTCAAGGACCCCGTGGTCTACGGCAGGTCCCGTGCCCATCCGCTGCCCGAGCCCATCCTCGGGCACTCCGACTACCAGGCCGACCCGGTCTTCGCGCTGGAGCGCCGGAGGCTGCTGGCGCGGATCGATCCGCGGATCCCCCAGCAGTCCCCGCGGAGTCAGAACAGCTCGGGCAGATCGTCCGGATAGAGCAGCGTCAGAGCGTCGGTGTCCGCGTCGGCCAGCTCGGCGACCCGGCCCGCGTGCCGCTCCACCATCGATTCGAAGGTCTGCCGCGCCGTGCGGCCGTTGCCGAAGGCGGGTCCCTTGGGCAGCGCGGTGAAGTACTTCAGCAGTGATTCGCCGGTGCCCTCGGCGAGCCGGTACTCATGCTCCTCGGACTGCTGTTCCACGATGCGCAGCAGCTCGTCGGCGCCGTAGTCCTGGAAGGTGATGGTCCGCGAGAAACGGGAGGCGACGCCCGGATTCACCGACAGGAAGCGCTCCATCTCGGCGGTGTATCCGGCGACGATCACCACGACCGCCTCCCGGTGGTCCTCCATCAGCTTCACCAGGGTGTCGATGGCCTCCTTGCCGAAGTCCCGTCCGGAGTCCTCGGGGGAGAGGGCGTACGCCTCGTCGATGAAGAGCACTCCGCCGCGCGCCCGGTCGAAGGCCTCCTGGGTGCGGATGGCGGTGGAGCCGATGTGCTCGCCGACCAGGTCCACCCGGGAGACCTCCACCAGATGACCGCGCTCCAGCACGCCGAGCGCGGCGAGGATCTCTCCGTACAGTCGGGCCACGGTGGTCTTGCCGGTGCCGGGGGAGCCGGTGAAGACCAGATGCCTGCGCACGGAGGCGGCCTTGAGACCGGCCTCCTGGCGGCGGCGGCCCACCTCGATCATGTTGATCAGCGAGCGCACCTCGCGCTTGACGCTCTCCAGGCCGACCAGCGCGTCCAGCTCGCCGAGGACGGCCTCCGAGGTGCGCCGGGGCTCGGGGGCCGGCTCCGGTACGGGCGCCGCGAGGGGCGGGGGCGGCGGGAGCACCGAGACCGCCGGGGCCGCCGCCCCGGGCGACCGTATCGCCGCCACGGCCGGGGCCGCGGAGTGCTCCACCGCGCCGCGCACCGCGCTCTCGTCGCTGGTGCACTCCTCCACGACCAGCAGGCCCGGATCCGCGAACTCGTAGCCGCCGCGCGCGCACCGCTCGGTGCGGCAGCGGCTCAGCGTCGCCCGGCAGCCGTCCATCACATGGAAGCCGTAGCCGCCGCTGCCGGTGACCCGGCAGTTCCGGAAGGTGCCGCGGCCCTCCGCCGAGACGTAGAAGCCCGCCTCGGCGGGCGAGGTGACCGTACAGCGCTCGATCACCGGGTCGGCCCCCTTGGTGACGATGACCCCGGTCTGCGCCGCGTCGATGGTGCAGCCGTTCAGGGTGCCGCCGCTGCCGTGGTCGCGGAACCAGGCTCCGGTGGACGCCTCCCTGATCCGGCAGTCGTCGAGCTGCGCGGTGGCCCCGTCGCTCACCGACACCGCCGTGTTGCGGATCTGGGACAGATCGCTGTCGACCACGTCGACCCGCGAACCCCGGTCGAGGACGAAGAGCGCGTCCGGGACGTCGTGGACGCGGCAGGAGTCCAGGACCGCGGTCGCTCCGTCGCTGATCCACACCGCCGGGTAGTCGCCCGTGCTGTCGTATATCTCGCACTGGTTGGCGTCCACCCGGGTGCCCGGGTCCCACACCGACAGACCGTTGCGCCCGAACCGCCGCACGGTGGAGCGGGTGAGGGTCAGCACCGAACGGGAGCGCAGATCGATCGCGTTCTCCGGGACGTCGTGGATGTCGCAGTCGGAGAGGGTGAGCACGGCGTCGGTGTCCAGGGTGACCCCGTCCGCCGAGGTGCGGTGGACGGTCGAGTCGGTCAGATGGGCCGAGGCGCGCGAGGCGATCTGCACTCCCGCGCCCTTGATCTCGTACACCTCGCAGCCGATGGCCTCCAGACCGCTGCCCTCGCCCGTGACCGCCAGCCCGGCGCCCGAGGCGTGGTGCACCCGGCAGCGGTCGAGGCGGGGATGGCCGCCGCCGCGCACCGAGACGCCCGCCTGGCCCGCCGAGACCACCTCGCACTCCTCGAACACCCCGCCCGCGCCGTCCAGAACGGCTATGCCGACGCCGGCGGGATTGTCGACGGTGCAGCGGCGCACGGTGGGCCGGGCCGAGCCGCGCACCTCCAGACCGGCCGCGGAGCGCGTCGAGATCCGCAGGTCCGACAGCTCCGGCGTGCCCTCCTCCACCAGCAGCGCGGGCGAGGTCGTGTCCTGCCCCTCCACATGGAGATCCTGGACCGTGGCCGACGCCCGCACTGTCAGCGGCACTCCGTCGGCGGGGGCTATCCGCACCGAACCGACCGAGCCCTCGGGACCCCGGAGCGTGACCGCCCGCTGGATCACCAGATTCTCCCGGTACGTCCCCGGGGCGACGGTGAGGACGTCTCCGTCGCCCGCCGCCTCCAGGGCGGCCGCGAGAGAGGCGTACTCACCCGTGCGGCGCCGCCACCGAGATGTGCCGGTGTGGGTCACCTGGACCGTGCCCTGTGCCATCGTGCTGCTCTGCCCCCACCTCGGGATCTGATTCCGGCGCGCCTCGGAGAAGGGGGACGCCCCCTTGGGTCCTGCCTTCCGTGTCGTGTCCGGCTCGCCGGGAATCCGGGGAGCGGGCCCGAAAGATCTGCCTCGACCGGACGGCGGGTCCCGGGGCCGAAGGCCCCAGCCCCGTGACGGGGTCGCACCACCGTAGCGCGGGTGAGGGGCGGGAGTTGACGAGTCACGAGGTCAGCTGCCCGCGCCGGTGCGTCCCCAGTCCGGACCCGCGGCGGCCCAGGCCCGGTCCAGACGGGCGAATCTGCGCTGTGAGAGCCGCCAGAGAACCAGCCGTCTGACGGCCTCCACCAGACCGGCCGAGGCGAACGCGAAGCCCGTCCCGGCCAGGACGGCGTGGACGCGCACGGCCGCCGGCTCCATCGGGCGCGCGACGACCCGGCCCGCGCGGTCGGTCCAGACGGTCAGCTCGTCGCCCGCCCGGGCATCGCGCGGCGGGGCGGCGATCCGGCCGGTGCGCCCGACCCCGTCCACGGAGGTCCAGCGGGCCCACACCGTCCGCGGTCTCTCTCGCGCGGGCGGGGGCTCGGCCTCGGACGCGGGCGACCGGGGCGGCGGCGCGGGTCTCAGCACCGTCGCCACGACCGGATGACGGTGCATACGCTGCTGGCGCGCCGCCTGCCGCAGCGAGTCCTCGGTGGCGTTCCCGGCGAACCAGCCCACGGCCGGGGCGGCGAGGAGCAGCATCAGCGCGGCGGCGAGCGCCGTCCACGCCTCGATGAGATCGGTCGGCCGGCGCAGGGGATTGTGACGCCAGCGCCAGACTCCGGCGGCCGCTCGCATGGCCCGCACCCCCTTCCGCGTCCGTCATAGCCCAGTGCGGCGCGCACGGGCACGAAGTCGCGGGAAGAGAGAGGAACGTCACCCTCCTCTCGCCACGCCCTCGACCGCTCAACGCGCGGCGCACGCCTCGGAGTTCCCACAGACCTCGTCGGGTGGGAACCCCGCGGCGCGGCGGCCGGACGGACGGGAGGGAGCCTGCCGGGGCCGGCCGCTCGGACGCTCGGTGAACCCCCGCTCAGTAACCCTGGCCCGGGTGCGGGCGGTTGTACGGGTCCTGGTAGCCGGAGGGCCCCGGGGCGGGCGCGGGCCGGGCGGCCGGGCGCATCGCCTCGTAACCGGTGGGCACGGGGCGCTGCTGCTGGGGCTGGCCCGGCTGCCCCTGGTAGCCGCGCGGCGCGGGCGGCTGCGACTGCGGGATGTACGGAGCCGCGGCCTGCTGGAGCGGCATCGGCGCGTACTGCTGCGGATAGCCGTAGCCCTGGGAGGGCTGCTGGGCCGAGGGGCCCGCCGGGAGGGCGGGCAGCGCCGCGGGGAGCGCCGGCAGATGACCGCCGGTGTCATACGCGGAGGGCACTCGGATCGGGGCGATCTGAGGCGTGCCCCGCTCTGCGACGAGGGAGTCGTAGATCGGGGTGTCGGCGAAGGACGGTGCGGAGTAATAGCCGCCGCCGTAGGTGGAGCGGGGGGAGGTCATGGGACCTAAGGTAAGCCCACGAGTGCCGGTTGGGGAGGCCGGTATGTGGGTTGTTTCGGTGGATGCGCGTACCCATGGATCCCCAAAGCGAGCGAACCCGGGAAAATCGGTCGAACCACAGGGCAAGGATCCTGTAAAGAGCGAGCTGGGAGCGGGTTACTCGCGGGTCAGCAGCACGGCCCCGGGGCAGGTGGGGGCGAGAATGGCGCACGGCGACCCGACCGGGCGCCCCGCAGCGTGACAGGAGCCAACATGTCCATGTCCAAGGGAGCCAATACCCCGGTGACGGCCCGCCAGGTCCGGCTGGAGCTGGGCTGGCGCTCCGCGCCCTCCGCGCCCGCCGTCGCGGCGGCCGCGCTCCTCCTCGGCGCGGGTACGGAGAAGGTCCGCTCGGACGCCGACTCCGTCTCCCGCGCCCGGCCCGCGCACGCCTCCGGCGCGGTCCGCCACGAGGGGGCGGGCGCCTCCCCGGACGGCGCGAGCGAGACCGTCGCGGTCGATCTGGACGCCGTCGAGGCCGACGTGGAGAAGGTCGTGCTCACCGCCACGGCCGACGGCGGCAGCTTCGGCGCGCTCTCCGGACTCCACCTCCGGCTGGTCGACGCCGCCTCCGGCGCGGAGCTGGCCCGGTACGACAGCGAGGACGCCACCGTCGAGACGGCCCTGGTCCTCGGCGAGCTGTACCGCCGTCAGGGGGCGTGGAAGTTCCGGGCCGTGGGACAGGGATACAGCTCGGGCCCCGACGGTCTTGCGACGGACTTCGGCGTCAGCCCCGCCGCCCTGCGCGGCCCCGCGCCCGCCGCCGCCCCGGCCGCGCCCGCCGCGCCGCCCGTCGCCCCCTCGGCCCCCGCCCCCGTCACGCCTCCGGCGCAGGCCCCCGCCGACGCGGCCCCCGCGCCCGTCACCCCCGTACGCCTCACCAAAGTCACCCTCACCAAGGAGGCCCCCTCCGTCTCCCTCACCAAGCAGGGCGGCACCTCCGGGGCGCTGCACGTCAACCTCAGCTGGCAGATGCGCTCGCAGCCCAAGAAGGAGGGACAGCCCAAGAAGGAGGGCTGGGGGGCGAAGCTCACCCGCGCCCTGACCGCGCCCGGCGGCGCGCTCGACCTCGATCTGTGCGCCCTCTTCGAACTCACCGACGGCCGCAAGGGAGTCGTCCAGGCCCTCGGCAACGCCTTCGGCGCGCTCGACCGGCCCCCCTACATCCATCTCGACGGGGACGACCGCACCGGCGGCACCGCCGGCGAGAACCTGACCGTCAATCTGGACCACCGCCAAAGCCTCCGCCGCGTCCTCATCTTCGTCACCGTCTACGAGGGCGCGCGCAGCTTCGCCGACCTCGACGCCACCGTCACCCTCCGCCCCCAGCACGGCGCGCCCATCGACTTCTCGCTCGGCGAGTCCACCGAGCCCTCGACCGTCTGCGCCCTCGCGCTGATCACCAACACCGGCTCGGACCTCGTGGTGCAGCGGGAGGCCCGCTTCCTCGTCCCGGAGCGCGGAGTGAGCCCGCAGCGCACCGTGGACCGCGCCTACGGCTGGGGCATGGACTGGACGCCCGGCCGCAAGTGACCTCCCGGCAGCCCGCCGGTCAGGCTTCGGGCGCGGCCCGGGGGCGCGCGTACACGCGCCCCTTCCAGGCCGCGCCCCGGCCCCGGTGGTGCTGGACCGCGGAGTCGACCGTCATCAGCAGATAGAGCAGCGCGGTGAACGGCAGCGTCACCGCCAGCGCCGCCGGCTGCCGGTAGTGGCGCAGCATCGGCAGATAGCTCGCCGCCATCACCGCCCAGGCCAGCCCGCCCGCCCCGGCCGCGACGGGGTCCCGGCCGAGCGCCCCGGCGGCCAGGGCGACCGGCGGCGCGAGATAGACCAGCGCCAGCCCGGCGACCGTCCCGGCCAGCAGTACGGGGCTGTGCAGCAGCTGGGCGTACGCGCTGCGGGAGACCATCCGCCACAGATCCGCGAGCCGCGGATACGGCCGTACGCTCGTCACGCCCTCGGCGAGGCCGAGCCAGATCCGCCCGCCGGAGCGCTGGACCGCGCGGGCCAGGGCGACATCGTCGATCACCGACTGCCGGATCGACGCCGGCACGTCGGCGCGCCCGGCCGCCGAGGTGCGCAGCAGCACACAGCCGCCCGCCGCGGCCGCCGTCCGCGCCGTGGGCCGGTTCACCCGGCGGAACGGATAGAGCTGGCCGAAGAAGTAGACGAACGCGGGCACCACCAGCCGCTCCCAGCCGCTCGCGATCCGCAGCCGCGCCATCTGCGACACCAGGTCCAGACCGTTCGTCCGGGCCGCCGCGACCAGGGCGCGCAGACTGTCCGGGGCGTGGGCGATGTCGGCGTCGGTCAGCAGCAGATACTCGGGCCCGCCTCCGTCCTCGTCCCCGCGCCCGTTGTCGCGCTCGCCTCCGTCCTCGTCCCCGCGCCCGTTGTCGCCTCCGCCCCCGTCCCCGTGTCCGCGCTCCCGCGCCAGCG
Source organism: Streptomyces sp. NPDC014894 (assembly GCF_043080985.1). NCBI lineage: Bacteria > Bacillati > Actinomycetota > Actinomycetes > Kitasatosporales > Streptomycetaceae > Streptomyces > Streptomyces sp. NPDC014894. The sequence goes on from NZ_JBIBWD010000022.1 coordinate 27,205, forward strand.
CGATGCCGTGCCGCAGCGCCCACAGCTTCCCGGTCCAGCCCGGCTCCGGCTCGCCGGGAACGACCACGCGCAGCGGCAGCCCGCCGTGCCGGTCCGCCAGCGCGCGGGCCGTCGCCGCCGTGCCGTCCGAGCTGCCGTCGTCCACCAGGATGATCTCCGCCCGCCCCGGATAGTCCTGCGCGAGCAGCGACGGCAGCGCGGCGGGGAGCACGGCGGCCTCGTCCCGGGCCGGTACGACGACCGCGACATCCGGCCAGGTCTCCGGCTCCTCACGAGGCGGCAGCCGCTGGTCCGTTCGCCAGAAGAAGCCCGTGCCCAGCAAGAGCCAGACCCATGCGGCCAGCGAAGCGAGGGCGGTCCACGCGAGGGCGCTCATGCGCCGCAGTCTGCCCCACCGAAGCGTCCGTATCGCCCCTGTCGACTATGGTGACCGGGTGAAGATCGCGCTCATGGACTCCGGAATCGGACTGCTCGCGGCGGCCGCCGCGGTACGGGGGCTGCGCCCCGACGCGGATCTCGTGCTGTCGTCGGCCCCCGACGGCATGCCCTGGGGGCCGCGCACCCCGGCCGATGTGACCGAGCGCGCGCTCGCCGTCGCCGAGGCCGCCGCCGCGCACCGGCCCGACGCGCTGATCGTCGCCTGCAACACCGCCTCCGTCCACGCGCTGCCCGCGCTCCGCGCCGCGCTGGAGCCCGCCGTACCGGTCATCGGCACCGTCCCGGCGATCAAGCCCGCGGCGACGTGCGGCGGACCCATCGCCATCTGGGCGACCCCGGCGACCACCGGCAGCCCGTATCAGCGCGGCCTCATCGGCGAGTTCGCCGACGGGGTCACCGTGACCGAGGTGCCCTGCCCCGGGCTCGCGGACGCCGTGGAGCAGGCGGACCACGCCGCGATCGACCGGGCGGTGGCCGCCGCGGCCGCGCGAACGCCCGCCGATGTCAGGGCCGTCGTCCTGGGCTGCACCCATTACGAACTGGTCGCCGACCGCATCCGCGCCGCGGTCGGGGCCTCCGTGGCGCTGCTGGGCTCGGCGGGACCGGTCGCCGCGCAGGCGCTGCGCCGGATCGGGGCCGCGCCCGCTCCGGACGCCCCCGCGAGCGGCTCCCTCACCGTGCTGCTCAACGGCCGGGAGGCCCCGCTCCCCGAGCGGGCGACCGGCTATGCCGAGGGCCGGCTGCTCCAGGCGGTGCCCTCCGTCCGCTGACCGGGCACCGGGGCATGTGATCCCTTTCGTCCGTTATGTGATCCTGCCGACAGAGTCCATGCCGACCTGCCGGAAGCTGGGTACTCTGCAGACATGAGGGACCACTCCCACGACCCGCTCCTCCCCGCGGAGCCCGCGCCCGCGGTGTGGACCGGACGCGCGACCAACCGGATGCAGTGGCTGCTCGCCATCGCGGGCGTCGCCTTCATCACGCTCGGTATCGAGCTGGCCGTGAACACCTCCTGGACCTCGGGCATCGCCGCACTGCTGATGTCCGTCATCGGCTGTGTCGCCGTGGGGCTGCTGATGCTCTACGGGACTCTCGCCTTCGTCCATGTCGCCGTCCGGGTGGACAGCGACGCCGTCGAGATCCGCTGCGGCCACATGGGTCTGCCGCGCCGGAGGATCCCGCTCTCCCACGTGGTGGCGGCGGAGTTCGCGCCGAGCGTCACTCCGCGTCAGTGGGGCGGCTGGGGATACCGCTGGCTGCCCGAGAAGGGCACGGCGATAGTCGTACGCCGGGGCGAAGGTCTGATCGTCACCCTCGGTGACGGCAGAACGTTCACGGTCACCGTCGACGACGCCGAGGCCGCCGTCCGCGCCATCCGCGACCTCCTCCGTCCCCCGACCGCCGCGGGCACTCCGGCGGAGGCCTGAGCCCGCGCCCCCGCCCGTCTTCGCGCGTGCGCCCCTCGCCCCGACCGGGGACGGGGGCGCACGGATGACCGTCCGGATCAGCGGTGCGTCCGTCCTGACGGGAGCGCGGGCCCGAGGCCCGGACCGCGACCACCCGAATGCAGTAATGAGCCCCCGGCCCGGACCGGCGCCCCGGACCCCGTACCGCCCGCACGGGGCGGCCGGCCCCTCACCGTAGACTCCGGCAGGTGAGCGCCACCATCACCGCCGTCGATGCCCCCCAGCCCGCCTCCGCCGCGAGCACCTCGCCGCCGCGGCGGCTCATCCGGCCCGGGGCCGCCGCCCTCAGCGGGGTGCTGCTCTTCCTGAGCTTCCCGCCCCGGCCCCTGTGGTGGCTGGCGGTCCCCGCCTTCGCCCTGCTCGCCGCGACCCTGTACGGACGGCGGCCGCGCGCCGCCTTCGGCCTCGGCTACCTCGCGGGCCTCGGCTTCCTGCTGCCGCTGCTCAGCTGGACCGGCGAGGACGTCGGCCCGGTCCCCTGGATCGCGCTGGCCGCCGTGGAGGCGCTCTTCATCGCCTTCAGCGCGCTGGGCATCGCCGTCGTCACCCGCCTCCCGCTCTGGCCGCTGTTCGCCGCGGCCGTCTGGATCCTCGGCGAGGGCGCCCGCGCCCGCTTCCCCTTCGGCGGCTTCCCCTGGGGCAAGGTCGCCTTCGGCCAGGCGGACGGCTTCTTCCTGCCGCTCGCCGCCCTCGGCGGCACCCCCGTGCTCGGCTTCGCCGTCGTCCTGTGCGGATTCGGCCTGTACGAGACCGTCCGGCGCGTCCTCGCCCACCGGCGCACCGGCGTGCTCCCGCGCGGTCCGCTCGCCGTCGCGCTGCTCAGCCTGCTCGTCCCGGTCACCGCCTCCGTCGCCGCCCTCCCGCTGGTGGACGACTCCGCCGAGGACGGCACCGCGACCGTCGCCGCGGTCCAGGGCAATGTGCCGAGGCTGGGACTCGACTTCAACGCCCAGCGGCGCGCGGTCCTCGACAACCACGCGAACCGCACCGAACAGCTCGCCGAGGACGTGAAGGCGGGCCGGGTCGCCCGCCCCGACTTCGTCCTGTGGCCGGAGAACTCCTCGGACCTCGACCCCTACCGCAACCCGGACGCCCGGGACGTGATCGACAGGGCCGTCAAGGCCGTCGGCGTCCCCACCGTCGTCGGCGCGGTGCTCACCCCCGAGACCGGCAAGCTCCGCAACACCCTCATCGAGTGGGACCCGGAGCGCGGGCCCGTCGACACCTACGACAAGCGCCATGTGCAGCCGTTCGGCGAGTACATCCCGATGCGCTCCTTCGTCCGGCTGTTCAGCTCGGACGTGGACCGGGTGCGCCGTGACTTCGGGCCCGGCGACAAGGTCGGCGTCTTCGATCTGGCCGGCACCAGGGTCGGTCTCGTCACCTGCTACGAGGCCGCCTTCGACGACATGGCCCGGGACACGGTCGACGGCGGCGCGCAGCTGATCTCCGTACCCAGCAACAACGCGACCTTCGGCCGCAGCGAGATGACCTATCAGCAGCTGGCGATGTCGCAGGTGCGGGCGGTCGAGCACGGCCGGTCCGTCGTGGTCCCCGTCACCAGCGGGGTGAGCGCCGTGATCATGCCGGACGGCGAGGTGGTCCAGAAGACCCGGATGTTCACCCCGGACGCGCTGGTCGCCGAGGTGCCGCTGCGCTCCTCGCTCACCCCCGCGACCCGGCTGGGCGTCGCGCCCGAGATCGTGCTGATGGCCGTGGCGGCGGGCGGACTCGGCTGGGTCGCCGTCGGCTCGGCCCAGGCGTGGCGGCGCGCGCGGTCCGCGTCCGGAGGCGGCGGGGAGACCCGCACCGAGGACGTCCGGGAGGGCCGGGACGGCCGGACCGCGTGACCTGCCGGCCGGCCGGACCAAGTGACCCGCCCGCGTGACCGGTCCAGTCCCTCGCCGTCGGCCCGGACCGGTCGGGCCGTCAATTCCAGGCCGGTAATGATCGGTTAGGGTCGAAGCCATGGCGACTCCTGACTTCATCCGCGCGATCCGGGCCACCGCCGGCCATCAGTTGCTCCTTCTCCCCGGAGTCAGCGCGGTGGTCTTCAACGACCGGGGCCAGGTGCTCCTGGACCGCCGTGCCGACAGCGGCGAGTGGTCGATCATCGGCGGCATCGCCGAACCGGGCGAGGAGCCCGCCACCACCGCCGTGCGCGAGGTGTACGAGGAGACCGCGGTGCGCTGTGTCGCGGAGCGGGTGGTGCTGGTCCAGGGGCTGGCCAAGCCGGTGACGTATCCCAACGGCGACCAGTGCCAGTACATGGACATCGCCTTCCGCTGCCGTGCGACCGGCGGGGAGGCCCGGGTGAACGACGACGAGTCGCTGGAGGTGGGCTGGTTCGACCTGGACGCGCTGCCGGAGCTGCACGAGTTCGCCCGCTTCCGGATCGAGCAGTCGCTCGCCGAGGGCCCGGCCTGGTTCCAGCCCGCCCCGGCCGCCCTTCTCCCGCCCGAGTAACGCCCCGGTCGCGCCGGCCCCGATTCCCGGCCCCCGGCCCCCGGCTCCGATTGCCGGCCCCGGCGCGACCGGGGCGGACCGCCCCGCCCCGGCAGGGCGAGTCCGCGTCACCCCGCCGCGACGGCCGGATCCGGCGTACGGCGCCGTTCCGCCCGCAGCGCGGGCACCGAGGCCAGCGCGATCGCGGCGGCCACCAGCCCGGCCCCGGTCAGCAGCAGCAGGGCGGTGGGCGGCGGCAGCGCCATCCCCGCGCCGACGCCGCTCGCCCCGCCCTCCAGATCGATGAGCGGGCGCGCGGCCAGCAGCCCGGCCGCCGTCCCGGTCACGGCCGCGGCCCCCGCCGTGACCGCGCAGTGCGCCACGATCGTCCCCGCCAGCTGCCCCGGGGTCAGCCCGACGGCCCGCAGCGCGGGCAGCTCCCGCGCGTGGTGCCAGACGGCCGAGCCGACCGAGGACGCCAGCTCGGCCACGGCGATCAGCGCCAGCACTCCGATCAGCCCGGCGAGGACGCCGCCGACCAGCGGGGCGGAGGGGACCGGCGGCGGCGCGCGCCGCACCTCGCCGCCGGGCAGCGCCTTGGAGAGCGCGCTCGCGAGGGCGTCGGGATCGGCCCCGGGCCGGGGCAGTACGGCGTACGCCTGCGGCCCCCGGGCGGTGCCGTTCTCCCGCAGGGTGTCCAGCGTGGTGGTCACGACCACGCCGCCGTGCTCGGGCTCGATGGAGCGGCCCACGATGTGCAGGATGTGCGGCGTCCCGCCGACGGTCAGCCGGACCCACTGCCCCACCTCGGTCCGGGTCGCGTCCAGCATCCCCTGCCCGGCGACCGCCTCGTGGGAGGCGGACGGCGTTCTGCCCTCCACGGCCGCGAAGGGGTACGGACGGTTCGCGGTGCCGCGTCCGCGCAGGGTGACCGAGCGGGTCTGACCGGGGATGAGCGCGGTGACCTCCGCGGCCGGATACACCGTCCGCACCCCGTCGGTCCGGCCCAGCCGGTCCACCGCCGAGGTGCTGAGACCGCCCTCCTGGCGGACGGTCAGCGGGGCCGATGGACCCGCCCGGCCGCCGTCGCCGCCGTTCAGGGCGTCCAGTGTGGTGACGGCGGAGAGCGCGACGGTGATCAGCCCCACCGGCACCGCGAGCCGGACCACCCCGGCGGCGAACCGGACCCTGCGGTGGACCGCCCCGCGCCAGCCCAGCACCAGCTGCGGCGGAACGCCCCGGCGCAGCGCGGCCCGCGCCGCCCGCGACATCCGGCGCGGCGCCGGACGCGCCGCGCGCACCGCCGGGCTCGGGGAGACCCGGGCGGCCCGCCAGGCCGCCAGCGCGGTGGCCGCGGCGATCACCAGCACGGTCGCGGCGCCGGTTCTGACCGGGCCGCCGCCCGCGCCCGGCAGCGCCGCGCTGTAGACCACGGCCTCCCCGACCGGCCCGGGGACCAGCGGCCCCAGGGTCCGCACCGCGAGCGAGCCGGCCACCGCACCGGCCAGCGCCAGCGCCGTGTGCTGGCCGAAGAACATCACCGCGATCTGCGCCGGGGTCATCCCGATCGCCTTGAGCGCCGAGATGTCCCGGAGCTGGCCCAGCACCCGGCTGCCCACCCCGCCCGTGACGGCGACGGCCGCCGCGAGCAGCGCGCCGAGGCCGAAGACCCGCAGCAGCCGGCCCGCCGGCTGATGGTCGTCGGCGAAGGAGGCGCGCGCCTCCAGCCAGGTGGAGACCTGGACGACATGCTCGGGGCCGACGGCCGCGACCGCCTGCTGGACGACGAAGCCGGTGTCCGCCGGGTCGTCCAGCCGCAGTCCCGCGGTCCGCCCGGGCCGGGAGCCCGCCGACTGACGGTCCACCGTGCCGGGCGACGCCCAGGCGATGCCGGGCCGTTCGCCCGCGTCGTACCCCGCCTCGGCGGTGGCGACGATGCCCGCCACCCGCAGCGAACCCTTCCGTACGCCGCCGCCCGCCCCGCTCTCCCGTACGGTCAGCCGGTCGCCCGGCCGCGCCCACAGCGCCTCGGCGGTCGCGCGGTCGAGCAGCACCTCGCCCTCGGCGCCGCTGAGCCGGGCGCCGCTCACGAGCCGCGCGTCACGCACCCCGTCGGGGCCGGTGGCCCGCAGACTCACCGCGGCGGATCCCGCGCCCGTGCCCGCCGAGCCCTCGACCGCCACCGTGAGCGAGGCGGTGGCGTACGGCCCCGACACCCGCTGGACGCCGTCCAGCCGCGCCAGCCGCCGGGTGTCGGCGTCGTCGCTCAGCCGCAGCCAGATGTGATGGCCCCGGGTCTCGGTGAACAGCTGCTGCCAGGGGCTCGCGGCGAACTGGAGCAGCGCCGCCGACAGCAGGAGCGCGGCGGTGACCCCGGCGGTCGCGAGGGTGAGCGTGGCCGCCTGCCCCCGGTGGGTGCGGAGATCGGCGAGGGCCCAGCGGAGAATCGCGCGCACGGATCACTCCGCGAGCTCGACGAGACCGGCGGTGGCCTCGTGAGCGTCGCCGTCGCCGTCGGACATCCGGGTGTCGTCGATGATCCGGCCGTCGCTGAAGCTGATCACCCGTTCCGCCGCGCTGGCGACCCGGGCGTCATGGGTGACCAGCACGATGGTCTGCCCCTGCCGGTGCAGCCGCCGCAGCAGCCGGACGACCTCCCGGGTCCCCTTGCTGTCCAGACTGCCGGTGGGCTCGTCGGCGAGAAGCAGATCCGGCCGGTTGACCAGCGCGCGGGCGAGCGCGACCCGCTGCTGCTCACCGCCGGAGAGATCGCCCGGCAGACTGTCCCGCCGCCCCTCCAGGGAGAGTTCGGCCAGCAGCTCGCGCACCGCCTCCCGGCTCTCCCGGGCCCCGCGCCCGGCGAGCAGCGCGGGCATCTCGATGTTGTCGGCCACGGTCAGCGTCGAGACCAGATTGAAGAACTGGAACACGATCCCGATCCGCCGGCGCCGCAGCGCCGCCCAGCGCGCCTCGCCCAGCCCGTCGACGCGCCGGCCGTCGAGCACGATCGTCCCGCTGTCGGGGCGTTCGAGACCGGCCAGCAGATGCAGCAGGGTGGACTTGCCCGCCCCCGACGTTCCGGTCACGGCGGTGAACTCGCCGCGCGCCACCTCCAGATCCACGCCGTGCACCGTGCGCACCCGTCCGCCGTCGGTCGTACGGCTCTTGGTCAGTCCGGTGACGGACAGCAGCGGGACGGCGGACGGCCCGACGGGGAGCGGTACTGCGGCGGCGGTGCTCATTCCAGCTCCTCCTGGCACCGTTCCAGCCAGTCGAGATCGGCCTGAAGATGCAGGGTGGCCCCCTCTATCAGCAGGCTCGCGATCCGATTGGCCCGGCTCTCGGGCTCGGTCTGCGCGTTCTCGATCCGGGAGAGCGCCCGCATCAGATTGAGATAGTGGCGGCGCTGTTTGTTGATCAGGGCGATCTGGTCGGGCCGGCCCGTACGGTGCGCCAGCGCGAGCTTCATGAAGAAGTCGTCCCGCACCCGCGGGGCTTCGGACGGGGTCTCGTACCAGGCGTCCACCGCTTCCCGTCCCGCGTCCGTGATCTCGTAGATGCGCTTGTCCGGCCGATCGGCCTGACTGACGTGTCTGCCCTCGATGAGCCCCGACTGTTCGAGCCGGCCCAGCGTGACGTAGATCTGGCCGATGTTCGGCTGAGGGTACGCGGCTCCCAGGAGTTTCTCCAGATCCTGTCTCAGCTCGTAGCCATGGGCGGGACCGCCGGCGAGCAGCGCCAGCAGATGAAGACGCACGGTGCCGGGTTCCCTCCTGGGACGAATGGGCTGCCGAGTCACCGGCGACTCGGCACTTCGGAGCGGTGAATCCGGGCCGGGGGGAGCCGGATCGGTCCGCGAGCGTCCATGATGCCTGGTACGCATTGCATATGATGTGCCGGAGGGTGTCCGGGCGGCCCGCTCGCCCCGCCGGCCGGGAGAGGGCGGCGGATGATGCGCGGGACGACGCGTACGACGGGCCGGACCGTGCTCGTCTGCGCCGTGCTGCTGGGGGCGCTGGTCGCGCCGTCGGCCCAGCGGGGCCCCGACCCGGCGGACGGCGACCGGCGGGGGCCGCTGACCCTGGCGACCGGCCGCGATCTCACCGGCTATCTCCGCGCCGTGCTCGACGGCTGGAACCGCGAACACCCCGCCGAACGCGTCCGGCTGGTCGAACTCCCCGAGGCCGCCGACGAGGTGCACGCCCAGATGCAGGACAGCCTGCGCGCGGGCAGCGACCGCTTCGACGTCCTCAACATCGATGTGGCCTGGACCGCCGAGTTCGCCGGCCGGGGCTGGATCTCGCCCGTCGACCCGCGCGGGCTGCCGCTGGGACAGCTGCTGCCGTCCGTCGTCGAGACCGCCACCTACGACGGCAGGCTCTACGCCGTCCCCTATGTGACCAACGCCGGGCTGCTCTTCTACCGCAAGGACCTCCTGGCCCGGGCGGGGGAGCGGCCCCCGCGCACCTGGGACGAGCTGGCCCGGCTCGCCGCGAAGCTGTCCCGCGCGTACGGCATGGACGGCTACGCGGGCCAGTTCCTGCCGTACGAGGGGCTCACGGTCAATGTGACCGAGGCGATCCAGTCCGCGGGCGGCTCCCTGGTGTCCGAGGACGGCCGACGGGTGACGGTGAACTCCCCCGAGGCGCTGGAGGGTCTGTCCTTCCTCGTCCGGGGCGTCCGGGAGGGATGGATCCCCCGCAAGGCCCTCGGATACAAGGAGGAGAACTCCCGGCTGGCCTTCCAGGACGGCGAACTCCTCTTCCTCCGCAACTGGCCCTATGTGCATACGATGGCCTCGCAGCCGGGCTCGTCCGTCGCCGGAAAGTTCGCCGCGGCGCCCCTGCCCGGCCCCGGCGGACCCGGCACCGGCGTCCTCGGCGGATCCAATCTCGCGGTCAACTCCCACAGCGAACACCCCGATTCCGCCGCCGATCTCATGGCCTACCTCCTCAGCGAGCCGGTGCAGCGCCGGGTCCTCACCGAGGGCGCGCTGCCCCCGGTCTGGGCCTCGCTGTACGAGGATCCGGCGCTGATCCGGCGCTTCCCCCATCTGCCGGCGCTCGCGGAGAGCGTGAGCACCGCGCGGGTGCGCACCAAGCATGTGGAGTACGAGCAGATGAACCTCGCCGTCGCCGCCGTCGCCCACAGCGCGCTCGCCGGACGCGTCACCCCCGCCGAGGCCCTGGCCCGTCTGGAGCGGGAGCTGCGCGCCGTCGTGTCCGGGAGCTGAAGCCTCCAATCCACGGGGCCCTACCCGCTTGTTGAGTACCACACGGCCCCGACCGCTCGTCCATGACCGCTCCCCCTCTGGTCTCTCCTCGCCCACGTCTGCTCAACCATGCGGCAACTCCCGTTGATTCAACGCGATTTCGGCCGCATGGCTTGACGGCGCTCACTCGCCACTACATAACATGAATGTACGGCTGCTCGTGAAGGAGGGGGACGGATGTTCCTGACACAGAGGGCTGATTCGGGCGATCCGCGCGGCGTCCTGCCGCGGCTGGGGGACCGGCCCGCGCACGGCGCGAGGACATGGTGGCGCGATGCGGTGATCTATCAGATCTATGTCCGCAGCTTCCTCGACAGCACCGGGGACGGCATCGGCGACCTCGCCGGCGTCCGGGCCGGACTGCCCTATGTGAGCAGCCTCGGCGTCGACGGCGTCTGGCTGACCCCGTTCTATCCCTCGCCCCAGCACGACCACGGCTACGACGTCGCCGACTACCGGGCCGTCGACCCGGTCTACGGCGACCTGGAGGAGTTCGGACGGCTGATCGCCGACGCGCGCGCCCTGGGACTCAAGGTCGTCATCGACATCGTGCCCAACCACTGCTCCAGCGAGCACCCCTGGTTCCGGGAGGCGCTCGCCGCCGGACCCGGCAGCGCCGCCCGCGCCCGCTTCCACTTCGCGGACGGCCGAGGCCCGGGCGGCGCGCTGCCGCCCAACAACTGGCGCGCCATGTTCGGCGGCCCGGCCTGGACCCGGGTCCGGGAGCCCGACGGCGGCCCGGGCCAGTGGTACATGCACCTCTTCAGCCCGGAGCAGCCCGATCTCAACTGGCGCGACCCCAGGGTCGGCGCGTACTTCGACACGGTGCTCCGCTTCTGGCTCGACCAAGGCGTGGACGGCTTCCGCGTCGATGTGGCGGCGGGCCTCTTCCACCACCCCGAACTGCCCGACTCCGACGATCCGGCCGCCGACGAACGGACCCGCGACTCCGTCAATCCGCTGGCCTGGAACCAGCCCGAGGTGCACGAGGTCTGGCGGCGGTGGCGGGCGGTCTGCGAGTCCTACACCGCGCGCGACGGCGTCGACCGGCTGCTCGTCGGCGAGGTCTCCGTGCCCACCGCCGCCGACCAGGCCGCCTATGTCCGCCCCGACGAGCTGCACCAGGCGTTCTTCTTCCATCTGCTGAGCGCGCGGTGGAACGCGGACGACTTCCGCCGGGTGATCACCGAGGCGCTGCGGGACATCGCGGGCACCGGATCCACCACCACCTGGGTGCTCAACAACCACGACCAGGTGCGGACCGTCACCCGATATGCGGGGGAGGGCTGCACGACGGGCGCCTCCCGGGCCCGCGCCGCCGCCCTGCTGATGCTGGCCCTGCCCGGAGCCGCCTACATCTACCAGGGCGAGGAACTGGGCCTGCCCGAGGTCGAGTTGCCCGACGAGGCGCTGACCGACCCGATCTTCCGCAGGACCGGCAGCCGCCAGTACGTACGCGACGGCTGCCGGGTCCCGCTGCCCTGGTCCGGCCACACCTCCCCGTTCGGCTTCACCGGCCCGGACGGCTCCGCGCCGCCCTGGCTTCCGCAGCCCGGCTGGTTCGCCGAGCACACCACCGACCGCGCGCTCGGCGACCCCGGGTCGTTCTGGCACCTCTACCGCACCGCGCTGACCCTGCGCCGGGGCTTCGCCGGGGCCGATCTTCCGGACCCGGCGCCGCCGCGCTGGCTCGAAGCCCCGCCCGGCGTGCTCGCGTTCGCCCGCGCCGACGGCCTGGTGTGCGCCGTGAACTTCGGCAACCGGCCCGTACCCGCCCCCGTCGCGGACGTCCCGCTGCTCACCAGCGGGCCGTGCGACCCCGGGGTGCTCGCCGCGAACACGGCGGCCTGGTGGGGGCCCGGCGGGCCGCCCGGCGAACCGTGCTCCACCGGGGCGGGGTTCCTTCCAGGAAAGGGATCATGCGGACCGTCGGCATGAGCGCCCCCGCCCCCCGCCGCCCCGGCCGCCCCCGCGACGGAGCGCCCCGGGTGGTCATCGTCTCCCTCGACCCGGCCGCGGGCCTCCTCTGGGCCGAGCGGCTGCGCAAGGCGTGCCCGGTCCGCTTCGTCGTACGCCCCTGGGGCGATCAGCTCGGTTACGAATACCTCCGCCGGGCCCGCGGGGCGCTGGCCCTCCTGGACAGCCCGGAGCCCGAGCCGGTCGGCGAACTCGTCCAGCGCGTACGGTCGTTACGCCTGCTCGCGCCGGTGACCGTCGCGGTGGGGCACCGCACGGACCCGGAGGCGCTGCTCGCCGCCGGCGCGATCAACGTACTGAACCGGGACACGACGGCGTCGGCGCTCACGGCCCGGATCACCGCCGATCTGCGCTGGCTGCGCCGGGGGGCCGGTCCGGAGCCGCAGGGGCCGGCCCGGGGCTGCGAAGGACCGTCCGGCCCGGGCGCGCTCGCGCGTCCGGAGCGGCCGAGCCCCTCGCACCGGAGTCAGTCCCTGCTGCTGGAGATACTGCTGAGCGCGAAGTCCCCGCTCTGCTGCCACGACGCGCGCTATCTGCTGGGATCCCCGCACCGGCCGATGACCCTGCCCGCGCTGCGGGCCCGGATCCAGCGGCTGGGCCCGCATCTCGCCCGGCACGGTCTGGCCTGTCGCCGTACGGTCCGCTGGGGCGCGGACACCTTTACGCTGCACCCCGCCGAGGAGCCGGCGCGGGCGCGGAACGCGGAAGCCCGGTCGCTGCCGGCCTGAGGGCGGCGGGGCGACCGGGCTTCTGTGACCGGGCTTCCTCGGAGGGTCAGATGAATATGTAGCGGTGTGTGCCGGACTTGGCCGCGCCCGGAGTTTTGGCCGCGATCGTGACCGAGGACTCGACCGCTGTCACGCCGAACGATTCGAATGCGGCCGCGCTCGCGGGCGCGGCGGTGAGGCACAGCCCCAGGGCGACGAGAAGTGGTACTGACGGCGTGAAGAATGTGCGTCGCACAGGGACGTTCCCTTCGGGCATTCCAGTGATCGTACAGGGGAACGGTAGCCCACCAGTTCGATGCCTGAGGAATCGGGTGACGCCGAGAGGGAGTTCAGTCTGTCACTTTGGAATAGACCATTGAGTCCACCATGACAGATGAGACTTCAACCGTACAACGCTCAGCTTTGCCCGGTCCCGTGCCCGCGTTCGGATTTCATGGCGAGCAGGACCTCGGCGAGCGCGCTGCGGGCCTTGATGGCCTCGTCGACGTCGTCGGTCTGCGAGGCGAGGGCGACCGCGGCCCGCAGACTGCTGACCGCGGCGTCAGCGCGGCCGAGCGCGAACTCCGCCCGGCCCAGGCGGCGGAGCGCCTGAATCTCCTGGTGGGCCGCCCCGATCGAGCGGGCGATGGAGAGCGCCTCCAGGAGGTGTGCGACCGCCTCCGCGCCGGCTCCGGAGTTCCGGTGGACCTCGCCGATGCCGATGAGTGTGTCGGCCATGCTCTTCTGGTCGCCCAAGGAACGGAACTCGTGCAGCGTCTCCTGATAAAGCGGGAGAGCCGCCGCCCAATCACCGGTGTCGGTCAGGGTGTCCGCGAGATTCCCGCGCACGGTGGCGCGGTCCCAGCGATTTCCGGCGGTCTCCATGATGAGAAGCGACTCTTCGAAGCAGCGGAGCGCGGAATCCTTCTCATGGGTGCGGCGGAAAAGCGTTCCCATATTGCTCAGGGTCTTGGCGACGGAAAGAGTGTCGAAAGCGTCCCGGAAACCCTGCAATGCCTTGCGATAGTGTTCGAGCGCCCTTTCGTGTTCGCCGAGGAACGGCAGCACGATCGCCAGATTGTTATGACCTCGCGCTTTGTCCCACATATCGCCGATGACCGCCTTGATGGCGAAGGACTTCTGGAGCAGAACGAGCGCCGCCCGGTTCTCCCCGAGGTGCAGATTGAGCATCCCCAGCGTCCGCAGCGCCTCGGCCTCCGCCTCCGTGTCCCCCGTCCTGCGGGCGATCGCGAGCCCCCGCTCGCCGTTGGCCATCGCCTCGGGGTAGCGGCCCACGTTCGCCTGGACGGCCCCCAGCAGGATCAGGGCGTGGCAGAGCCGCGGCTCGTCGCCGGTCGAGGCCCAGTGGTCCGCGGCGCGCCGCAGCACGGATTCGGCGTCCTGCCAGTGGCACTCGGAATCGAGTAATCCGGCGACGGCATAGGCGAGTTGTGCCGCGGCTTCCCGATGGGCGCCGGAGTGCGCATGGCGTTCGGCGGCCAGGATGTTGGCCCGTTCGGCGGTCAGCCAGGCTTTTGCCTCGTCCGGACCGCTCCAGCGGTTCGCCGCGACGTCCGGGCCGGATGAGGATCGCACCCGGAGGCGGCGCGGATATGTGAGATGATCAGCGCCCCGAGCTGTCCGGAGATAGTAATCCGTGAGCCGTCCCAGTGCGCTGGACCGCTCCTCCTCGGGATCTTCGGAGATGGCCAGTGCATGCGCGTATTCCTGGATCAGATCATGCGCCCGATAACGGTCCTGGGCCGTTTCCCGCAGTAAGTGGAAGGCGCACAGCGCTTCCAGTAATCGTTCCGTTTCGCCCGGCGGCAACCCCAGGAGCGCGGCTGCCGCATCGGCCGAGAAGTCCTGTCCCGGGTGCAGTCCGAGCCGGCGGAAGGCCCGGCGCTGGGCCTCGGTGAGAGTCCGGTACGAAAGATCGAACGCCCGGGTCATCTCATGGTCGGTGTCCCGAATCTCCGCCAGCCGGCCCGGGGTGCGGGCCAGCCGCTCGCCGAGGGTCGCCAGCGTCCAGGACGTACGGACCCGGAAGCGGTGGGCGATGAGTTCGATGGCCAGCGGGAGGAAGCCGCAGAGTCTGACAATGCGGGCAGTCTCCGTCAGGTCGCCCGTGCGTTCCTCCCCCGCGAAGCTCCGGAAGAGCGTCACGGCGTCGTCCTCCGGCAGCACGTCGAGGGGCAGCGCCAGCGCGCCCGGCACCCCGCTCAGCTGGCGCCTGCTGGTGATGATGGTGAGCGACGGCGAATCGCCGGTCAGCAGCGGGCGGATCTGATCGGCCCCGGCCGCGTCGTCCAGCACGATCACCGCCCGGCGCTCCGCCAGCATCGTCCGCCACAGCGCGCTGCGCGCCTCCGGCTCCAGCGGGATGTGCGCGGCGGGCGCGCCGAGCAGCCGCAGCAGCGTCGCCAGCGCCGCCCCCGGGGTCAGCGGCTCCTGGGTGGGGGAGTGGGCCCGCAGATTCACATGGAGCTGTCCGTCGGGGAAGCGCCGGGCGAGCTGCCGGGCGGTGTGGACCGCCAGCGCGGACTTGCCCGCGCCCGCCATTCCGGATATCGCCACGACGGAGACGACCGGACCCTCTCCCTCGATCGCCGCGCTCAACTTCCGCGACTCCTCGCGCCGGCCCACCAGCGGCGGCTGGTGGGGGAGACCGCGCGGCGGAAGGGCGGCCTCCGGTGCGGCGGGCGCGGCGGGGAGCCCGGAGCGGCGCGGAGGCGGTTCGTCCGCCGAGACCGGGGCGGAGGCCCTGCGCACCAGATCGGCGGGATCCACCCGCTCCAGCACGCCCCGGTGGATCCGGTTCAGCTCCGCTCCCGGCAGCGCGCCGTAATCCGCCCTGAGCAGCTCCCGGGCCCGCTGATGGACCCTCAGCGCCTCGGTGAATCTGCCGCTGCCGTAGTACGCCAGCATCAGCTGGCCCAACAGGGCCTCGTCCCCGGGCCGCCGCTCGACCAGCGCGGACAGCTCGCCGACCGTCTCGGCGAAATGCCCCAGGCGCAGCCGGGCGGAGATCCGCGCGGCGGTCGCGTCGTCCCGCTTCTCGGCCAGGGTCCGGCGTACGGTCCGGGCCCACTCGCCGGGGAGTCCGGCGAGCGCCTCGCCCCGCCACAGCTCCTCGGCGCGGGCCAGCGCGGCGGCCCGCAGGTCGTCGCCCTCGGGCGGCGAGGAGTCCACCAGCCGCCGGAAGCGGTGCCAGTCGACGACGGCCGGGTCGGTCTCCAGGACGTACGTGTGGGACCGGCTGGTGATCCGGGGCGCGTCCGGGGCCGCGGCGCAGGCGAGACGCAGCCGCCGGCGGAGCCGGGAGACGTAGGAGTGGACGCTCTCCCGGGCCTGCCGGGGCGGTTCGTCGTCCCAGAGCCGGGCCATGAGGGTGTCGATGGGCACGGGCCGTCCCGCGTCCAGCGCGAGCGCGGCCAGTAGGACGCGCTCCTTGTCCGACCCCAGCTCCAGCCGTCCGTGCTGCCCGCCCGGGCTCTCGCTCACCCCGTCGACCTGGAGTCCCACTGGCCCCAGGAGAAGGATTTCCACCAGCGCCCCCCGCTGGTTCGTCCTGATTCATCCGGATGTTCACGCTCAAGTTTTGTGAGCATGGCATAGAGCGGTAAGGGTCGCCAGACGCCGTTCCAGACTGGCTGAATTACGCTCAGCACATCGTTTGGGGGCGGGCGGGGTAGGACCGGGGTGACCCGGCTGGGGGGCAGCCGGCGGTGAGGGGGCGTGTGGATGGCGGCGCGAGACTCGGACGGGGACCGGACCGGCCCGGACACGCCGCACGCCCGGCCCGTCCCGGACCCGGCTCCGACCCGTGAGACGCCGTCCGCTCCGGACCCGGCCTCCGCTCGGGACCGCGCGCCGGCCCCGGACCGCTCACCGGCCCCGGACCGCTCACCGACCCCGGACCGCTCACCGGCCCCGGACCCGGCTCCGGTTCCGCCCCCGGCTCCGGTCGCGCCGCCCGCCCCTGAAGCGGAGTCCGACGAGGACTCCCGCGAGGAGCGCGGCGTACCGGCCGCCGGACCGCCGGCCCGCGCGGATCCGCGGCGGGCCCCCGCCCCGGTCCCACACCACGAGCAGGGCCGGGGCCCGGGGCCTGCTCCTGGCCCGGGAGACGGGACGGCCCCGGCGGCGGTCCCGGACGTGATCCCGGGCACGGCCTCGGAGGCCGCCTCGGAGGCGGCCTCGGGCACGGCCAACTCCATCGCCGGGGCGGCCCACATCCACGGCCCCGCCATCCAGGCGCGGGAGATCCACGGCGGCATCCATGTGCACACCGCCGCCGCCCGCGCCCCCGTGCCGCGCCAGCTCCCGCCCGTACCCCCGCACATCGTCAGCCGGGACGCCGACCTCGCGGCCCTGGACGGGCTGCGGGCCGCCGGGCAGCCCCTGATCGTGGTCAACGGTCCGGCCGGGGTCGGCAAGACCACCCTCGTCGCACGGTGGTTGAGGACCCTCGCCGAGGAGTTCCCCGACGGGCAGCTCTACGCCGATCTGCGCGGGCACTCCTCGGCGGACGGCGCGGAGCGGGCCACGCAGGGCGAGGTGCTCGGCCAGTTCCTGCGGGCCCTGGGCGCGGGGGCGATCCCCGCGGACCCGGGGGAGCAGGCCGCGCTGTGGCGCTCCGCCACCGCGGGCCGCCGGATCGCGGTGCTGCTGGACAACGCCTTCACCGCCGCCCAGATCCGACCGCTCCTCCCCGGCGGCCCGGACGCCCTCGTGGCCGTGACCAGCCGCCGGATGCTCTCCGGACTCCGGATGGACGGCGCGGACTTCCACCGTCTCGAAGCCCTCGGCACCGCCGACGCCGTCGAACTCCTCCGGCGCGGCATCGGTGCGGACCGGGTCGCGCGCGAACCCGCCGCCGCCCACCGGATCGCGACGCTCTGCGCCGGACTGCCGCTCGCCGTCTGTCTGGCCGCCGCCCGCCTCGCAGCCCGGCCCCGGCAGCCGGTCCAGGCGCTGGCCGACGCCCTCACCCCCGACGCAGCCCGGCTGACCGCACTCGAAGTGGAGGGAGAGGCGACCGTGGCCAAGGCCCTGGACGCGTCCTACGCCGTGCTGAGCGAGGAGGCCGCGCGGCTCTACCGGACGCTCGGCGCGCTCCCTCTGCGCGCCTTCGGCTCCCGTGCTGCGGCGGCCGCCTGCGCCGAGACCCTGCCCTGGGCGGAACGCGGCCTCGACGAGCTGGTCGAGGCCAATCTGGTGGAGGACATCGGCCCGGACCGCTGCCGCTTCCACGACCTTGTACGGGTGCACGCCGAGGCCCGCGCCCTCGCCGACGACGGCGAACAGACCCGCGAGGACGCGCTGCGCCGGGTGTGCGAGTGGTATCTGGAGACGGCGACGGCGGCCCAGATACGGCTCACCCCGGCCCAGTTCGTCCTGGAGCGGACCCCGCTCCACCCGTCCCCGGGACTGCCCCTGCCCTTCACCGACGACCTGGGCGCGCTCGGCTGGCTGGACGAGGAGAGGCCGCGTCTGATGTCCGCCGTCCGGGCCGCCGCCGACCGGGGCTGGCTCGCGATCTGCTGGCAGCTGGTCGACGCCATGTGGCCGTTGTTCCTGCGGCTGCGGCACTACGGTCTGTGGATCGAGGCCCATGAGATCGGGGTGGCTGCGGCGCGCGGCGACGGCAACGCCCGGGCCGAGCGGCAGATGCTCAACTCCGGGGCCATCGGCCTCAGCGCGGCGGGCCGGCTCGACACCGCCGTGGAGTGGTACGAGGCGTCCCGGCGCGCGGCGCGGGACGCGGGCGACGAACGGGACGAGGGTCAGGCGCTGCTCGGCCTCGGCGCGTGTCACCGCGAGGCCGGGCGCATGGACCGGGCCCGGCCGTATCTGGAACGGGCCATCGCCGTGTGGGAGAAGTGCGGCTATCCGCGAGGGGCCGCGCTCGCCCGGATCGTCCTCGGCGAGATCGCGCTCACCGAGGACGATCCGGAACGGGCGGCCGCGTTCTTCGGGCGGGCCCGCGCGACGATGGTGGCCGTGAGCGCCCCGCACGACGAGGCCCGCGCCCTGGCCTTCCTGGGCCGGGCCCGGTCCCGCGCGGGCGAGCGCGCCTCGGGCACGGCCCAACTGGAGCAGGCGCTCTCGGTGTTCACCGCCTCGGGGGCCGTCCACTGGCAGGCCCGCACCCTGGAGATGCTCGGCGAGAGCGCCCTCGACGGCGGTGACGAGTCGGCCGCGCGGGAGTACCGGGCCCGCGCGCTGGCCCGGTACGAGACCACCAGTCCCGCCGACGCTCAGCGGCTGCGGGAGACCGCCGGCTGAGATCGCGGGACCAGTTCGCCTAGCCCGTGCCCCGCCGCCAGCCAGGCGTGCAGACACGACGGCAGCAGCGAACGGTCCGGAGCCGCCGCGCAGGGGACGAGGAAGGCCCCCGGCACGGCCCCGCCCGCCGCCGCCCAGCCGCCGCCCGTCAGCGGCAGCGCGGCCAGCCGGCAGCCCGGATGCCCGGCGAGGATCCGCGCCAGCAGCGGCAGCGCCTCATGGGCCGGGCGCGGGCGGCTCCCGTGCAGGACGTCCGCGCACTCCAGGGTCCACCGGTCCCGGCACCGGTCGGCGTCCACCGCCAGATGCTCGTCCACGGCGAAGACCCCGCCGGACGGCGGCCCCTCCCGGCCGCCGTCCGGCACCGCGACCGCGTACCGCCAGGACTCCCCGAAGGCCCGGGCGTCGAGGACGTAACCCGGCCCCGGCGGGCCCGGGGAGCGCGGGCCCACCAGGCTCAGACCGACCGTGACCAGCCGTCTCATGCCGACGCCCCCCAACGGCCCGGGGCCCATGAGTCCAGCGACGGCGGCCGGGGCAGCGGCACGGTCACCGGCTCGTGGGCGGGCTGCCCCAGGCCCAGCACCTGGTACATCAGCCGCCGCATGTTCCGGTTGAAGCGACCCGGCTCCGAGGTGATGCGCGCGCTGATCTCCGCGTACTCCTCCGCCCGGTACTCCCGCGCCGCGTAGGCCAGTTGATCGGGGAGCGGGTGAACGGCGGAGAGCGCGGGGGCCGTCACCGCGAGCGCGGCGGCGGGGGAGTCGGGATTGATCTCCTGCTCCGGGGAGGCCGCCAGCAGGAGCGGCGCGCCCGTGAGCGTCCCGTACAGGGTGACCGAACCGTGGTCGCCGATGATCCAGTCCGCCGCGATCAGCACACTGCGCCAGTCCGCCTCCGGCGGTACGAGGACGGCTCCCCGCTCGCTGCACCGCGCCAGCCACGCCCGCACCTGCCAGGCCCCGTGGCCCGACCACACATTGGGATGGACGAGCACCGCCGTACGGAACTCCTCGCCCGGCAACTCCCGTACCAGGCGCGGCAGCAGCGTCTCGAACCGGCCGAACGACGACCGGGGGCCCCAGGTGGACGCGGCCACCACGAGCTTCTGGCCGTCCGCGACGCCGAGCGCCTCGCGGTACGCGGCACGCAGCGGCAGGCTGGCCGCGATCCGATCGTGCACCGGGTCGCCGACCACCCGCACCAGGGGGAGGGCCTCCGGGCAGTTGCGGCCCAGCTCGGCCACTTCGGCGTGGTGCGGGACGACGACGGCGGCGGGCAGCCGCCCGCCGGGGGCGAGATCCTGCCGGCGCAGGCCCGCCACCCCCGCGCCGATCGTTCCGGTGATCCGTTTCAGATAGCCGGCCCCGTGCGGGACGGTGATCAGCGGCGCCCGCAGCCGCTCCACTCCGCGCGGGCCCGCCGCCAGCGCGAGATCGAAGGTCATCCGCACGGCCTCCTCCCAGGGCACCACGGCGCTGCCGAGGCGGGCCAGGAAGCGCGGCACCTCGTCGCCGAAGGCGTGCGGCGGCGCGGAGAAGACCACCTGGAGCCGGAAGTCGGCCTCCAGCAGAGCGAGTAGGTCGAGCAGTCGTTTGGTGTAGGTGACGGTGTGCACCACGGCCAGGACTCGCTTGCTCCCGACCAGCGTCAGCCACTGCCGTCCATCGGCGGGCTGCGGTGCCTCGGTCGTGCTCAACGCCGACATGGCGTTCCCCCGTTGTCTCCCCTGTGGGCTCGTCGGAGTTCCTGATGGCAGGGGCATGCCCGGCGGTTCGGACGGAAGGCTTGACCCGCCCTTGCGGAAACCTTGCAGAGCTCGGAGGCGGGGTTTTCCGCGCCCGGTCCACTTCCCGCCCTCTGTCAACCCACGGTTGACACTCCAGGGGTGTCAACCTATGGTTGACGCATGGAGAATCCGGTGCAGATGACCAATCCGATCCGCCTCGACGATCTGATCGAGGCCATCAAGAAGGCCCACTCCGGCGCTCTCGACCAGCTCTCCGGAGCGGTGGTGGCGGCCGATCACCTCGGCGAGGTGGCGGACCATGTGATCGGCCACTTCGTCGATCAGGCGCGGCGCTCGGGCGCGTCCTGGACGGACATCGGCAAGAGCATGGGCGTCACCCGGCAGGCCGCCCAGAAGCGCTTCGTGTCGAAGGACGGCGGGGAGGCCCAGGACCTCGACCCGAGCCAGGGCTTCAGCCGCTTCACCCCCCGCGCCAAGAATGTGATCGTGGCCGCCAACAACGAGGCCCACGCCGCGCGCAATGAGCGGATCACCCCCGTCCATCTCACGCTCGGCCTGCTGACCGAGCGCGAGGCGCTCGCGGCCCGCGCGATCGTCGCGCAGGGCGTCCTGCTGGACTCCGTCCGCCAGGCGGCCACCGCCGCGCTGCCCCCGGCGGCCGGCGAGCCGCCGGAGCTGATTCCGTACGACGCGGGCGCCCGCAAGGCGCTGGAGCTGACCTACCGTCAGGCGCTGCGGCTGGGGCACAACTACATCGGCACCGAGCACCTTCTGCTCGCCCTGCTGGAACAGGAGGACGGCGCGGGAGTGCTCACCGACGCCGGTGTCGACAAGTCGGCCGCCGATGCGTACATCGAGGAGGCCGTGGCCGCGCTGGCCGCCGCTCTTGCCGCGCAGCTGAAGGGCGACGCGCCCGAGGCCGGCTGAACGGCCCTTCGTCGGCGGACGATTATGGCGGCCCCGGTCCAGGGGTAGACCGAGGCCGCCGAGGGGCAGTCCGCAGGGTCGGAGCTGCCCGGGGCGGAGCACCGTGGAGGGTGACGCGAGGAGGAGAGGCGTCCTTCCCCGGACTCCGGTCTATCCGGCCCGCGAGGGCCTGCCGCCCGCCGGCGGCACGGGCGGACCCGGCCGCTCGTCGCGGCCGCTGCCGCGTAAGGCGGCGGGGCGGAGGGGTGAGTGCATGGTCGCGCGCTGCCGACTTTCCTGGAGGCGTGAGCCGGCCGGGGGTCCGGGGAATCCGGCGGTACCAGAGCAGTAAATATATATACCGTCGAGTACGCAAGGGTATGAAAAATTTCATGCATTCCCGGCCCCTTGTCCGGGCCTGGTGACGGGCCTTCGGAGCGGGCCTGGGGCGGGCCGGGGTGCGCGGGGCTTCCCGGGCCGGGGGCGTGTCCGACGGCGGGCGGTGCGCGGCTCCGGTCGGGTCACCACGCGGTGATGGTCGCGGCCGTGCCGGCTCGGGCGTCGCGACCGCAGCGCCGGATGCGCGACGGGATCGCCCGGCTCACCGCCCGGCGCGGGGAGACCCGCCGCGTGCGCTCGGGGAACGGGCGAGCGCGAGTGCCGGGCGGAGTCGGAGTGGTGGGCCGATGCGTCCACCTGCTCGGCGCGGATCCCGGTCCGGGTGACGGCCGTTCGCGGCGCGGGCGCCTGGCGCGCCGTCCTTGTGGAGCGGGCCGAGGAGCGGCTGAAGGATCTGATCGAGGTTTCACGCTCCGGCTCGGCGCGGCGGTCGTCGAGGTCGAGGTGGAGCGCCTCGGGCGCGCGGGCGGGCTGCGGCTGGTCGCCGTTCCCGGCGGGGCGTGACGGCCGGAGGGCTATTCGGCGAGGAAGAAGTTGTGGTGCTCGGCGGCGTGTTCGTAGCCTTCCAGCCGGGCCTGGGTGCGCTGCGGGTCGGCGTCGGCCATGGCCTGGAGCAGGGCGGCCGACAGCACCCCGGGCGCCGCGTACGAGTCGAAGACCAGCCGCGACCCGGTGCCCGCGGTCAGCACCGCGTCGGCCTCGTCCGGCAGCGGGCCGAGGGTCGGATCCGTGACCAGGGCGACCTTCAGCCCCGAGCCGCGCGCGGTGCGCATCGCCGCGAGGGTCTCATGGGCGTGCCGGGGCATCGCGAACGCCAGCACCCAGGTCCCGCCGGCCTCCCGTGACTGGAGCAGCGCGTCGTAGGCGACGCTCCCGCCGCGGGTCACGGCGCGTACGTCGGGGTGGATCCGGCGCGCGGCGTAGGCGAAGTACTCGGCGAGCGAGGCGGAGATCCGCAGCCCGAGGACGGTCAGCGGCACCGAGCGGGCCAACTCGCCCCCGATGTCGAGCACATGGCCGGTGTCGGCGAACACCCGGCGCAGATTCTCCAGATTCTCGATCTCGGCGTCGATCGCGGCCTGGAGTTCATTGCGGCGGGCCTGCCCGCCCGCGCCGGGCGAGGGGGCGACGGCGGAGAGCGCGATCGGCTGGAGGGCCTCCCGCAGCGCGGGATAGCCGCTGAATCCGACGGAGGCGGCGAAGCGCGTCACCGACGGCTGGCTGACCCCGACCCGTTCGGCGAGGTCGGTGATCGACAGGAAGGCGGCCTCGGTGAGGTGGTCGGTGATGTACTGCGCGATGCGCCGCTGCCCCGGCGAGAGCCGGTGGCCGCCGAAGAGGGCGAGGACCCTGTCGGTGGGGGCGGGCTCCGCGTCGGGAGACAGCCGTCCCGGCGTGATCGCAGACGCCTGGGCGCGTGCCTGCTGATCTGATGGCACCGGTGTCACTCCTTCTCGTCCCGCTGCCGCTCAAGATAGCCCAGGAGCGCGGGAGAAAAGGGGCCGGTCGCGCCCGCCGGGGCCCGCCGTCTCGGATGGCGGACGGTCCGGTGGACCGCCTGGGAGCCGGGCGTCCGCCGGGGGGCGCGCCCGCCGCCGGTCCGGGGCGTGCTCCGGGCCGAGGCTCCGGCCGGTCCGGGAGGTGCTCCGGGACATGCTCCGGGGCCGGGGCCGGGGTCGGGCCACGGACCGGCGTCCGGGTCGCGATTCGGATCGTGATTCGGATCGTGATTCGGGTTGCGCGAGAACCATCGTTCTCCCTACGCTCGCGCCGTGGAGAACGAGCGTTCTCCACGGTTCGCGTCAACGGCCCGCGTCAAGGAGACAGCCATGTCCGTGAAGCCCCTCGTGCCCCCCTTCACCCGTGAGACGGCGATCGAGAAGGTCCGGCTCGCCGAGGACGCCTGGAACAGCCGCACCCCGGGGAAGGTCGCCCTCGCCTATACGGAGGACTCCCGCTGGCGCAACCGCGCCGAGTGGGTCACCGGACGCGACGAGATCACGGCCTTCCTCACCCGCAAGTGGGCGCGCGAACTCGACTACCGGCTGATCAAGGAAGTCTGGGCCCACGGCGGCGACCGCATCGCGGTGCGCTTCGCCTACGAGTGGCGCGACGACTCGGGCCATTGGTACCGCTCGTTCGGCAACGAGAACTGGGAGTTCGACCGGAACGGGCTGATGCGCACCCGCCACGCCTCCATCAACGACGTTCCCCTCAAGGAGTCCGAGCGCCGCTGCCGCTGGCCCCTCGGCCGCCGCCCCGAAGACCACCCCGGCCTGACCGCGCTCGGGTTCTGAGCGCCGCCGGGCCCGGCGGCGCGGCTTCCGCGAGCGGCCTTCGCGCCCGGCCCGCCCCGCGACGAAGATGCGCGCGGCGGCGGCGGGGGAGCATGCTGACTGTGTGACCTGGCGCGGCGCGGCCGGGCGCACCCCGCCGGACGAGCCGGAGAACCACGGGGCGGCGTCCCGGACGCCATCGAGCGACGGGCGGGCGCCGGACGAGCTGGCACTGGTGCTCGCGCAGTCCGTGGTGAGCACGGTCGAGGCGGTCGGCGGATTCGCGGGCGGGATCTATCTGCGCTCCCGCACCGACGGACTGCTCAGACTGGCCGCGCTCTCCGGGCTGCCCGGCAAGCTCTTCCACCCCTGGTGGCGGATGCATGTGAACCGTCCGTTCCCGATCGCCGAGGCCTTCCGGCTGGGGCGCGCCGTCCATCTCGCCGACGCCGAGGAGGCCATGCGCCGCTTTCCCCAGCTGATGGCCGGACTGCCGTTCCCGTTCGGCTCGCTGTACGCCCCGGTGGCCGCGGGGCCGGAGAAGTACGGGGTCCTCGCGGTGCTGCGGCGGGCCACGCCGGGCCGCCCGGTCGGGAGCGGCGACCGCCACCGGATGCACAACGCGGCCCGTCGGCTCGGGACGGCGCTCGGCGCGCTCGCCGAGCAGGGGGCCGATGTGCGGTGGGACGCGGAGCCGCTGTTCGTCCAGTCGCCCGCCACCGCCGCGCCGCCGGTCCGCACCGGCCGCTTCACCTGGGATCTGGCGACCGGAGCGGTCGGCGCGGACGAGGGGATGCACACGATCCTCGACACCCCCGAGGGCCGGTTCCCGGGCACCGTCGGGGCGTTCACCGAGGGGCTGGCCCAGGAGGACGTCCTCGGGCTGTGGGCGCTCGCCCGCCGGCTCGCCGCCGGGTCCCGGCCCGCGACCCGCCGGATCCGGGTCCGCGGGCCCGACGGCCGCCCCTATCTGGTGGAGCTGACCGGCGGCGGGACGGGCCGGCCCGGCGAGGAGCGCGGCTCCGTGGTGGGCGGCTTCGTCCTGGACCTGGGCTCGGGCCCGGTCACCACCGAGGCCAACGACCGCATTCCGCGGGGATTTCTCTCCCTCGACCGGCTCGGCAGGATCGTCTATCTCAATCAGAGCGCCGAGACGATTCTGCGGCGGGGGCGGCCGGATGTGGTGGGCCAGGTGCTCTGGGAGGCGCTGCCCTGGCTCGGAAAGCCCCTCTACGAGGACCACTTCCGGGCCGCTCTGATCTCCCACAGCCCCGTCCGCTTCGTGGCCCGCCACCCGCCGGACGCCTGGCTCTCCTTCTCGCTCTACCCGAGCCACGACGGAGTCACCGTCGTCATGGTCCCGGCGGACGGGCAGCCCGAGGAGCCGCCCGCCGAGGGGCACGGGAGCGCGATCCGCGAGCCGGCTCCCGAGCGGGCCGAGGGCCCCGGCGAGCCCGCCGCCCCGGCGGACGACAGCGTCTCGGTGCTCTACCGTCCGGTCGCCCTCGCCATCGCGCTGACCGAGGCGGTGACCGCCCGTCAGGTGTCCGCGGTCGTGACCGAGGAACTGCTGCCCGCCTTCGGCGGCGGACAGCTCGCGATCTATCTGCTGCACGACCGGCATCTCTTCCTCGCCTGGGAGACCGGCTTCCCGCAGGGATTCCTGGACCGCTTCGACGGAGTCGCGCTCGACGCCCGGCTCCCCGGCGTCGAGACCCTCACCTCCGGCCGGCCCCTGTTCTACGAGTCGATGCAGCGCCTGGCCGCCGCCTACCCCGGCATCCCCCTGGACGCCCATGTGGGCGCCCGCGCCTTTCTGCCGCTGATCGCCTCCGGCCGCCCGGTCGGCTCCTGCATCCTCGGCTTCGACCAGCCGCGCGACTTCAGCCACGAGGAGCGCACGGTCCTCACCGCGCTCGCCGGACTGATCGCCCAGGCACTGGAACGGGCCCAGCGCTACGACTCCGAGGCCGCCCTCGCCCGCGGACTCCAGGACGCCCTGCTGCCGCACCGGCTGCCCGTCCTCAGGAACGCGACCACGGTCGGCCGCTATCTCCCCGGCACCCAGGGCATGGAGGTCGGCGGCGACTGGTACGACGTGGTCGAGACGGGCCGGGGCCTGGCCCTGGTGATCGGGGACGTCCAGGGACACGGCGTGCCCGCCGCCGCCACCATGGGGCAGCTGCGCAGCGCGGTACGGGCCTTCGCGCTGGCCGGCCACGATCCGCAGGAGGTGATGAGCGGGACCAACCGCTTGCTGATCGATCTCGACCCCGGGCAGTTCGCCAGCTGCTGCTACGCGGTGGTCGACCCCGGGACGGGCCGCACCCAGGCGGTCCGGGCGGGCCACCCCCAGCCCCTGCTGCGGCACCCGGAGGGGCGGACCGAGGTGCTCGATCTGGAGGGCGGTGTGGTGCTGGGCGTCGACCCGACGGCGACCTACCCCGTCACCGAACTGCGCCTGGAATCGGGCGCGGTGCTCGCGCTCTACACCGACGGCCTGGTGGAGCGGCCGGGCGCCGATATCGACCTCGGCGTCGAACGGCTGCGCGCCGCCCTCGCCGAATGCGGCTCCGGCCCGCTGGCCGAGACCGCCGACCGACTGATCGGCGAGGCCCGCCAGGCCACGGACCGCCCCGACGACATCGCCCTCCTACTGGCGTCCCGCCGCGACTGAGCGCCTAGCGGCGGCGTGCTCGGGGACACCCGCCGGGGATGCCCGCCCCCGCCGGACGCGTCCCGCGCGGGGCCGGGTGCGGATGCCCCGCCGGGGGCGAGCCGGTGCGCGCTGTGTGAAGGCTCCCCAGGGTGCGAGCGTCTCACCGGACGCGCGCGCCGGGTGCTGCGCGTGAACACCCCGCCGGGGGCGAGCCGGTGTGCGGTGTGTGAAGGCTCCCCAGGGTGCGAGCGTCTCACCGGGCGCGCGCGCCGGGTGCTGCGCGTGAACATGCCGCCGGTGCGAGCCGGGGTCGCCGGACGTGTGCCGGGCCGGGTGTGAGGGTCCCGCGAGACGCGACCCGGTACGCGGTGCGCGAGGACCCTGCGGTGGGCGAGCCCGGCACCGGGCGTGAGCGTCTCACCGGACGCGCGCTCCGGGAACTGCGCGTGAACACCCCGCCGGGCATGTGCCGGGCCGGCTGCGCACGTCTCGCTGAGCTTGGGCGGTACGCGGTGTGTGAAGGCCCTGCGCGGTGTGAGCCCGGTGCCGGGTACGAAGGTCTCGCCGGACGCGCGCCGGGCCGGGTGTGAAGATCCCGCGAGACGCGAACCGGCGCGCGGTGTGTGAAGGTCCCGCAGGGCGTGGCCCCGGGGCCGGGCGGGAATGTTCCGCCCGGCACGACCCGGCACGACCCGGCACGACCCGGCGCACCGGGCGTGAGCGGTCGCGCCGTCGTTCCCGCTCGCACCCGCACCCGCACCCGCGTGCGCGGCGCGGCGCTCAGCGGCGCAGCGTGACCTCCCGCTCGTGGGTGTTGAGGATGACGGGGAGCGGGACGAAGCCGTTCGACGCGTCGAGGTGGATGAGCGCGGCGCGGCCGCGCGCCGCGCCGGGCGCGAGGCCGCTGTCCGGCTCGGTGGTGTCGCGCCAGGTGTGCACCCGGTCGTCGCAGGTCGCCAGGGCCCCGTCGATCTCGGCCCGGGCGTCGCCCTGGGAGGCGTTGGAGCCGATGAGGACCGGGCCGGAGCGCAGTGACGAGCACCGGTAGGTGCCGCTGAGGGTGATGGTGCCGTCCTTGGCGATCTGACCCCGGGGAGCGATGGTGATGGTGTCCGGGGCGAATTGCGCGCCGGCGGACCCGGGAACCAGTCCGACGGCGAGGGCGGCGGCGATGCAGGCCGTGAAAATGAGCATGGTGCGTCGTGCGTTGATCATGCTCCCCCAACGAGCGAGTCGGCCGGAGGTTTCGCATGTCCATGCGAACGGGTGAGGCGACTCCTATTCTGATTGTCGGCCGACCGCCGGAACGGAGTAGTGGATGGTTCAACCAGGTAATTCTTTCGTGATGCGGGGCGCCGGAAACGCGGAGTCGGGTGTGGCCACGGCATATGCCAACTTCCGCCGAGTTCCCCCCGGGGATCCGCATTAACCCCCGCGGTGGATACTCGGACGAGTGTTTTCTCTCTCACTTGATCGTGAGTAGGGTGTGGTCCCGCTGTCGGTGATCCACAGTGATCCGGCCTGATTCGGGCTGGCGTGAATGCCCGCGGATGGTGTCGTGTCATCCGGGGGAACGGGGGAGGGGATCGTGCCTGCTGGTTCGTTCGACGGGCAGTACGTCTGGCATCCGGCGGCAGACGACCACCGACTGGCCCGCGCGTGCATCGACGTCCAGGCCGGTCGGCACTTCAGCGCGAAGGAAGTCCTCCGGGACTCCCGCGGCGATTTCGAGGTCCGCGCCCACCGCTCCCTGGTGCTCGCGTCCGAGGCCGCCGACTCCGATCTCGCCGAGCGCTGGCTCGGCGAGGAGCCCTGCCCCGAGTCGGCCCTGCTGTGGGCGCGGGTCGCGATGCTGAGGGCGCTGCGCGCTGCCGACGGCCACGACCCGCACACCGACACCCTCGTGGACATCGCCCGGGCGGCCTGCGACCGGGCCGCCCGCATGCTCCCCGAGGACCCCACGCCATGGGTGGCCCAACTCGCCCTCGCCCGTATCCGCCGGCCGCTCGACCCCGCCCCCCGAGGGCTGCTCACAGCGCCTCCGGGCCCCTGGCGGCTGCTCTCCCGCGTGATCGGACTCGACCCCTGGAACCGGGAGGCCCACCACCGCTTCCTCGCGTTCTTCTTCA
Organism: Streptomyces sp. NPDC014894; assembly: GCF_043080985.1. NCBI lineage: Bacteria > Bacillati > Actinomycetota > Actinomycetes > Kitasatosporales > Streptomycetaceae > Streptomyces > Streptomyces sp. NPDC014894. The sequence goes on from NZ_JBIBWD010000022.1 coordinate 55,920, forward strand.
CCCGGTACGGCGGCACGGCCAGCGCGCGCTGGGACGTCGCCACCTTTCTCAGCCACCGGGCCCCCGCCGCCTCCGCGCTGCGGCTGCTCCCGCTCGTCGCCCTCGCCGAGGAGTACGACCCCGCCTCGCTGCTCGCCTACCGCACCTGGCGGCAGCCGCAGTGGGTGGGGACCGCCACCGGAAGCTATACCCACTGGTTTCCCCGGCTGCCGGAATACCGATTCACCCCGGTGCTGGATCTGTCCTATCTCGCGCACGCCCTCTACATGGGGCGGCGCGAACTGGAGGCGCGCGAAGTCCTTCTGGCCATGGGCCCCTATGCGGCGCGTATGCCATGGAGTGTTTTCGGGGCTCCGGACGAACAACTGACCAAGGCGAGACGCGCATGCGGGCTCCCTGTGCCGAGCAGTCACTGAGAACCCGCAGAAAGCCTCGCCCAAGACGAATGGAAAGGACGCTTCCGTGTCCGAGCGAACAGCTCTCCCCGGGCAGAGGAAACGCCGTCGCGGCGACGATTCGGTGGCCCTCGACGACGATGCGACGCTGCATGCGATGGGCTACCCCAGAAAGCTCACCCGGAGATTTCGGGGATTCGACAACTTCGCCATCTCCTTCACGATCATCAACATCATCTCCGGTATCTTCTCCGCCTTCGGATTCGGAATGGGCGCGGGCGGACCGCTCATTCTGATCTTCGGCTGGATCGGCGTCTCCGTCATGGTGCTGTTCGTCGGCGCCGCCATGGGCGAAATAGCCTCGGCCTACCCCACGAGCGGAGCCCTCTACTTCTCCGCGGGCAAGCTCGCCAAACACCACCGCGGCGCCTGGTCCTGGTACACGGGCTGGCTCAACTTCGTGGGCCAGATCGGCGGCACCGCCGCCACCGGCTACGCCGCCGCCACCTTCATCCAGGCGTTCGTCGTGATGCAGTGGCCCTCCTACACGGTGACCGGGCAGAGCACGGTGATCATCATCACGGTGATCCTGCTCTTACAGGCCCTCGCCAACACCTACACCGTCCAGCTGGTCGCCACCCTCAACCGCATCTCCGTGTGGTGGCTGCTCATCGGAATGACGGTGATCGTCCTCGCTCTCGTCCTGATCCCCAGCCACCATCAATCACCCTCGTTCGCCACGCATTTCGTGAACAGCACCGGTTTCAGCAGCGCGGTGTACGCGGCGATGCTCGGGCTCCTGGTGACCAGCTGGACCTTCACCGGGTTCGACGGAAGTTTCCACATGTCGGAAGAGACGGTGAAGGCGACCGTCAACACCCCCAAGGGCATCATGCGGGCCATCGGCGGCTCCGCGGTCACCGGACTGATCCTTATGCTCGCCCTGGTGTACGCGATCCGCGATTACTCGGCTACAGCGAGTGCTTCGGCGCCGCCTGTGCAGATTCTCATTGACGCCCTCGGCGCGGGCACCGCCAAGCTGCTTCTGCTGATCGTGATCGGCGCGATGCTGTTCTGCGGACTCGCCAACATGACCAGCAATACCCGGCAGATCTTCGCCTTCGCGCGCGACGGGGCGATGCCCGGTTCACGGTTGTGGCATTCGGTGTCACCGCGCACCCGCACGCCCGTCAAGGCGGTATGGCTGGCCGCCGCCTGTTCCTTCGTGCTGATCACTCCGGCCTGGTGGTCGCACACCGCGTTCACCGCCATTGTGAGCGTCAATGTGGTGGGCCTCTATCTCGCCTACGGCGTCCCCATCTTCCTGCGGCTGCGCCTGGGCGACGAGTTCGAGCCCGGCCCCTGGCACCTCGGCCGCTGGGGCAAGCCCATCGCGCTGACGGCCGTGGTCTGGATCGCGCTGAGCAGCGTCCTGTTCATGCTGCCCCACGCCTCCCCGATCACCCCCACCACCTTCAACTACGCGCCCATCGCGCTCGGCGTGGTCCTTCTCATCGCCACCGCCTGGTGGTTCACCACCGCCCGCAGACGCTTCCAGGGCCCGGTCAGCTACGGCAGCCCCGACGAGGTCGCCGCCATGGACCTGGTCTGACGCGAGCCCGCCGCGCCCCGCGTCGCCACCGCGCGACCCGCGCGCCGCGACGGCCCGTACGGCCGTACCGACACGACCCCGCGACAGCCCGTACCGAACAGAAGGGAATCACCGCTCATGAACGACGCTCTCGCCCGGCAGGCGGACGGACTCACCGTGACCGCCGCCTCGCCGCAGGAGTGGCACCAGGTGGCCGAGTGGGCCGCGGCGGAAGGCTGGAATCCGGGCCACGGAGATGTGGACTGCTTCCACCCCACCGACCCCGCCGGCTTCTTCATCGGCCGACTCGGCGGCGAAACCGTCTCCGCCGTCTCCGTCGTCGTCTACTCCGACCGGTACGCCTTCCTCGGCTACTACCTGGTCCGGCCCGACCTCCGCGGCCGGGGCCTCGGCCTCGCCACCTGGCGGGCCGCCTTCCCGCACGCCGGGGACCGGCTCACCGGGCTGGACGCCGTCCCCGCCCAGCAGGACAACTACCGCCGCTCCGGCTTCCTCCCGTCGTACGGCACCGTCCGCTACGCCGGCCGGCCCGAACGGAACGGAGCGCCGGCCCCCGGGATCGTGCCCGTCGCCGCCGAACACCTGGACGCGATCGCCGCCTACGACCGCGACTGCTTCCCCGCCGACCGGCGCGCCTTCGTCGCCCGCTGGCTCACCGCCCCGGGCCACAGCGCGTACGTCCGGCTGCGCGAGGGGCGGGTCACCGGCTACGGGGCGATCCGGCCCGGCCGGGACGCCCACCGGATCGGCCCGCTCTTCGCCGACACCGCCGACGACGCGGAGGCGCTGCTCGACAGCCTCGTCTCCGTGCCGGCCCCCGGGGAGAGCGTCGCCGTCGACATGCCCGAGACCCAGAAGGCGGCCGGGGAACTGGCCCTCGCCCGCGGGCTGACGGCGCAGTTCCCCACCCTGCGGATGTACACCGGACCGGCCCCCGAGGTGCGCACCGAACGGATCTTCGGGGTCACCTCGCTCGAACTGGGCTAGCGCCGGGCTCCAGCACTACGGGGAGGCGGGCGGCGGCGGTACGGCCGGGGTGCCCTCCGTGCCGTATCCCGGTGAGGCCGGGGCCTCGGTCGGCGGCGGCGGTGTGTCCACCGCCGGCGGAGGCTCCGGCGACACGGGCTCCTCCGGCGGCGGCGACACCGGAGCCTCCGGGGACCGGGGCTCCTCCGGCGGGGGCGGCGGCGAGTCGGGCGTCGGGGCCCCGGGCGTCTCGGGCTCCCCGGGCGACGGGGACTTCCCCGGCGACGGGGAGTCGCCCGGCTTCGCGGACGGCGAGGTCGGCGGGCAGGTGACCCCGGCCCCGGTCGGCGAGGTGCAGGGCGCGAGCGGATCCCGCTTCGGCGGCTCGGTCGGCTTGTCCGTCTTCCCGGTGTGCCCCGTGGGCCGCGCGATCCAGTCGTCGCTCTTCCGGTCGAAGAGGACGAACTCCTTCACCTTCTCCTTCGCGGGCTCCACCACCACCGCCGCGGCCGGGTCGTACCCCGGCCAGGCCGCGCCGATCGTCTTCACGTCCCCCGCCAGCTTCTCGGGCGGAAGCAGCGGATTGCCGCAGGCGCAGCGCACCTCGGGCACTCCGCGGTCGTCCACCAGCACCGCGGTCCCGGCCTGGAGCACCGCCTGGTACGAGGTGGCCGCGCCGTCCTTGTAGCCGTGGTTGGTCACCCGGGTGTCCAGCCGCAGCAGCACCGGGGTCAGGGACCGCAGATGATCGGGCACCGCGTCGGTGCCGATGCCCAGCACGGACGCGAACGCCTTGTTCTTCGCCGGATCGCCGGTCAGGAAGCGGATCTGCTTCTCCACATCACAGCTGGCGACGTTCTGCGTCCCGCCGTACAGACCGGGCGTCGACCCCGACACCCCGTGGGTGACCCGCGAGCCCGTCGGGTACGAGGACGGCTCGGCGGAGCGTTCTGTGGGGGCGCTGTCGCTCGCCGTCGACGGGGTGTACGGATCGGGCCCGGCCTCGCCCGCCGCCTGCAGGAACACCTCGCTCCGCGCGCCCGAACCGCCGCCCGGACGGGTGAGCACGACCGCGAGCACCACGGCCACGACCACGGCCGCGGCGATCGCCGCGACCTTGGGCGCCGAGCGCCACCAGGGCCCGCGGCCGCCCGGCTCCGAGGCCCGGCCGCCGCCCCCGCCGCCGTCGCCCGGTCCGCCCCCGCCGCCCGGTCCGCCGGGCCCGCTCGGGCGATCCGGCCCGCTCGGCCGGTCGGGTTGGCTCGGCCGGTCCGGCGGCGGCGGTACGGAACGCGGCTCCGTGCCGCCCGCCAGAGGGCCGGACGGGGGGCCGGTGGGACGATCGGACGGCGGCGGTTCGGCGCTCACGGGCTCTGCTTCCCACGGTGAGAACAAAAGCGATGGAACAAGAGAAAATCGCGCATCTCATACATCAGGCGCATCCTCGGTCATTGTGTGTCCCGCCCTCCGGCACTCCGCAAGCCGGCGGCGCATCCGGACCACTCCGGCGGGCGCGCCCGGCCGGAGCTGCTTAGCGTGGCAGCGTGAGCCAGCAGGGAACCCCGTACCGCGGCCCCGCCGCGCGCGCCCCCCACGACTGGGCCCAAGCCCTGGCCACGGTCGCCGGGGGACTCGTCGCGCTGATCGCCACCGCCGCGCTCGGCGTCTGGGCGGCGGGCGCGGACGAACTGCCCGGGAACGCCTTCCCCCGGGTGGTCGCCGCCGTCGTCGTCCTGGCCGTCGGCGGCACCGTCGACGTCTCGGCGGACGCCGGGATCCTCGGCGACGCCCGGACCGGACTCGCCGTCCTCCCGCTGTCCGTCACCCTCGCCGGAGCCCTCGCCCTCTCCGCCGGATTTCTGCGCCGGCTGCGCCACCGAGCCGTCCTGAGCCCCCGCGAACTGGCCGCCCGGGCCGCCAGGATCGCCGTGCTGTGGGCGCTCGCCCTGATCGCCCTGGCCTCCTTCGCCCGCCAGAGCTTCGCCCTCACGCCCGACGGCGCGCTCCAGGACATCGGGGAGCTGCTCGGAGCCTCCCCCCGGGCGGGCTTCCGCGCCGACGTGCCGCTCACCGTCCTCTTCGGACTGCTCTGGCTCGCGGGCCTGCTGCTGCTCACCCTCGCCGTGTCCCGCCGCGCCCCGCTGCCCGCCGCCCTGATCCGCTACCAGGAGCCGGTACGCCCCGTGGCGCACGCCATGGTCGTCCTGCTGCTGGTCTGCGTGGGCGCGGGGGTGATCGCCGGACTCGTCGTCGCGGCCACCCGGGGGCGCCCCGCCGAGACCTTCGCCGTGATCCTGCTCGGACTGCCCAATCTGGTCTGGCTCGCCCTCACCCTCGGCATGGGCGCGACCTGGGACGGCGCCGTCCGGGGCCCGTTCGGGCTGCCCGTGCCCGAACTGCTGGAACGGGTGCTGCGCACCCCCGAGGGGGGCGTCCTCAATCTGGGCACGCTCTCCGAGCGGGACGGCCGGGTCTGGTGGCTCCTGGCCGGTGCGGCGCTCCTGCTGCTGGGCGCGGCCTTTCTGGCGGCCGTGCGCTCGCCCGCCCGCACCCGGCTCTGGCAGCACGCCGTCCGGACGGCGGTGGCCCTGGTCGTCACCGTGCTGACCATCTGTCTGGTCGTCCGCGTCCAGGCCCACTACGGGCTCTCGCTCTTCGGCGTCGGAGATCTCGGCGGCGAGCTGTCCGCCGAGGTGTCGCTGAGCCCGCGCCTGTGGACGGCGCTGGGCCTCGCCGCGCTCTGGGGCCTGGTCACCGGATGCCTCGGCGCGCTGCTCGCCCGTCCGGTGCGCCGGCGCGGCGAGGTGGAGGAGCGATCGTGAACGGCGAGGCGGACGGGGCGGAGGAGCGATCGTGAACGGCGGGGCGGACGAGGTGGACGAGCGGCGGTGAACGGCGGGGAGGCCCCGGCGGCGGTACGGCGCCGGAGCCCCCGCGCCCTCAGTCGCGGGCCCGCTCGTACACGCTGATGTGCCGCCCGCTCGCGGCGGTGTACGGCTCGCCGTGCCATCCGCCCCATCGGTCGCGCAGCCGCAGACCGGCGATCCGGGCCATGAGGTCGAACTCGGGCGGATACGCCAGACGCAGCCGGATGGGGTTGAAGGCGAGGCCGTCGGCGCCGAGGCGGATGTGGTTCAGATCGAGGACCTGGGTCACCGGGTCGTAGCGGCCGACGCCGAGCCCGACGCCGTCGACGTCGAGCCGCTCGACATCGACGTACCGATGGTCCGGCCGGGCGGGGGCCGTCGGCACCCGGCACTCGATCACGAACACGCCGTCGTCGGTGAGATGGCGCGCGGCGTTCTCGAAGCAGCGGACCTGGTCGTCCTGGGTGAGCAGATTGCCGATCGTGTTGAAGACCAGATAGACCAGCCCGTACGCGCGTCCGGTGGTGACCTGGGACATATCGCCCATGGTCACCTCGATCCGGTCGCCGCCGGGCTTCTCGCGCATCCGGTCGACCATGTCCTGGGAGAGTTCCACGCCGTCGACGCGAACGCCGGCCTCCCGCAGCGGCAGTGCGATACGGCCGGTGCCCACGGCGAACTCCAGCGCGTCGCCGCCGTCCGCCAGACCGGCGAGAAAGCCGACCGTGTCCTCCTCGTCCCCGAGCGGGTGGGCGTCGTAGTTCTGGGATGTCTCGTATCCGAAGCTCGTCCTGGGGTCGAAACCCTTCATGCACGTCCTTCCGGCACGTGTCGGTCGACAGCGGCCGGGTTCCGCCCCGTCCGCCGTCTTCTGGGAGATCCGCCGCGAAGACTAGGCGGGCGGCGGCGGCGCGGCCACCGAAAAAATCGGGCCCCGCCGCCGGGCCGTCGCACCGAGGACCGGCCCCGGCGCCGCCCCGGGTGCGACACCGTCCGGCCCATCGGTCCGGAGCGGTGGATTCCGGCCGGCCGGGCGGGTCGGGGACCCGCCCCACCGGCCCAGGACCCCGCCGGGTCGCTTCGTCCGCGCCGCTAGGGCCCCCGGAAGACCGGGCGCGCCCAGGCGGGCGGTTCCGGCGGCGGGCCCCGGTCCGCTTCGGCGGCCGGGGCGGGGGCGGCGTCCGAGGGGCCGGCGGGCCGGTCGGGCCGCGGGAGCCGGGGCACGGTCGCGGCCCGAAGCGCGACGATGAACTCCCCGCACGAGTCGTACCGGTCGTCCGGCTGTTTGGCGAGCGCCTTCGCCAGTACGGCGTCGACCGCGCCCGGGAGGTCGGGCCGCAGCCGGGTCAGCGGCGGGGGAGCGTCGAACTGATGGGCCCACAGCAGCGCCATGTCGTCGTCGCGTTCGAAGGGCGGCGAGCCCGCGAGGGTCTCGTACACCACACAGGCGAAGCCGTAGACGTCGCAGCGGGCGTCGACGGGGCGTCCGGAGATCTGTTCGGGGGCCACGTAGTCGAGGGTGCCGACGAACTGTCCGACGGTGGTGAAGCCGGTCAGCGACAGGGACTTCTTCGTCAGTCCGAAGTCGGTGAGATAGACATGCTCGGGGTGGTCGCTGTCGGTGCCCTCGGCGACCAGGATGTTGCCGGGTTTGACGTCCCGGTGCACCAGATTGTGGCTGTGGGCGGCGTCCAGGGCGGAGGCGACCTGCGCGCCGACGCGGATCGCGGTGGCGACGGGCAGCGGACCCTCGCGGTTGAGGAGGGCGCGCAGATCCTGCCCGGCGACATAGCGCATGGCGATGTAGAGCAGGCCCTCGGTCTCGCCCGCCTCGAAGACCGGGACGATGTGGGGGTGGTCGATGGCCGCGGCCACCCGGGACTCATGGGTGAAGCGCTTGCGGAAGGTGTCGTTGCGGGCGAGTTCGGGGGCGAGGAGCTTCAGGGCGACGGTCCGGTCCAGCCGCAGGTCCCGGGCGCGGTAGACGACCGCCATGCCGCCTCGGCCGATCTCCGCCTCCACGCGGTAGCCCGCGATCTGGCTGCCGATCAGATCGGACGCCCGCCCGGCGGGCAGCCCGGTCTCGTGCGGGGCCCCCGCCATCAGACGTCACCCGGCCGGGAGGCGGCGCCGTCCCGGTTCTCCTCGTCCGGCTCTCCCGGCGGTACGGGGGACGCGTCCCGCCGGGTCTCCTCCGGGGCCCGCTCCCGGTCCGCCCGGCGCGCGGTCCGGGTGGGCTCCTCGGGGGGCGTCGCGGCCGTCCGGGTCGGCGGGGCGGGCGCGGGCGGGCCCTGCGGGTCGACCCGCGCCGGATCCACCGCCCGGGTCGGCTCGTACACGGCCGGCGCGGGCGCGTCGGCGGGCGCCGGCTCGGCCGCCCGGGTCGGTTCGTACGCCGCCGGAGCCGGAGCCGGAGCCGGAGCCGGAGCAGGGGCAGGGGCAGGGGCGTGCGCCGGGGCGGGCGACTGCGGCTGGGGCGAAGGAGCGGCGGCCGGTACGGGACCGTCCCCGGGGGCCGGTTCCGCCGCCCGGGTCGGCGGGGCGTAGCGCGTCAGGTCCGGGGGGCGCGGGCGGTCCCCGCCGGGATCCGCCGTCGGCGCGCGCGGCGGACCGTCCGCCGCCGCCGTGGCCGGGGCGTCCTGCCCCGGCTCGGACCGCGCGGGGCCGCCCGAGGCGGCCGTGGGGTGCGAGGGCCCGGACGGGACCACCGCCGTGGGGTCGGCGGGGGCGGGCCCGGCCGACACCGCGGGGCCCGCGGGTTCGACGTGCCCGGCGGATCCGGCCGACCCGGTGGGTCCGGCAGGGTCCGTGGGGCCCGCGGGTTCGGAAGGGCCGGCGGGTTCCGTCGGGCCCGTCGAGACCGCGAAGGTGCTCACGCTCCGCCCGTCCGCGTACACCCAGCGCCCGTGCTCGGCGTCGTACAGCCACACCGCCTCGCCCTCCACCACCGCGCCCGCCCGCAGCCCCCGGGTACGCCGCCGGAACGCCTCCCCGTCGATCCGTCCCGCCGTCAGCTCGTCCGCGGCCTGGCGGTAGCGGGCGAGCGCGTCCTCGGTCCGGGCGAGCAGGGGGCGCGGGTCGGCGGTGCGGGCGGGCGGCAGGCCGGCGGCCGGCGGGTCACGGGGCACGGCGACCAGCAGCCGGCCGTCCACCCAGGCCGACCAGCCGTTCGCGCAGAGGATCCGGGACCAGTCGCCGCGCCGGTCGATCAGCCGCACCGGGAGCAGCGGGTCCAGCGGTTCGGTCGGCCGGGAGACGTCCGGGGCCTCCCAGGCGGGGAGCCCGTCGCCCGGGACGACATGGGTCGGGTCGAAGTCCTCGCCGTCCATGGCGGACCTCGCGCTACTTCCGCATCACGGCGGGCTCATGGCGGCGCAGCAGCCACAGCACCAGCACTCCGAAGACCACCGAGAGCGCGGCCAGCATGCCCATATTGGCCAGCCACACCCCGGCCGCGTGCTCGAACAGAGGGTCGGCGGCCTGCTTCCCGGGCACGATCCTGGCCAGCCCGATGGTGCCCGCCATCGCGCCCAGCGCCCAGCGCGAGGGCACCAGCCAGGCCAGCTGCTCGGCCACCGGCAGCCCGTTCAGCGAGAGCAGCGCGCCGCAGAAGACCACCTGGACGATGGCGAGGAGCACCAGCAGCGGCATGGTGACCTCTTCCTTGCGCACCAGCGCGGAGACCAGCAGGCCCAGCATCATGGCGGTGAACGACAGCAGCGCCACCGCGAGGGTGATCTCCAACAGCGGGGGCATCAGCACGCCCCGGCCGCCCGGCGCGTCGAGATCGACGCCGGCCAGCCCGACCAGGGTGAGCACCACGGCCTGGAGCACGGTGATCGTGCCCAGCACCACCACCTTGGACATCAGATAGGCGGACCGGGAGAGCCCGACGGCCCGCTCCCGCTGATAGATCACCCGTTCCTTGACCAGCTCCCGCACCGCGTTGGCCGCGCCCGTCAGCACTCCGCCGATGCAGAGGATGAGCAGCGCGTTCATGGCGGTCTCGCCGGTGAGCCGGCCGCCGGCCAGCGCACGGGCCATCGCGCCCATGACGAACGGCAGCGCGATCATGATGATGAGGAAGGTGCGGTCGGCCGAGAGCGCCGCGGTGTACCGGCGGATCAGGGTCCACAGCTGGGCTCCCCAGCTCTGCGCCTTCGGCGGCGGCGCGGCGGCCACCGCGGCGGCCCCGGCCCCGCTCCCGGCCGGGCGCGGCTGCGCCGAGGCGTCGTACCGCTCGCGGAACGGCGAGGCGGCGTACTCCCCGGCCCAGTCCCGCTCCCGGTCGTTCTCGAACGCCTCGAAGGCCTCCGGCCACTGGGTGAAGCCGAAGTACGGCAGGGCGTCCTCGGGCGGACCGTAGTACGCGATCCTGCCGCCCGGGGCGAGCACCAGCAGCCGGTCGCAGACGTCCAGGCTCAGCACGCTGTGGGTGACGACGATGACGGTCCGTCCGTCGTCGGCCAGACCGCGCAGCATGTGCATCACCGAGCGGTCCATGCCCGGGTCGAGCCCCGACGTCGGCTCGTCCAGGAAGAGCAGGGAGGGCTTGGTCAGCAGCTCCAGGGCGACGCTCACCCGTTTGCGCTGACCGCCCGAGAGTTTGTGGATGGGCTGGTCGGCCCGCTCGGTGAGGCCCAGCTCCCGGATCACCTCGGCCACCCGCGCCCGGCGCTCCTCGCGCGCCGTGTCCTGCGGGAAGCGCAGTTCGGCGGCGTATCCGAGGGCGGCGCGCACGGTCAGCTGGGTGTGCAGGATGTCGTCCTGCGGCACCAGGCCGATGCGCTGGCGGAGTTCGGCGTAGTCGCGGTAGAGGTCACGGCCGTCGTAGAGGACCGTGCCGCGGTCGGCGGGCCGCAGTCCGGTCAGCGCGCCCAGCAGGGTGGACTTCCCGGCGCCGCTGGGGCCGACGACGGCGAGCAGGGACTTCTCCCCGACGGGGAAGGAGACCCCGTCGAGCAGCGTCTTGCGGCCCCGGTCCACGGTCACCGTCAGATCCTGGACGTCGAGCGAGATCTCGCCGGTGTCCACGTACTCCTGCAGCTCGTCGCCGACCAGGCAGAACGCGGAGTGGCCGATGCCGATGACATCGCCGGGGGACACCAGCGCGCGGGCGACGGGCCCGCCGTTGAGGAAGGTGCCGTTGTGGGAGCCGAGGTCGGCGATCTCATGGCCGCCGTCCGGCCGGGCGCGCAGTTCGGCGTGGTGGCGCGAGACGGTGAGGTCGTCGATGACGAGGTCGTTGTCGCCGCTGCGGCCGATCCGCACGGTGCGGGCGGGGAGCGGGCGGACCGTGGTGGGCTGCCGGAAGGTGCCGGTCGCCGCGGGCACGGAGACCCGGGGCCCGGGGTCGGGGGAGTGGATCACCGCGCGGGGCCCGTCGGCCGGGCTGCCGAAGCGGATGACGCTGCCGTCGGCCACATCCCACTCGTGGACGCGCCGGCCGTCGGCGAAGGTGCCGTTGGTGCTGTTCTCGTCCTCGATCGTCCAGTGGTCCCGCTCGGGCCTCAGCACCGCGTGGTGCCAGGACACCCGGGCGTCGTCCAGCACGATGTCGCTCTCGGGATCGCGTCCGACGTGATAGTCCCGGCTCGGACTCATCACCGTGGAACCGTCGTCGGTCTCCAGGACGAGTTCGGGCGCGGTCGGAGCGACGGGCCGCTCTGCCATAGTCGAATTCTAGCTATTTCACCCGATATTCGCCTGGGGAGGCCGGGGTGCCCCGGCCCCCGGGGTGCCCCAGGCCCCCCGGGCGGTCCTGGCCCCCGAGGCGGCCCGGCCCCCGGGGCGACGCCCGGCCCTACCCGCGCGCGAGGCGCAGCGTCAGGATCTGGAACGGCCGCAGCGCCACCCGCACCGCCCTCCCGTCCTCCGTCACGGCGAGCGGCTCCTCCGCCGCGGGCCGCTCCAGCAGATCCGTGACCCGGGCCCCGGACATGCGGAACCCGGTCCGCAGGGTCGCCTCCGCCCGCCCGCCCAGGCACTCGTACACCCGTACGACCACATCGCCCGAGCGGTCGTCGGCGAGCTTCACCGCCTCCACCGTCACCGCCGGACGGTCGCTGCTCACCACCGGCTCCGCGCCCCCGGCCTCCGCCACCCGCAGCGGCAGATTCAGCGCGTACCCCTCCGCGATCGCGTCCTCCACCGTCGCCCCCGGCAGCAGCGCGTAGGTGAAACGGTGCCGGCCCTGGTCCGCCTCCGGGTCGGGGACGCGCGGCGCGCGCACCAGACTGAGCCGGAACGTGGTCGTCGTACCGCCGTCCTCGCGGGTGGTCCGGCCCACGTCGTGGCCGTAGGTCGCGTCATTGAGGATCGCCACCCCGTACCCCGGCTCGCCGATGTGGACCCAGCGGTGGTGATAGGCCTCAAAACGGGCCGCGTCCCAGCTGGTGTTGGTGTGGGTGGGCCGGTGCACATGCCCGAACTGGATCTCCGACGCGATCCGTTCCGCGTGCACGTCGAGCGGGAAGGCGGCCTTGAGGATCTTCTCCCGCTCGTGCCAGTCGATCTCCGTCTCCACATCGATCCGGCGGCTCCCGGCCCGTACGGTCACCGTCTGGACGACACGCGACCCCGCGCCGAAGGCGCGCTCGACGCGGATCGCGCCGAGCAGCGGCCCGGACGCGACGACGGCCACCGACTCGGCGGCCGTCAGATCGGTGTAACGCCCCCGGTAGTGCCGGTCGATGTCCCAGGCGTCCCAGCGGTTGGGCAGATCGGCGTGGAGCCGCAGCAGATTGCCGGGACCCGCCAGCACCTCACGGCCGGCCACGAGATCGAGGACGGAGGCGAGCGAGCCGTCCTCGGCGACGGCCACCCGCACCAGGCCGTTGTCGAGCACCCGGCCGGCCGCCGACACCGTCACCGGCTCCGGGGCCGGTCCCTCGCCGAGCGGTGCGCTGCCGCCCGCGGGCACCCGGGTGTGGCAGGGCCCGCCGTCGGTCACCACCACCTCGGCCCGGTCCCGGGGACCCGCGTTGAACACCCGGGGGCCGCCGGGGCCCAGCGCCGCCAGCGCCCCCGCGATCAGCCCGCCCAGCTCCCCGGCGACCCGGGCGTACTCCGCCTCGGCCTCCCGGTGCACCCAGGCGATCGAGGAGCCCGGCAGGATGTCGTGGAACTGGTGCAGCAGCACCGTCTTCCACAGCCGGTCCAGCGCCTCGTACGGATACGCGTACCCCGGCGCGCGCACGGCCGCGGCGGTCGCCCACAGCTCCGCCTCCCGCAGCAGATGCTCACTGCGCCGGTTGCCCTGCTTGGTGCGGGCCTGGGAGGTGTAGGTGGCGCGATGGCCCTCCATGTACAGCTCCCCGGACCAGACCGGGGCGTCGGGGTACTCCGCCCGCGCGGCGGCGAAGAAGGCGTCCGGGTGCTCGACGCCGACCCGGGCCGAGCCCTCCAGATCGGCCAGCCGCCGGGCCCGCTCCAGCATCTCCCTGGTCGGACCGCCGCCGCCGTCCCCGTGGCCGAAGGGGACCAGCGACCGGGTGGCACGCCCCTTGTCCCGGTGATTGCGGACGGCGTGCGCCGTCTCCCGCCCGGTGAACTCCGCGTTGTAGGTGTCCACCGGCGGGAAGTGGGTGAAGATCCTGGTCCCGTCGATCCCCTCCCACCAGAAGGTGTGGTGGGGCAGCTTGTTCGTCTGGTTCCACGACATCTTCTGGGTGAGGAACCACTCGTGGCCCGCCAACTTCGCCAGCTGCGGATACGCGGCGTTGTAGCCGAAGGAGTCCGGCAGCCACACGCCCTTGGTCTCGACGCCGAAGTGCTCCAGGAAGAAGCGCTTCCCGTGGACGAACTGCCGGGCGACCGCCTCCCCGCCCGGCAGATTGCCGTCCGACTCCACCCACATCCCGCCCACCGGGGCCCACTGCCCGCGCGCCACCGCCCGCTCGATCCGCTCCCACACCAGGGGCGCGTGGTCGCGCACCCAGGCGTACTGCTGCGCCTGCGAACAGGCGAAGACGAACTCGCCGTACTCCTCGGCCAGCGCCGTCGCGTTGGCGAAGGTGCGGGCCGCCTTGCGCCGGGTCTCACGGACCGGCCACAGCCAGGCGCTGTCGATGTGCGCGTGGCCGACCGCCGAGAGCGTGTGCGCGCTCGCGTGGGCGGGACGCGCCAGCGACGGCCGCAGCACCGCCCGCGCCGCCGCCGCCGAACCGGAGACGTCGTCCAGGTCCAGGGCGTCGAGCGCGCGGTCGAGCGTGTGCAGGATCTCGTGCCGGCGCGGATCGTGCTCCGACAGCTCCGCCGCCAGCTCGCTCAGCACCTGGAGATCGAGCGACAGATGCCACACCTCCTCGTCCAGGACGCGCAGATCGGCGGCGGCGAAGACGTGCAGCGGCGCGTCGCCCGCCGTGGACAGGTCGCCCAGCGGGGTCGGCAGAAAACCGCGGCCCAGGATGTCCGGATTGGACGCGGCCTCCAGGAGGAGATCGACCCGCTCCCCGCCGGCGGCCGGCCGGGCGAGGGGGACGTACCGGTTCCGCGGATTGACCGCCTTCAGCGGGGTCCCGTCGGCGGTGTGCACGAGCGCCTCGGCCTGGAAGCCGGGACCCGCGTCGGTGAAGCCGAGATCGAACACGGCCTCCACCCGGCTCCCCGCCCAGCCGGCCGGCACCTCGCCGCGCGCCCGGAACCAGGTGGTGCCCCACGGCGGGCCCCAGGCGGAGCCCGTCGTGAACGTCTCATAGCGCTGCGCCGCGGCCTCGGCGAAGGGCACCGGCTCGCCGGGAGCCTGCCAGGACGCGAGTTCGAGAGGGAGGGACCGGGAGTGGACGGCAGGCTGGATGCGCTGGACGAGGACGCGCTCGACACGGTCCTCGATCCGGCGTCGTTCATCGTGCATACCCAGCTGTCTACCCCTCGGGCGGGGCTTCTACCTCAGGTGGGCGAGCCCCGGATGGGCGGCGGTGTACGCGTCCACCAGCCGGCGCGCCACGCTCACCGAGTCCACCAGCGGATGCAGCGCGAACGCCGCCACCGCCCGGGCGCGCGAGCCGCTCCGGGACGCCGCCAGCACCTCCCGCTCCACCGCCTTGACCGCGCACACCAGCCCCGTGGCATGGTCCGGCAGCGGGCTCACCGCCACCGGGTGCGCCCCGTTGGCGTCCACCAGACAGGGCACCTCGACCACCGCCTCCGCGTCCAGCGCGGAGAGGGTCCCCCGATTGCGGACGTTGAGGATCAGCGTGGCGCGCCGGTCGTGGGCGATCGCGCGCATCAGGGCGAGGGCGACCTGCTCGTACCCCCCGGACTCCAGGTCCGCCGCGTCCCGCTCGCCCGCGCCCGCCGCCTCCCGGTTGTGCGCCATGTACGTGGCCTCGCGCTCCGCCCGGGTCCGGTCCCAGGCGGCGAGGGCGGGGGTGTCCGGCCGCTCCATCTCGGTGTAGAAGCGGGCCTGCTGCTCGTGGAGGAAGGCCCCCCGGGTCCGCTCGGCCTCCCGGTAGGCCCGAACCGTCTCCCGGTTGAAGTAGTAGTAGTGCAGATACTCGTTGGGGATCGCGCCCAGCGACCGCAGCCAGTCCGGGCCGAAGAGCCGCCCCTCCTCGAAGGAGCCGAGCAGCTCCGGATCGGCCAGCAGCCGGGGGAGTTCGTCGCGGCCCGCCACCCGCACCCCCCGCAGCCAGCCCAGATGGTTGAGGCCCGCGTAGTCGAACCAGGCCGTGTCCGGATCGACGCCGAGCACCCGGGCCACCCGCCGCCCCAGCCCCACCGGGGAGTCGCAGATCCCGATCACCCGGTCGCCCAGATATCGGGCCATCGCCTCGGTGACCAGACCCGCCGGATTGGTGAAGTTGATGACCCAGGCGTCGGGCGCGATCGCGGCCGTCCGGCGCGCGATGGACTCGGCCACCGGAACCGTCCGCAGCCCGTACGCGATGCCGCCCGCGCCCACCGTCTCCTGGCCGAGCACGCCCTGGGCCAGCGCGAGGCGCTCGTCGGCCGCCCGGCCCTCCAGCCCGCCCACCCGGATCGCGGAGAAGACGAAGTCCGCCCCGCGCAGCGCCGAGTCGAGATCGGTGGTCACGGTGACGCTCGGGGCGTCGGGGACCTGAGCCGCCTGGTCGGCGAGAACCCGGGCGACGGCGGCGAGCCGGCCCGCGTCGACGTCGTACAGCACCACCTCGGTGATCCGGCCCTCCCCGCGGTCGCCGAGCAGCGCGCCGTACACCAGCGGCAGCCGGAAACCGCCGCCGCCCAGGACCGTGAGCCTCATGCCCCCATCACCTTCTCCTCCTGTGTCGGGTCGCCCGGGCGCGACACGGCCCGGTTCACGCTGTCGTTCACCGGTCCGGCCGGTCCTGACCGTCCGGCAGGCCGCGGACCGCCGCCACCCGGCGCGCCAGATCCGGATAGTCGACGACGAATCCGTCCGCGTCGAAGCGGACGTCGCTCCGGAAGTCCCCGGAGGCGTAACGGATCACCGCGCCGCCGTCCCCGTCCGGACCCCGCCCGGTGTACGTCTGCGGGGAGGCGTGCACCGTCAGCTCCGGCACCCGCACCCAGGCCATCAGGAACCGGTGCTCACCGGCCCGCCGGTGCAGACCGTGCCGCAGCACCGGCATGGTGTTGGTCAGCGGGCAGAGCCCCAGATCGCAGTCGAGCGCGCCGGTCAGCTCCGGCAGCGGCGCGCCGTCCGCGCTCCACCGGCCGTCGCCGTCGCGCCGCAGCACCAGCTCCCGCGCCCCGGCCGCCGACTCGGCCCGCACCCGCAGCTCCCGGGTGACGTACGCCTCCCCGGTCTCCAGCGCGTACGAGATCCAGTACGGCTCCGGGTCCGTCCCGACGGCCCGGCCGCGCGCCCGCAGCAGGCTCCGGCCCGGGTCGAGATCGACCCAGGCGGTCTCGTACCCGCGGCTCCCCGTCACTTCCCAGGTGAGCGTCGACGACTCGATCATGCCCGCAGGCTATCGACTGGCCGGTCGCGGTCGAAACACCTCCCACCCCCGCATCGACTTAGGTTTGCCTAACCTACACTGGCGCTCCATCGGCGAAGCTCCGCCGACCCGTACATCCAGGAGAGGTGACCATGGCGCACCGGGACAGTCGACCGCCGGAGTCCGAGGACGTCCAGGAGGCGGCGCACGCCCCGCGCCGCGCCCGCGCGGCGGGGTCCCGTCCGCGCGGCGGCGCGCCCGGGGCTCCGCGCCCCGCCGATCCGGCCGATTTCCCGGACCGCGACCTCACCCGCCTCGACGGCGCGCGCGGACTGATCGGATCCACCATCCGCACACTGCTCTTCGACACCTGGACCGAGGAGTTCCTCGACCGCCACCCCCACGGGACCGTCGTGGAGCTGGGCGCCGGCTCCGGGACCCGCTTCGAGCGGCTCGACAACGGCACGGTCCACTGGTTCGACGTCGATCTCCCCGAGGTGAGAAGGCCGGCGCGGACCGTCTCCGCGGACACCGACCGCCGCCGCTCCCTCGCCGTCTCGGCGACCGACCCCGGCTGGATCGACGCCGTGCGCCGCAGCCCGGGGCCGTACTTCCTGGTCGCCGAGGCGGTCCTGATCCAGCTGGAGCGGACGCAGGTCCGCGAGGTCTTCCGGCTCGCCGCCGAGGGGCTGCCGGGCGCGCGTCTCGCCCTGGAGACCGCCTCCGGGCGGATGGCGGGCCGGCCCGACGGCCACGACGTCCTCGGCAAGGTCGCCGCCCGGATGCGCTGGGGCTGCGACGACCCGGCGGAGCCCGAGGGCTGGCACGACTCGGTCTCCCTCGCCCAGTCCTGCACCCTGGCCCGGCTGCCCGCCGCCGTCAGCTCCCGGATGCCCATGGCGCAGCGCGGAATGCTCCGCGCCATGGCCACCGTGATGCGCCGTCAGATCCAGGACTGCCGCTTCAACCTCTACACCATCGGGGAGCGCGACCCGGAGCGGATGGCGGTCGCGGCGGGCTAGGGAGGGCCGGCGCGCGCCCGCCGCTTTGGGACGCAGCGCCCCAGAAGCCGCACGCGTCCACGGGCCGGCCGGGCCCTCGGGCGAGATCGGCCCCGCGCGTCGGCCGCGCCCCACTGGCTCAGCTCAGCTCAGCCGCGCCCGTCCGGGAGCCGGAACGCCTCCAGGATGCGTT
This sequence comes from Streptomyces sp. NPDC014894, assembly GCF_043080985.1. Classification (NCBI taxonomy): domain Bacteria; kingdom Bacillati; phylum Actinomycetota; class Actinomycetes; order Kitasatosporales; family Streptomycetaceae; genus Streptomyces; species Streptomyces sp. NPDC014894. The sequence goes on from NZ_JBIBWD010000022.1 coordinate 73,840, forward strand.
CGGCGGCCAGCGTGGCCGTCAGCTCGCCGTCGCGGACCTGCCGTTCCAGCCCGGGCGCCAGCGCCCGCACCCCCGGATGGCCGTGCAGCCGGTCGCGCAGCTCGTCGTGGACCATGGACCAGGTCCAGTCGATCTGCTGGTCACGCCGTTTGGCGGCCAGCCGGCCGGTCGACTCCAGCAGCGCCCGGTGCTGTTCGATCCGCTCCCAGAGGGTGTCCAGACCGGTGGACTCACGCGCGCTGCAGAAGAGCACCGGGGGAGTCCACGCCGCGTCCGCCGGATGCATCAGCCGCAGCGCGCCCGCGAGTTCCCGGGCCGCCGAACGGGCGTCGCGCTCGTGCGGACCGTCCGCCTTGTTCACCGCGATCACATCGGCCAGCTCCAGGACGCCCTTCTTGATGCCCTGGAGCTGATCCCCGGTCCGCGCCAGGGTGAGCAGCAGAAAGGAGTCGACCATCTGGGCGACGGCGGTCTCCGACTGGCCCACCCCGACCGTCTCCACCAGCACCACGTCATAGCCCGCCGCCTCCACCACCACGATGGTCTCGCGGGTCGCCTTGGCCACCCCGCCGAGCGTGCCCGAGGTGGGCGAGGGCCGGACGTACGCCGACGGATCGGTCGCGAGCCGCTCCATCCGGGTCTTGTCGCCGAGGATCGAGCCCCCCGTCCGGCTGGAGGAGGGATCCACCGCGAGCACGGCCACCCGGTGGCCGAGCGAGGTCAGCATGGTGCCCAGGGCGTCGATGAAGGTGGACTTGCCCACCCCCGGCACCCCGCTGACGCCCACCCGCCGGGCCGTGCCCGCGTACGGCAGCAGCTCCGTCAGCAGCCGCTGCGCGAGGACGCGGTGATCGGCCCGGGTGGACTCCACCAGGGTGATGGCCCGGGCGATGTACGCCCGTGACCCGTCCCGTACGCCCTGGACGTACTTCTCGATGTCGATCGTCTGTGGCATTGGGGGCACGGTCTCACAGCTCGTGGCCGAGCGAGGCGGCCAGGGTCCGGACCAGATCGTGCGCCGCGTCCGGGATCACCGTGCCCGGCGGGAACACGGCGGCGGCTCCGGCCTCGCGCAGCGTCGCCACGTCCTGCGGCGGGATCACCCCGCCCACCACGATCATGATGTCCTCCCGGCCCTCCGCCGCCAGCTCCTCCCGCAGCGCGGGCACCAGCGTCAGATGCCCCGCCGCCAGCGAGGAGACCCCCACCACATGGACGTCGGCCTCCACCGCCTGCCGGGCCACCTCGCCCGGGGTCTGGAACAGCGGGCCGACGTCGACGTCGAATCCGAGATCGGCGAAGGCGGTCGCGATGACCTTCTGGCCGCGATCGTGCCCGTCCTGGCCCATCTTGGCCACCAGAATGCGCGGACGGCGGCCCTCCGCCTCCTCGAACCGTCTCACCAGCGTCCGGGTGCGCTCCACGGAAGGGGATTCACCTGCCTCGTTCCGGTACACACCGGAGATCGTACGGATCTGACCCGAGTGCCGCCCGTACACCTTCTCCAGGGCGTCGGAGATCTCTCCCACGGTCGCCATCGCCCGCGCGGCGTCCACCGCGAGCGCCAGCAGATTGCCCTCCAGGCCGGGGCCGGGACCGCGCTCGGCGGCCGCCGTCAGCGCCCGCAGCGCGTCCTGGCAGACGGCGTCGTCCCGCTCCTCGCGCAGCCGCCGCAGCTTGGCGATCTGCTGGGCGCGCACCGAGGAGTTGTCGACCTTCAGCACCTCGATCTGCTCATCGGTCTCGACGCGGTACTTGTTGACCCCGATCACCGGCTGCCGGCCCGAGTCGATCCGCGCCTGGGTCCGGGCCGCCGCCTCCTCGACCCGCAGCTTCGGGATGCCCGCGTCGATGGCCTTCGCCATCCCCCCGGCCTCCTCGACCTCCTCGATGTGCTGCCAGGCGCGCCGCGCCAGATCGTGGGTCAGCCGCTCCACATAGGCGCTGCCGCCCCAGGGGTCGATGACCCGGCAGGTCCCCGACTCCTGCTGGAGCAGCAGCTGGGTGTTGCGGGCGATCCGCGCCGAGAAGTCCGTGGGCAGCGCCAGCGCCTCGTCCAGCGCGTTGGTGTGCAGCGACTGGGTGTGCCCCTGGGTCGCCGCCATCGCCTCCACACAGGTGCGGGTGACGTTGTTGAAGACGTCCTGCGCGGTCAGCGACCAGCCCGAGGTCTGCGAGTGGGTGCGCAGCGACAGCGACTTCGCGTTCTTCGGATCGAAGGTCTTCACCAGCCTCGCCCACAGCAGCCGGGCCGCCCGCAGCTTGGCGACCTCCATGAAGAAGTTCATGCCGATCGCCCAGAAGAACGACAGCCGGGGCGCGAACGCGTCCACGTCCAGCCCGGCCCCCAGCCCCGCCCGCAGATACTCCATGCCGTCGGCGAGCGTGTACGCCAGCTCCAGATCGGCCGTGGCGCCGGCCTCCTGGATGTGATAGCCGGAGATCGAGATCGAGTTGTAGCGGGGCATCCGCTGCGAGGTGAAGGCGAAGATGTCCGAGATGATCCGCATCGACGGGGTCGGCGGATAGATGTAGGTGTTGCGGACCATGAACTCTTTGAGAATGTCGTTCTGAATGGTCCCGGCCAGCTTCTCCGGCGGTACGCCCTGCTCCTCGGCGGCCACGATGTAGAGCGCCAGAACGGGCAGCACGGCCCCGTTCATCGTCATCGACACGCTCATCCGGTCCAGCGGAATGCCGTCGAACAGCTGACGCATGTCGTAGATCGAGTCGATCGCCACACCGGCCATGCCGACATCGCCCGTCACCCGGGGGTGGTCGCTGTCGTACCCCCGGTGGGTCGGCAGGTCGAAGGCGACCGAGAGCCCCTTCTGACCGGCGGCCAGATTGCGCCGGTAGAAGGCGTTGGACTCCTCGGCGGTGGAGAATCCGGCGTACTGGCGGATGGTCCACGGCTGGTTGACGTACATCGTCGGATACGGGCCGCGCAGATACGGCGCGATGCCCGGATAGCCGCCCAGGAAGTCGAGTCCGGCCAGGTCCTGCCCGGTGTAGAGCGGTTTCACCGGGATGCCCTCGGGCGTCTCCCACACCAGGTCGGCGTCGCTCCGTCCGCTCGACTCCTTGACCGCCGCGCGCCAGCGGTCCGCCGAGCCGGTCCCCGATACGGGGCCCAGCGCGACGCCCGTGAAGTCAGGAACACCCATCACGCCACTCCGATCCGGTCGAGGGCGGAGGTCAGTACGGCGACCGCGTCGCCGCCCGCGACGACGAACTCGTCCACCCCGGCCCGTTCAAGGGTCTCCCGCGACTCGCCCGGCCGGCCCGCGAGATAGACCCGTCCCGCCCCGGCCGCCTTGAGCGCCTCGGCGACCGGGGCCGCCTGCTCCGCGTAGAGCGCGTCGCTGGAGCAGACGCACGCCACGGCGGCCCCGCTGGCCCGGAACGCCTCGCCGGCCGAGGACGCGTCGACCGACACCGGGTCGTGGACGGGCTCGATGCCGCCCGCCTGGAAGAGATTGGCGGCGAACGAGGCGCGCGCGGTGTGCGCGGAGGCCGGGCCGATCGCGGCGATGAAGACGCGCGGCCGGGCGCCGGTGGCGTCCAGATGCGCGTCCGAGCGGGTGCGCAGCGCCTCGAAATCCTCGTCGCGGCGCACTCTCGGCAGTCCGCCGGAGGGCGTCTCGGGCGCGGGGTCGCGTGCCACCGGGGCCTGGGCGAGCAGCGGGAACTCGCTGACGCCGGTGATCGGTTCGCGCCGCCTGGCGATCCTCGCGCGCCGCTCGCTCCAGGCCGCCCCGATCCGCTCGGAGACCAGACCGGAGCGGAGCGCGGCGAGCTGACCGCCCGCGCGCTCGATCTCCTGGAACCACGCCCAGGCCGCCTCGGCCAGCTCCTCGGTGAGCCGCTCCACGTACCAGGAGCCGCCCGCCGGGTCGACGACCCGGCCCACGTGCGACTCCTCGACCAGGATCGTGGAGGTGTTGCGGGCGATCCGGCGGGAGAAGTCGTCGGGCAGTCCGATGGCCTGGTCGAAGGGGAGCACGGTCACGGCGTCCGCCCCGCCGACCCCGGCCGCCATCGAGGCGACGGTCGTGCGCAGCATGTTCACCCACGGGTCCCGCCGGGTCATCATCACCGGCGAGGTCACCGCGTGCTGGCGCTGCGCGCCCGCGTCGGGCGCTCCGCAGACCTCGGCGACCCGGGCCCAGACCCTTCGGGCGGCCCGCAGCTTGGCGATCGTCAGGAACTGGTCGGCGGTGGCCGCGTAGCGGAACTCCAGCTGGCCCAGGGCCGCTTCGACCGGCAGCCCGGCGGCGGTCAGCTCGCGCAGCAGGGCCACACCGGTCGCCAGCGAGCAGCCGACCTCCTGCGCCGCGGAGGCGCCCGCCTCGTGGTACGGCAGGGCGTCGGCGGTCAGCGCCCGCAGTCCGGGCCGGGCGTCCCGGCAGTGCCGGGCGAGCCGGACGGCGGCGGCGAGGTGCTCCGCGACCTCGTCGTACGCCCCGGTCCTGGCCGCGTGACCGAGCGGGTCCGCGCCCAGGCTCCCGCCCGCCGCGCCCGGGACGCCCCGCTCGTCCAGGATCCGCAGGAACTCCTCGGCTGCCGCCTCGAATCCGGCGCCGGCGTCGAGGGCGACGGGGGCGAGATCGAGATAGACGCCCTCCAGGGCGGCGGCGAGAGCTGAGACCGGGATCCCGGCCGGGCCGACGGAGAGCCAGAGCGAGCTGACGCCGTTCTCCAGATCGGCGAGCACGGCCTCATTGGTCCGCCGGGGATCCGGCCGCTCGTGCCGCTGGCGCACGTCCCAGCCGGAGACCGCCCCGCCCTCGGCCGTGCCGCCCCGGACGAAGGGGGCGAAGCCCGGGAAGCCGTCGGCGGCGGTGGCGTCGGCGGCCGTGTAGAGGGGGCCGGTGCGCAGGCCGTCCTCCAGGACCGTGGCGAGCAGGTCCTCGGGCGCGTCGTCGGGAACGTCCTTGCCGGTCTTGCGCAACACGCCGGCGACCAGTCGCCGCCACTGCTCGTGCGAGGCGTCCGGGAACTCGGCGGCCAGGGGGAACCCGTCGTCGGGGAGGACCGTCATGGTCGGATGCTAGGGCACGTGTGCGACGGTTCAGCAGGGAATCACCCTGTGATCTTGTCTACGTGTGGCCCGCCTTGATTTCGCCCTCCCGGATGCACTACAACCCGGGAGAAACCGGACCCCGCGCTTCCGGGCGGGTCCCGGGTCCCGCCGTCCCCCGGGACCCGCCCCGGACCCGCTCGCCGGGCCCCTGATCAGCCGATCGGCTCGGGCATCGGCACCACGTCGTAGGCCAGTTCGATGGCGTCCCCGGTCCCCGGGTCCGCCAGCTCCACCCGCCAGCGCTCGGCGAACTGGTCCACGCCCTCCGTCATCGGAATCGTCCCCGAGATCAGCACCGTGCCGGGCCGCAGCTCGCCGCGCTCCCGCAGCACCCGCGCCCAGTACCCGGGCGTGAGCAGCTCGGCCAGGGTGCCGTCCTGGATGACGCTCTCGGCGCCGTCCTTGGTCACCCACGCCCGCAGCGTCAGCTCGTCGAGCCGCTCCTCCACATCGGCGAGCCGCCACGCCCTGCGGGCCAGCACATCGGGCCCCGCGTTCTTGCTCCACGCCACCCCGTGCACCTCCAGCGCCCGGTCCGTGTGGTCACAGGCCGCCGTCAGCAGCAGCTCGCCCCGCGCGTCCACCACCAGCGCCCACTCCGCCTCGCCCGAGGTGCGGCCGTGCTGGGCGCTGACCCGCTCCGTCTGCTGCGCCAGATAGGGCGAGACCGGATACAGCGCCGGGGTCACCGAGGGCGCGGGCACCCCCAGCTCCGCCAGCTCGGCCACATGCGCGGCCACGTCCTCCTGGCTGCGGCCGGCGTATCCGGCGTTCAGCACCCGGACGACGTCGACCTCCCGGGTCGAACCGTCGGGAAGCTCGAAGCTGAGCAGCGCCATGATCTCTCCATGTTCCTGTGATATCGGAGCGGTTAACTTTGCGCCGGGGGGTTGCGCATACGTTCTGTATACAAGAAGTATGCCGAAAGGTCGACAGCACGCCCCCGTACAAGGACGGACTACGTGAAGCGCAATCCCCCGAGCACCGGCACACCCCCGCCCGCCGGCTCCGCGGTCCGCCGCGCCTTCTTCGCCAGCCTCACCGGAACCGCCCTGGAGTGGTACGACTTCGCCATCTACTCGGTGGCCGCCGCCCTGGTCTTCGGCGATCTCTTCTTCCCCTCCGAGGACCCGACCACCGGCACCCTGCTGGCCTTCTCCACCTACGCGGTCGGCTATGTCTCCCGCCCGCTCGGCGGCTTCGTCTTCGGCCGCCTCGGCGACGTCATCGGCCGCAAGAAGGTCCTCATCGCCACCCTCGTCCTGATCGGCGTGGCCACCCTGCTCATCGGGCTGCTGCCCACGTACGCCACCATCGGCGTCGCCGCGCCGATCATGCTGGTGCTGCTCCGCTTCGCCCAGGGCGTCGGCGTCGGCGGCGAATGGGGCGGCGCGGTGCTGCTCTCCAGCGAGTTCGGCGACCCGCGCCGCCGCGGCTTCTACGCCTCCGCCGCCCAGGTCGGCCCGCCCGCCGGAAACCTCCTCGCCAACGGCGTGCTCGCCGCCCTCGGGGTGATGCTCACCGAGGAGCAGTTCATGTCCTGGGGCTGGCGGGTCGCCTTCCTGCTCTCCGGGGTCCTCGTCCTCTTCGGCCTCTGGATCCGCGCCAAACTGGAGGAGACCCCCGTCTTCAAGGCCATGGAGGCCCAGCAGGACCGCCCCTCCGCGCCCCTCAAGGAGGTCTTCACCACCCAGCCCCGCCCGCTGATCGCCGCGATCCTCAGCCGGGTCGCCCCCGATGTGCTTTACGCCCTCTTCACCGTCTTCGTCCTGACCTACGCGGTCAACGAACTCGACATGGACCGGGGCTCCGCCCTCACCGCCGTCCTCATCGGCTCCTCCCTCCAGATCTTCCTGATCCCGCTCGCCGGAGCCCTCTCCGACCGGATCAACCGGCGGCTGCTGTACGGGCTCTCCGCCGTGGCCGCCGGAATCTGGCCCTTCGTCTTCTTCCCGATGGTCGGCGGCGGCAGCTGGCCGCTCCTCACCCTCGGCATCGTCGTCGCCCTCGTCCTCCACTCCCTGATGTACGGCCCGCAGGCCGCCTTCATCGCCGAGCAGTTCGACCCCCGGCTGCGCTACACCGGCTCCTCGCTCGCGTACACCCTCGCCGGGGTCATCGGCGGCGCGATCGCCCCGCTGCTGTTCACCGCGCTCCTGGACGCCTACGACTCCTGGATCCCGCTCGCGCTCTACCTCGGGCTGACCGTCGTCGTCACCGTCACCGGCCTCCTCCTCGGCCGCGACGCCCCCGAGGAGGAGCACCCTGGCGCGCCGGCGGGCGGTACGGGGAACATGGACCACCCCGACACCGGCGCCCGGCCCTCATCGACCGCCTCACACACCTAGGACCGCCATGCGCATCGCCCTGAGCCAGCTCACGACCGGCCCCGACCCCGTCCGCAACCTCGCCGACGTGCGGGAGCAGGCCCACCGCGCGGCCGGGGCCGGCGCGAGCCTCGTCGCCTTCCCCGAGGCGACCATGGCCTGCTTCGGCACCCCGCTCGCCCCGCTCGCCGAACCGCTCGACGGCCCCTGGGCCACCGAGGTGCGGCGGATCGCCGAGGAGGCCGGGATCGTCGTGGTCGCCGGGATGTTCACCCCGGCCCCCGACGGCAAGGTGGCCAACACCCTGCTGGCCACCGGCCCCGGCGTCGAGGCCTCCTACGACAAGATCCATCTGTACGACGCCTTCGGCTTCGCCGAGTCGGTCTCCGTCGCCGCCGGCTCCAAGGTCGTCACCATCGATGTGGAGGACCTCCGCATCGGCCTCGCGATCTGCTACGACGTCCGCTTCCCGGAGCTCTTCCGGGCCCACGCGGACGCCGGGGCCCAGCTCACGCTGCTCCCCGCCTCCTGGGGCGACGGCCCCGGCAAGCTCGACCACTGGGAGCTGCTCATCCGGGCCCGGGCGCTCGACGCCACCCTCTGGGTCGCCGCCGTCGACCAGGCCGACCCGCTCGCCTCCGGCCGGCAGGCGCCCCCGAAGGCCCCCGCCGGAATCGGGCACAGCGCCGTCATCGGCCCCGACGGCACCGTGCGCGCCCGGCTGGAGTCCGCCCCGGGGCTGCTGATCGCCGAGGTGGACGCCGCCGAGGTCGACGCGGTGCGCGCCACCGTGCCGGTCCTGGCCAACCGCAGGCTCTGACGCCCCGCCCGGCCCGCCGCGCCGAGCGGCGGGCCCGGGTCAGCCGGCGAGCAGCACGCGGAGCGTCGTCTCCAGATGGGCGTCGATGGCCGTGTACGCCGCCTCCGCGTCGCCCGCCGCGATCGCCGTCAGAATCGCCCGGTGCTCCTCCAGCACCGCCGACTGCCGCCCGTGCTGATTGAAGAGCGCGACCACGCCCGCCCGGATCTGCCGGCTGCGCAGCCCGTCGTAGTGCCGGTCGAGCAGGGCGTTGCCCACCGCCGAGATGATCGTGGCGTGGAACGCGTGGTCCACCTCGATGAACTCCTTGGCCAGCTCCGGGCCGCTCAGCTCCCGCTGCCGCTCCAGCAGCGCGGTCAGCTCCGCCAGCGGGGCCCGGCCGTCCGCGATCACCCGTCCGGCGGCGTACCGCTCGACGACGCCGCGCAGCTCCATCAGCTCGGTGATCTCACGGCCCGTCAGCGGCACGACCTGCGCCCCGCGCTTGGGCACCAGACGCACCAGGTCCTCGGCGGCGAGCAGCAGCAGGGCCTCCCTGATCGGGGTGCGCGAGACGCCGATGCGATCGGCCAGCTCCTGCTCGGAGAGGAAGGTCCCCTGGAGGTCGGGATCGGTCAGGACGTGTTCCTTGAGGAACGCGTACGCCTTGTCCCGTCCCGATGCCGCCACGGCGAACCCCCTGAGATTGCATACAACGCGTATACAGAAAATACCACGCGGAGTGACGGCACGGGGCGAACACGGCGGCCCGGACCAGGGCTTTCGGCGGCGGCGGGGCCGCCAGGACCTGCGCCCCGGCCTCCGCCACGGGCCGGGGGGCCGTACGCCGTCCCCTCGCGCGGTATCGCGACGGATTCCGCGGGGCCCGGCGGACGTCCGCCCGCGCCGCGCCCAGGACCGATGGGGACACGAATCCCCGGTACGACCATATTCCCGGGAAAGCCGGGTACCCGACGCCACAGCCGAGTCCCGCGGACCGAGGAGGAACCATGACCACCGGCGGCAGCACCGCCCTTCGGCCACCCGGGGGACGGACCAGGACGGACCGGGACCGCCACCCCCGGGGAGAGGAGTGATCGTATGCGCCAGCCACCACGGCACCGCGCCCCCGGGCCCGGCGGCCGGGACACCATGGAGTGGCAGCGGCGGGCCGCCTGCGCCGACCAGGACCCGGAACTCTTCTTCCCGGTCAGCACCTTCGGCCCCGGCGCCGATCAGGTGGCCAGGGCCCGCGAGGTCTGCGACCGCTGTCCGGTGGCCCAGGCCTGCTTCGACTGGGCGGTCCGCACCGGCCAGCGCACCGGCGTCTGGGGCGGAGTCCCCGCCACCCAGCGCCGTTCGGTCCGGTACGACGAGGGCCGCGCCCGGCGCGCGGGTGCGCGCTGACCGCCCCCAGGCCGCGGCCGGCCCGGCGCACCCCCGATTCCCCGCCCGGCGGGCGCCGCTGACACCCCGCCCCGCGGAAGGCCGGGCCGGCCCCGGCGTCCCTTTCCGCGTTCCACCTCCCCCGCATCCCCGGCCGTCGCTCCCCGATCGCCGGCCCGCCTCCCGAAAGGAACCGTCATGACCCGTCACGACCCCGCCCCGCCCGTCCCCAGGGACCCGCCCGACCAGCAGGCCCCGCAGGAGAACGATCCCCTCGACCTGCCCCGGCCCGCCGCCCCGGACGGCGGCGAGGAGTCCGACCTCCCGGAGGCCGACGAGGCGGGCGCGGGCCAGGGCCGCGAGGGCCGCAGCGGATCGGTCCACCCCGAACAGCCGGTCCCGGACGAGGCATCCGGCTGAGCCGCCCGGCGGCGGCCGAGGTGCACCCGGCGCGAGGCCGGGTGAGCCTGGTAGGGACACCCCGCCCGCGACGCCGGACGCGCTCCGGCGCAGGCCCCGGCGGGCCCGCGAGGACATGCGCCCTGACGGAGAGCGAGGAATCACGGTGAACAGCAGCGAACAGACTGCCTCGCCGGTCGTGGTGACGATCGCGGGCTGCAGCAAGGAGGACGCCGACACGGTCTTCCACGTCCTGGGCGAGAGCTACGCGTCCGACCGCGCGGCCGACGACGCCCCGCAGTACGTCTCCGAGGGGCACACCACGGTGTGGACGGCGACCTTCGAGGTCACCGGAGCCCGCCCCGCCGCCGGACCGGTCCGGCTCGCCTCCGCCGTCGAGGCCGAGGTCCAGGGCGGCTACTGGGCGGTCGACCGGATGCGGGAGACCCTCGCCGCCGCCTTCGTCGTCCACGACGAGGGAATGGCGGCGGGCGACCAGGAGAAGGACGTCCAGCTCCGGCTGGAGAGCGGAGCCGGAGCCCGCGCGTAGGGCCCGTACCGGCCCTCTTCGGCTCCCGGACCGAGGACCCGGGACGGGGCCTGTGGTGAGCCGGACACCGGGCCGCGCACCCGGCACGACCGCGGGTACGTGACCCGTGGAACAGGAACCGGACAAGACCTGTGGGACAGGCCCCGGACCCGGCGGCCCGAGAGCGCGGCCGCCGGTGCGGACGGGCCCGGACGAGAGGAGCCGGCGATGCCCATCGCCACGGTCGACCCCACCACGGGGGAGACCCTCAAGACCTTCCAGCCGCTGACGGCCGCGGAGACCGACCGGCGGATCGCCCTCGCCCGGCACGCCTTCGCCGAGCACCGCACCACCGGCTTCCCCCACCGCGCCCGGCTGCTGGAGCGGGCCGCCGATCTGCTGGACGAGGACGCGCCCTCCATCGCCCGCACCATGACCACCGAGATGGGCAAACCGGTCGCCGCAGCCCGCGCCGAGGCCGCCAAATGCGCCAAGGCGATGCGCTGGTACGCCGCGCACGCGGCCGATCTCCTCGCCGACGAGCACCCCTCCGCCGCCGACACCGAGGACTCCGGCGCGGCCCGGGTCGTCGTCCGCCACCGCCCGCTCGGCGTGGTCCTCGCCGTCATGCCCTGGAACTTCCCGCTCTGGCAGGTCGTCCGCTTCGCCGCCCCCGCCCTGATGGCGGGCAACACGGCGCTGCTCAAACACGCCTCCAACGTGCCGCAGACCGCCCTCTTCCTGGAAGACCTCTTCCGCCGCGCGGGCTACCCCGAGGGATGCTTCCAGACCCTGCTGGTGGGCTCGGACACGGTGGAGGGCGTCCTCCGCGACCGCCGGGTGGCCGCCGCGACCCTCACCGGCAGCGAGCCCGCCGGGCGCGCGGTCGCCTCCGTCGCGGGCGACGAGGTCAAGAAGACCGTGCTGGAGCTGGGCGGCAGCGATCCCTATCTGGTGCTGCCCTCCGCCGACGTCGAGCGCGCGGCCGACACCGCCGTGACCGCCCGGACGCAGAACAACGGCCAGTCCTGCATCGCCGCCAAGCGCTTCCTCGTCCACACCGACGTCCACGACGCGTTCTGCGCGCGCTTCACCGAGGGCATGCGGGCGCTGGTCGTCGGGGACCCGCTGGAGGAGTCCACCCAGATCGGCCCGCTCGCCACCGAACAGGGCCGCGACGACCTCGAAGAGCTGGTGGACGACGCCGTACGCCAGGGCGCGACCGTCCTCACCGGCGGCCGCCGCCCGCCCGGCCGGGACCGGGGCTGGTTCTACGAGCCCACCGTCCTCACCGGGATCCGCGACACCATGCGCATCCACCGCGAGGAGACCTTCGGACCGGTCGCCACCGTCTACCGGGTGAGCGGGACCGACGAGGCGATCGCCCTCGCCAACGACACCCCGTTCGGGCTCAGCTCCAACGTATGGACCCGGGACGAGGACGAGACGGGGCGCTGCGCCCGGGACATCGAGGCGGGCGGGGTCTTCTTCAACGGGATGACGGCCTCGCACCCCGCGCTCCCGTTCGGGGGCGTGAAGCGCTCCGGCTACGGCAGGGAGCTGGCGGCGCACGGCATCCGCGAGTTCTGCAACGCCACCACGCTCTGGTACGGCCCCTGAGGGCCCTCGGGCGAGCACGCCCGGCCGCCTTCGCCGAAGTCAGCGGCGGGGCGCGGCCACCGGCGCCTGGAGCGGGGCCCGCGCCGCGGACTCCGCCGGCGTCTCCAGCGCCCCGGTGCGCGCCTGCGGATCGATCCAGCGCACCGGCACCGGATCGAGGAACGCCTCCGCGTGCGAGACATGCCCGCGCGGGCGCAGCGACGACGGCTGCGGATCCCGGATCAGCGCGGCCGGCGGCAGTCCGTTCTCGTACAGCAGATCGGCCGTCTCCTGGACGAATCGCACCGGTCCGCAGAGGTAGACGCTCTCGTCGGCCCAGTCGCGGCGGCCCCGCAGATGGGTGTGGAGCCGGTCGGCCGCCCGCATCCGGCCCTCGCCGCGCTCCTGGTACCACCAGTAGGCGCTGAGACAGGGGTGGTCGCGCAGCAGCCCGTCGAGCCAGGCCCCGTCGTAGAAGTGCGATTCGCCCCTGGCCACCGCGTCGATCCTGACCCGGGGCGCGGGTCTGCGGGCGAGCAGTTCGTCGAGGACCGGTTTGACGGGGGCCCAGCCCGTGCCCGCGGCGATGAGGGTGACGGCGGGGGTGCCGGGCGGCGGGGCGAGCGCGGAGCCGGAGGCCGCCCCGAGCCGCAGCAGCCGGCCGGGCGCGGTGTCGTCGCAGAGCGCGGTGCTGAGCAGCCCGCCGCGCACCCGGCCGACATGGAACTCCAGTAACCGTTCCCGGTCCGCCGCGTTCCCCGTGCCGCCCGCCAGGGAGTACGGCCGCCACACGCCCGGCAGCCCGGAGTGCTCGACGGTGGCGTACTGGCCGGGCAGCCAGGGGTACGGGGTGCGCACGGCGGCGCGGACGACGGCGGTGTGGTCGCCGTGCAGCCGGTGGGAGACGACGGTGGCCTCCCAGAACGCGGGCTGGCGCGCGGCCACCGACCGGCGGGCGCCCGCCGTCATGGATTCGGCCATTCCGGCGTAGACCCGCCGCCAGGCGGCTTCCGTCGGCTCGTCCCAGGTGTGCGGGGAGTGCTGCCTCATGGCGGCGACCAGGCTGTCCCCGACGGCCGCGTAGTCCTCGTCGACGACCCCGAATCTGCGGTGGTCGCGGCCGAGCCGCTCCAGATGGGCGGGGAGGCCGGGGTGGCCGAGATGCTGCACCGCGTGGACCAGGGCGGCGAAGAGCCGCTCGTACTGGTCGGCCATCACGGCGGGGAACAGGGCCCGTAAATGAGGGTGGTGGCTAAACAAATGGGCGTAGAAGTACCGGACGGCATGGCCTGCCCGCCGTGCGACACGTTCCAGGCTCTGCTTGACCACAAGAAGGTCGTGGGCGCTGCCGTCGTCCATGAAGATCCCCCGGGGCTGCACGGTTGCCCGTCAGTTCGACGGGCGACAAGTGCCGAGCGAGCGCACCGTATCAACTCGACGGCGGAAAAGAGCCGTTGGGCGCGGAATATGTTTCGACCGGAGCGAAATCGGGGCCCGGCCGGTGCGCGAGCGGCGGCCGCCCGGCCCGCCGCCGTCCGCGGGGATCCGGGCCCCCGCTGTCGGAGGGGGCCCGGTCCGCGTGTCCTCAGATGCCCTGCCAGTCGGGCTTGGAGGCGAAGGTGGCGCGGAAGTAGTCGGCCAGCTTCAGCTGCGACGCGGCCGCCTCGTCCACGACGACCGTGGCGTGCGGGTGGAGCTGGAGCGCCGAGGCGGGCACCAGGGCCGAGAGCGGACCCTCGACGGCGAGCGCCACGGCGTCGGCCTTGGCCTCCCCGGTGGCCAGCAGCACCAGGTGGCGGGCCTCCAGGATGGTGCCGATGCCCTGGGTGATCACGTGATGGGGGACCTCGTCGAGACTGTCGAAGAACCGCGCGTTGTCGGTGCGGGTCTGCTCGGTGAGGGTCTTGATCCGGGTGCGCGAGGCGAGCGAGGAGCACGGCTCGTTGAAGCCGATGTGCCCGTCGGTCCCGATGCCCAGCAGCTGGAGGTCGACGCCCCCGGCCTCGCTGAGCGCGCGGTCGTAGGCGAGACAGGCGGCGGCCACGTCCTCGGCGGCGCCGTCGGGGCCGATGAAGGACTCCTCGGTCAGCCCGAGGGGCTCGACCACCTCGCGCAGCACCACCGAGCGGTAGGACTCGGGGTGTCCCGCGGGCAGCCCCACATACTCGTCCAGCTGGCATATCCGGGCCTTGGACGCGTCCGCGCCGCCGGAGCGCACCTTGGCCGCGAGGGCTTCGTAGATCGGGAGCGGCGTCGACCCGGTGGCCACCCCCAGCAGGGCGTCGGGCTTACGGCGCAGCAGGTCGGCCATGGCCTCGGCGATGAGCTCGCCGCCGGCGGCGGCGTCCGGAACGATGACAACTTCCACGAAGATCCCTGTCTCTGTGTGCGTCTCGGTATGCGCAATGGTGTAGACCAATCTACCGGTTGGGTGGGCCATCTGTCGCGTACCCGCCACAGGACGGACCGCCCCGGCGCGGTGGCCTACGCAACGGCCGCCGGGCCCGGACGCGGCTGCCCCCGGGCCCGGCGCGCGCTAACGCCTCAGAACAGGGGGAGCTGACCGGGGAAGACGGGCACCGGGGAGCCGTCGAGCGTGGGCTGGAGCGCGGCTTCGTACGGAGCCTGCCGCCGCGAGCCGGGGCAGGAGACCAGTTCCGCCGCGACCCGGGCGCCTGCCGGGTCGTGCCGGGCGAACCGGCCCGCGACCACGGCGATTTCACGACGGCAGACCGGGCAGGGGCGACGAGGAGCGGACATGCGCCCAGTCTGCCAGCCGGCCGCCGGGCGGCCGCCCGGCGGGGCCGGAGCCGGTGACACGTCTCAGCGCACCCCGGTCAGCCGGGCGAAGACCACGACATTGCTCTCGTACCCCGACCCGGCGGAGTACCGGCCGCCGCAGGTGATCAGCCGCAGCTCCGCGCCGGGGCCGTCCCGGTAGACGCGGTCCGCCGGGAAGCCGCTCCGGGGGAACGTCTCCACGCCGTAGACGGTGAAGACGGCCGTCCTCCCGTCGTCGCGCGGAACCTCGACCCGGCTGCCCCGGGCCAGCGAACCGAGCGGATAGAAGACGGCCGGCCCGGCCGCGTCGTCCACATGGCCGACGACGACGGCGGTGCCCCGCTCGCCGGGGGCCGCCGCGCCCGTGTACCAGCCGGCCCGCTGGGCGTCCGCCGGGGGCGGGGCCGCGATCAGACCGTCGGGGCCGAGCCCGACCCGGATCAGCGGGGCGTCCAGCCGGAGCGACGGCACGGCGATCCGCCGGGGCGCGGCACGGGGGAGCGGCTCGGGCGCGGCGGGCCGCGCGCCGGCGGACGCGGTCCGGTGCGGCACCGCCGCCTCGGCACGCGGCGACGGCGGTCCGGCCGCCGGTCCGGCCGTCCCGGCGCGCAGCAAAAAGATCCCGAACAGTAGCACAGTCAGCAGGGCGAACCAGGCGCTGTGCCGGGCGGCCGGATGGTGCGCGGGCCGGGCGGGATAGGGCAGCGGGTGCCGTACGCGTACGGGGTGCGCAGGCGGTGCTGAGTGCGCTGGGTGCGCGGGGTGTGCTTTGTGCGCCGGGTGCGCCCGGTCAGGCACGGGTCGTGGCGCGGCGGCGGTGGGCCAGGACCGCGCCGCCCCCGACCGCGCCCGCGACCAGCGCCGATCCGAGGGTCAGCCACGCCGGGCCCAGTCCGGCCGTACTGCCGCCGGAGCCCGCCCCCACCCCGCCGCCGGGCTTGTCGGGACCGGTCGGGTCCACGCCCGCGCCGTCCGGCGGGCGCGCGCCCGTGCCGGTGTGGCCGGCGGAGTCCTGGTCCGCGGTGCCGGTGTGGCCGGCGGAGTCGTCGTCCGTCGTGCCGGTGTGGCCGGCGGAGTCCTGGTCCGTCGTTCCGGTGCGGCCCGCGGTGTCCTCGTCCGCCGTGTCGTCCGTCGTGCCGGCCGCCGGGTCGTCCTCGCCGAGAGGACTGTCGAGGGGGACGTCGAGGCCGCCGGGCGCGTCGTCGTCGCCGAGGGGAATGTCGACGGCGGGCGCCTCGTTCCCGGGACCCGTCGGCGGTTCGACGCCGGGAGCCACGGGAACGGGCGCCGGCGCCCGTGCCTCCCGGGAGATCGCCGGGTCGTCGCCCGGGAGCGGCTCCTCGTCGGCGAGGGCGGCCGGTGCGCCCAGAGCGAGCGCGGCGACGCCGGCGAGGGCGAGGGACACGACACGTCCGGCACTCAGGGCACGCATGATCAGCTCTCCGATGGTAGGAAATGCACCACAGGAGACCGACGCTAGGAGGGCCGGCGGGCCCCGGCCACTTCGCGGGGGCCGAACGGCTGCCCCTCCCCCGCGAGCCCCGTCGGGCCCTGGGTCAGGACTTGCGGTAGTCGTACGCCTCCGACGCGGCGCTCTCCACCGCGTCCAGATCGCCCCCCGCCGAGGCCGTGACGAGGGCGGCGACCGCGCCCTCCAGGAAGGGCGCGTCCACGAGCCTGGTGCCCGGGGGCAGCTCGTCGCCCTCCGCCAGAAGCGACTTCACCGTCAGCACCGCACTGCCGAGATCGACGAGCACGGCGACTCCCGCGCCCCCGTCGACCTCCCCGGCCGCCCGGGCGATCAGCTCGGAGCTGGTGCCGAGACCGCCGTCGGGGGTGCCGCCCGCCGGGGCGACGGGGGCGGTCGCTCCGCCGCCCGCCAGCCCCCTGGCCAGCGCGGCGACGGCGGCCGCCACCTCGGCGCTGTGCGAGACCAGCACGATGCCGACCTGCCCGCCCCCGCTCACGCCGCCACCTCCGCGAGCGCGCCGATGATCAGCGCCGAGGAGGTCGCCCCGGGATCCTGGTGCCCGATGCTGCGCTCGCCCAGATAGCTGGCCCGCCCCTTGCGGGCCTGCATCGGCACGGTCGCCAGCGCGCCCCGCTCGGCCGCCTCGCCCGCGGCGGCGAAGGAGGCCGTGGTGTCCCCGAGCGCCGCCACGGCCGGATCGAGCGCGTCCAGCATCGTCTTGTCCCCGGGCTTCGCGCCGCCCAGCTCCGCGACGGCGCTCACCCCCATCCGCAGAGCCTCGGCCAACTGGGCGGGGGTGACCTCGGCGACATCGCCCAGGGCCTTCCCCGTACGCCGCAGCAGCGTCCCGTACAGCGGCCCGGAGGCTCCGCCGACCGTGGAGATCAGCAGCCGGCCGGCGAGCATCAGCACCGCTCCGGGCGCGGAGGGCGACTCCTTCTCCAGGGCCGCCGTCACCGAGGCGAATCCGCGCTGGAGATTGCTGCCGTGGTCGGCGTCGCCGATCGCCGAGTCCAGCTCGGTCAGACGTCCGGCCTCACGGTCGATCAGCGCGGCACAGGCGATCAGCCAGCGGCGGAAGAAATCGGCGTCGAGCACATGAACTCCCTCTGATCGTTGGATCCCGGTCGGTTCAGCGGCCCCAGCGGAGCGCGGCGGTCTGCACCGGAGCGTCCCACAGCCGCAGCAGCTCCTCGTCGACCTGGCAGAGCGTCACCGAGCACCCGGCCATGTCGAGCGAGGTCACGTAGTTGCCGACGAGGGTACGGGCGACCGCGACGCCGCGCTCGGCGAGCGCCCGCTGCACCTCGGCGTTGAATCCGTACAGCTCCAGCAGCGGAGTGGCCCCCATGCCGTTGACCAGCACCAGCACCGGACCGGTCGGCCGGCGGTCCTCCAGCACCGCGTGCACCACGAAGTCCGCGATCTCGTGGGAGGTCATCATCGGACGGCGCTCCCGCCCGGGCTCCCCGTGGATCCCGATGCCCAACTCCAGCTCGTCGGAGGGAAGGTCGAAGGTCGGGGTGCCCTTGGCCGGGGTGGTCACCGCGCTGAGGGCCACCCCGAAACTGCGGGAGCCCTCGTTCACCCGCCGGGCGACGGCCGCCACCTCCGCCAGGGGCGCGCCCGCCTCGGCGGCGGCCCCGGCGATCTTCTCCACGAAGAGCGTCGCCCCCGTGCCGCGACGACCCGCGGTGAAGAGGCTGTCGATGACCGCGACATCGTCGTTGACCAGCACTCTCTCCAGACGTACGCCCTCCTCCTCGGCGAGTTCGGCGGCCATCTCGAAGTTGAGGACGTCGCCCGTGTAGTTCTTGACGACGAACAGCACCCCCTCGCCCCCGTCCACGGCGAGGGCCGCCCGCACCATCTGATCCGGCACCGGACTGGTGAAGACCTCCCCCGGACAGGCCGCCGCCAGCATCCCCGGCCCGACGAACCCGCCGTGCAGCGGCTCGTGCCCCGAGCCGCCCCCGGACACGATCCCGACCTTCCCGGCGACGGGGGCGTCCCGCCGTACGATCACCCGGTTCTCCACATCCACGGTCAGCTCGGGATGCGCGGAGGCCATCCCGCGCAGAGCGTCGTCGACAACGGTCTCCGGGACATTGATGAGCATCCTCAAGGGTCTCTCCTCGACGGGCTGGCAGACGGCATTCCGCGCAGTGTTCACGCGGGTCGGGCAAGGCGTGCGGGGCAAGGAGGGCCGAGGCGGTTCACAGGGGCCGGGCGGGGCGGCGGTGCGGGCGCCGACCCGGCCGGCTCCCCTGCTGACGCCTCAGGCCCTCGCGGTCGGATTCGGGTCTTCCTGGGGGAGCGCTCGAACCAGTATCGGACGAGAGGGGCCCTCGCGCGGGGGACCCGACGACGGGTCGTGGCCCCGAGGGCGTGTCCGGCCGGGGCCTCTCCCGCCCGGGTGCGGGCCGTCCGGGTGTATCCCCGGCGGGTCCGGCAGCGCCCGGGATCCGCCGGGCGACTCTCCGTCACACCGGCCGTGCGACGGCCTCATCACGGTGGAGCCGCCTTTCGGGTGAAGGGGGGCCTGCGCGCGGTGATGCGGCGATGTCCGGCGGCCCGCGCCGGAGGGATCCGGTCGTCTCCGCCGGAGGGCGCGGGCGCCGGGCCCGGGTGGGGAGAGGGACGCGTGCGGCCGGAGCGGCGACGGCGTGCGGACGATGACCAGGGCTGGGGCCAGGGCCAGACCGGGACCAGACCGGGACCAGGCCAGGGCCAGGGCCGGGGCGAGCCCGGTCACCTCGCCGTGACGGCCGGCCGCCGCGTCCGAGCGGGTGCCGGGGCCGTTCCGCACCACCGCCGCCTCGGCGGACGCCCGGAGGACGGCGCGGGCCGCCGGGGCGACGCCGAACGCGGCTCCGTACGCCCTCGGGTACCGGCCCGCGGCCGGGGCGTTGCCGGCCCGCGACCGGGTCTCGTGGGACTCCACGGCCCGGGGACATGCGTCCGGCCACGCTCCGACCTTCACCCGACCACCCAACTGACGTGATTCCAGAGCCGGTTCACATCATGCCCGGGCGGCGGGGACCTTGACCCGGCCCGGCGGGGAAAGCGGGCGCGGAGCGCGGGAGGGCGGACTCATCCGCCGTCGTGGCGGACGGCGGCGGCGCGCGCCGGGGCGGGGGCGTTCGGTCCGCGCGCCGGTGGACGGCCGGGCGGGGAGCGCCGGGCGGGCCGGGGCGTCAGCGGAAGGGGATGTGGTCCGGTCGGCGGGTGACGCCGGGCCGGGTGTCGAGGGACCACGTGTGGGTGCAGCCGGGGCACTGGAGATGGACGACCGGGCCGGCGTTGGAGATCAGATAGCGCCAGTGCTCACGGCAGTTGCGCCGCTCGGCGCAGGTCGCGCAGGTCCGGGCGTCGTCGCAGGCGGGACAGGCCACCCAGGCGCGGCGGGCGCTGTCCGCCTGCGGGTCAATGGGCAGCCGCACGGCCCGGCTCCTCTCCCGGCAGGACCCCGGCGGCGACGAGCCTGTCGTAGGTGCGCCGCTGCTCGGCGTCCAGGCCCGAATAGAGCAGCGCGTACGCCTCGTCCTCGCCCCGGACGACGGCCGCCGGGTCCCAGTCCGGCCCGAGCGCGGCCATGACCTCGGCCCGCCGGCGGGCCTCCTCGAAAGAGAGGTCGATCACGAAGGGTAGGTGATCGACTGTTCTGTCGTGATGCATGGCGATACTTCCGATGTGCCGACGGGACCGTCAACCTGTACCAGAGCCCCCGCGTCACAGGGAAGGGTTGCCTAAGTAGCCGCGTCCCGGGCTCTGGCCGGGCGATCTCCGCGCCGCCGGTGAAAGCCCTGCCCCGCCGGGGTGATTGCCCGCCCCGGCGGGGCAGGGCCGGGGTGAGCGGCTGTGACGCACCTCATGGCGGACCCGCCTCTCGGTCCGCCCGGCGGCGGGCGGAGGGCGGAGGGGTGTGGTCGGGGTCGGCCCGTACGGGTGGGGTGTGGTCGGGAGCGGTCCGTACGGGCGGGTGCGGCGTGCGTCCGGCCCGCCTCGGGGAATAGGGCCCAACTCTGCGAGGTTATTCGTTGCGCAATCAACGAAATCTCTTGGACGGGGCTCCCCTCATGGCCTTTGAACTCGGCATCTACCACTTCGGTGAGCTGACGCCCGACCCCACCACCGGAATCCCGCCCGCCCCCGGGCGCCGGCTGCGCGAACTGGTGGAGCAGGCGAAGGCGGCCGACGAGGCGGGGCTCGACATCTTCGCCGTGGGCGAGCACCACCGTACGGACTTCGCCGTCTCCAGCCCCGCCGTCGTGCTGGCCGCGATGGCGGAGAACACTCGCGACATCAAGCTCTCCAGCGCCGTGACCGTGCTCAGCTCGGACGACCCCGTCCGGGTGTTCCAGCAGTTCGCCACGCTCGATCTGCTCTCCGGCGGCCGTGCCGAGATCATCGCCGGCCGCGGCTCGTACATCGAGTCCTTCCCGGTCTTCGGCTACGACCTGGCCGACTACGCGCAGCTCTTCGCCGAGAAGCTCGATCTGCTGCTCAGGCTCCGCGAGGAGAACCCCATCACCTGGCAGGGCTCGCTGCGGCCCGCGCTGTCCGACGGCGACATCACCCCGAGGCCCGACCGTGAGCTGCCGGTCTGGGTCGCGGTGGGCGGCACCCCCGCGTCCGTCGTCCGGGCCGGCCGGCTGGGGCTGCCGCTCTCGCTGGCGATCATCGGCGGCGGCTACCGCCAGTTCGCCCCCTTCGTCGACCTCTACCGCCAGGCCGCGGCCGAGGCCGGGCACGATCCGGCCGGGCTGAAGGTGTCGATCAACTCGCCGGGCTTCGTCGCCGCCACCCACGAGGAGGCCGTCGACGTCTCGCACCCCTACTTCCAGGCGGGCTGGATGGCCAACCACCACCAGCGCGGCCAGGGGGTGCCCATGCCCAAGCGCGCGTACGAGGCGCAGGCGACCGCCGGGGGAGCGTTCTTCCTGGGCAGCCCCCAGGAGATCATCGACAAGATCATGGCGCAGTACCGGCTCTTCCGCCACGACCGCATGATGATCCAGCTGGGCTTCGGGAATCTCCCCCAGAAGGACGCGATGAAGGCCATCGAACTGCTCGGGGGCGAGGTCGCGCCCGTCGTGCGCAAGGAGATCGCCGCCCTGCGCGCCTCCGCCGCCGAGGTGACGTCATGACCGCGCCGCTGCGGGTCGTGGCGGTGGTCGGCGCCCTGCGCAGCCCCTCCAGAACCACCGCGCTGGTGGAGCTGATGCTCGAAACCCTGGCGGCGCGCACCGAGATCGAGTCCCGGCTGATCGAACTCCACACGCTCGGGCCCGGATTCACCGGCGCCGCCGAGCGCGATCAGCTCGGCGCGGAGGCCGGGGAAGCGCTGAGGGCGGTGGAGGAGGCCGATCTCGTCATCGCTGCCACCCCGGTCTTCCGGGGCTCCTACACCGGACTCTTCAAGCACTTCTTCGACCTGGTCGACCAGTACGGCCTCGCGGCGAAACCGGTGCTGCTCGCCGCCACCGGAGGCAGCGACCGGCACGCTCTGGTGATCGAGCACGCCCTGCGCCCGCTCTTCGCCTTCCTCCAGGCGTGGACCGCGCCCGCCGGGGTCTATCTCAGCTCGGGCGACTTCGACGGGACGACCATCCTCAACCCGGAGGTGTACGAGCGGGTCGAGATGGCCGTCGCCGACGTCGTGCCGGTGGCCCGGGCGCTGACCGCCGTCCGGGCCGGCGCCCCGGTGTCCTGACGGCCGCGCTGCGGACGCGGGGGCGGAGCGCGGCGGCGGACGACGGGTTGTCGGCCGGCGTCCGCCGCCGCGTCGCGCCGAGCGCGGGCCGGCGCCGGGCCTTTCGGCGGTTTCAGCAGGTGGCGGTGTTGTCGTCGAGGCCGACGGTGGCCCAGATGTCGGCGAGTGCGGTGAGCTGTTGGTCGGTGAGGCGGTCGAGGAACTCGGCGCGGAGGTTGGTGAGGTGGACTCTGCGGGCGCGGCGGTAGGCCTTGCGTCCGGTGTCGGTGAGGACGG